>JBKPRD010000305.1:0-6902 GCA_046734415.1 Actinomycetota bacterium | reverse complement strand
GGACCAGGACGGCTGTCCCGGTCCCCAGCGTTCCCAGATTTGGCTTAGTCACCTACCGCATACCTGCCTTTGCGCAGCTGCCTGTTCGGTGTGGTGGTCGTAGTCCGCTCCGTGGTCATCGACCCGGTTCGGGGCCTGGTCGCTGACGGTCATCTGACCGAGCTGGATGTCGGCGTCCAGATCCAGGCGGGGCGCCTTACTCGTCGGGCTCCCTTGGGTTACCTCGGGATCGATTCCCTGACTGACGTCCCCGGCGACGATCAGCTCGCCCGCCTTCCCGGTGGCGTGGCCCACCACGCAGACCTTGGACGGGATCGAGACGATCATCTGGCCCATGCCGAGGTGAGCCGACGCCGCGATCGTCTGACCGGGCTTCCAGGGCAGCTGGCGCAGGTCGACCACGAGCTGACCGGTGCCGAGCTTGTAGCCCTCGGCCGGGATGTCGGCCGCGACGGTGGGGGTGTACGTGCGCTCCCCGACCGAGTTGTCGAACTTGATGTCCGCGGCGGCGATGCCGCCGGCCGGGATGCCGAGCACGAGCGCCAGCACCAGGAGAGGGGGCGTTGCCCGCCGTCTGACGTCGGTTGCGAATGACGCCGCGACCAGTGCGAGGCCGACGAAGATCACCGCTACGGCGATCGCCGTCCCATGGCCGGTCGCGGTCACCCAGGCGCTGACCAGAGCCAACCCGGCCGCCAGGCCAAGGGCGATCGCGACCAGGATGCAGACCAGCACGACCTTGCCGAGCCGCGCCCAGACGCTCTCCTCGACGGGCTTGCCGGTGCCGTCGTCCTCCGGGAGCGCCACCGCGAGGACGAGATAGGCGAGCAGCCCGGCGCCGCCGAACAGCGTCAGTACGACGAACGCGAGCCTGACCACTGTGGCGTTGAAGCCGATGTGGGCGGCGAGGCCGCCCGCGACTCCCCAGATCAGCCGGTCGTCCTTGGACCGGAGCAGCGGGCGCCGCGGGCCGACGACCTCGGTCGTCTCCGTCTCCTTCTTCGTCTTTGAGTTTTTCGGTGTGTTTGCCATGGCAGCGAAGATGACGCGTCTGGCTACTTCCGTCTATTGGGAATGACCCCTAATCAGCCCTATGTAGGCTCGGTTCATGTCCAGAAAGCGGATAGTCCCCACTCACTTCCGGGCAGACGGTAAGCCGAAAACGGCCTACGAGAGCGAATCCGTGGCCCGCGCGGAGGCGGAGCGCCTGGGGATGACCTACTACCGCTGTGACTTCTGCAATCGCTTTCACCTCGCCAGTAAGCCTTAAGCTTGGGACGCGATGTCTGTCGCGCTGATCGCCGACGCCGGCAGCAATCTGCTGGCGGCGCGCAACCAGATGGGCTTCACCCTCGGGTTCCACATCGTCCTGGCCTGCTTCGGTGTGGCGTTCCCGGCGATGATGTTGATCGCGGAGTACCGGGGCAGGAAGAAGAACGACCCGTCCGCCCTCCAGTTGGCGCGCAACTGGTCGAAGGCCGTAGCGGTCCTCTTCGCCGTCGGCGCGGTCAGCGGCACGGTCCTCTCCTTCGAGTTCGGCTTGCTCTGGCCCCGCTTCATGGACCGCTTCGGCGACGTCTTCGGGGTCGCGTTCGCGATCGAGGGGATCTTCTTTTTCCTCGAGGCGATCTTCATCGCGATCTACATCTACGGATGGGACCGGCTCTCGCCGCGGGCGCACATGTGGTCGGCCGTGCCGATCGTGATCTCCGGGATCGGTGGCGCCTTCTCGGTGATCGCTGCCAACTCGTGGATGAACCAGCCGCAGGGATTCACCCTCGACGGCAGCGGCCAGGTCACCGACGTGAAGCCCTTCGAAGTTCTCTTCAATCCCGCGGCCGGATACGAGTTCTTCCACATGTTCCTGGCGGCCTACATGGTGGCCGGGTTCCTGATCGCCTCCGTCTACGCCGTGGCCATGCTGCGCGGAAAGCGCAACCGCTACCACCGCCTCGGCTTCATCATCCCCTTCACGCTGGCGGCGATCGCCACCCCGATTCAGCTCTTCGTAGGCGATACGGCCGCCCGGGCGGTGGCGGATGACCAGCCGGCCAAGTTCGCGGGTTTCGAGTGCGTCTACAAGGGCGGGGACGACCAGACCGAGTACATCGGCGGGATCTGCACCGACGGTGAGGTGAAGGGTGCAATTGGCATTCCCGGCCTCGATTCGCTGCTGGTCGGGTTCAGCACCAGCTCGGATGTCACCGGCCTGAACCAGATCCCGGACGACGAAGAGCCCCCGGCGCTGACCCTGCTCCACCTCTCCTTCGACACGATGGTCGGGATCGGGACTGGCCTTTTCCTGCTGGCGGTCTGGTTCGCGATCTCCTGGTGGCGCAAGCGCGACCTCCCCGCGACGCCCTGGTTCCTGCGGATCGGCGCGGTGGCGGGAGTGGCCGCGGTGCTGGCGCTCGAGTCCGGCTGGATCGTCACGGAGGTGGGACGGCAGCCGTGGATCGTCCAGGACTTCATGCGGACGTCGGAGGCGGTAACCCCGGCCCAGGGAATCTGGTGGGTCTTCGGCGTGACGATGGCGATCTACATCGCCCTCGGCACCACCGCGGTGCTTGTGCTTCGCGGCCTCTCGAGGCGGTGGAGTGCGGGCGAGCCCGAGCCGGCCGAGCTGCCGTACAGCCCACCGCGCTCGGAGGCTGCCACATGAGCACCGCCGACGTCTGCGCGGTGATCCTCTGGATCGGCGTCACCCTCTACGCGATCTTCGGCGGGGCCGATTTCGGCGCCGGCTTCTGGGACCTTCTCGCGGGGAAGGGCGAGCGGGCCGAGCGGGTTCGAGCTCAGATCGACCGCTCGATCGGCCCGGTCTGGGAGGCCAACCATGTCTGGCTGATCTTCGTCCTGGTCGTCCTCTGGACCGCTTTCCCGAGCGCCTTCTCGGCGATCATGACCACCCTCTACATCCCGCTGTCGCTCGCCGCCCTTGGGATCGTGTTTCGGGGGGCCGGCTTCGCCTTCCGCCATGCGCTCCCAGGGCCAGCGCCGACTCGGGCGTTCGGAGTGGCCTCGCTGCTCACGCCCTTCTTCATGGGCACCGTCGTCGGCGCGATCGCATCCGGCGAGGTGCCGGCCGCCGGCGACGGCGATCCCACCGGCAGCTGGACGGGCTTCCTGCCGCTCGTCACCGGGGCGCTGTTCGTCGCGGTCACCGCCTACACCGCCGCGGTTTTCCTGGTTCGGGATTCCGGGGCGGCGGGTGACGAGGAGCTGCGCGACTACTTCGCGCGCCGAGCGCTGATCATCGCGGTGGTGGCGGGGATCGGCGCGGTGGTCGGCGTCGTGGCTCTCCACCAGGACGCCCGCTACATCTACGACGGGCTCACCTCGTGGCCGGGGATCGCGCTGGTGATCCTGTCCGGTATCTGCGGCCTGGCGGCGCTGGGCCTGCTGATCACCGGCCGATACATGGGCCTACGCGCGGCGGCGGTCGGAGCGGCGGTGGCGGTGATCTGGGGTTACTTCGCAGCGGCCTTCCCGTACATGCTGCCGACCTCCCTGACGATCTCGGACGCCGCCGGCGCCTCCGCCACCCTCACGGAGGTGATCGTCGTCTTCGGGGTAGCCGCTGTCACCTGCGTGCCGGCCTTGATCCTGCTCTATGTGCTCTCGCAGAGAAGTGCTCTGGAGAGCTACTCGGAGTAACCGCGGCCTAGCGGCGCTTCTTGTGCTTCTTGCAGCGCTTCTTCTTGGCGGCCTCGGCGCTTGATCCGGCGGCGGTTTTTATGGCCGCCGCTCTACGTCTCTTCTTGCACTTCTTCCGCTTGGGCGCGGGGGTGGCGGGCTGGGCCGGGCAGCGGCTCGTGCCGTTCGGATGGGGGACGTTGTTGGCGCAGAGGAAGGCGGCGAGCCGGCTCGGGTCCGAGCTCATGATCCCGTCGACCCCGAGGTCGTAGAGGTGCTTGTAGCTCGCGTCGGTCTCGTCCTGGTCGCCATTGGTCCAGACGTGGACGGCGTAGCCCTTGTCGTGCGCGTGCCAGGTGTTGAGCAGCAGCTCGGGCACCTGGACGCCGCTCTGTGTCGGCGGGACCTGGAAGGCCGCGACGTCGGGTGTCGGCGAGAGGCCGGTGAGGGCGAAGGAGGTGGTGTCGTTGACCCCGGGCGCCAGCGCGACGTAGGGCGGATCGTCGCGTGAGTGGAACTCGTCGATCAGGTCGTCGCTGAACGAGACCACGATGATGTCGTTCCGGCCGGCGTACTGCGGCTCGTCGAGCAGGTCGGAGAGTGCATCGGCGACCGGCATCGAGGCCGGGGCATCGTCGCAGTACTGCATCCCGTTATCGGTGACGCACCCGCTCTTCGGAACTGGCGCCGTGGTCGTCTTGATCATCTTGATCTCGATGTTGATCGGCGTGTTGGGGAAGGTGTCCAGGACCTGGCGAAGCGTGGGGATCACGAAGTCATCGGCTGCGTAGCCCGCCGGGGGCGCGACCGCCCCGGTGCGGATGCCCCTGTACGGGTAGGCCGAATCCGGCAGGGAGTAGTCGTGCGAATAGGTCCCCGGCCGGAACCAGTAGCCCGCGTCGAGCGCCTGGATCTGGGCGGCGGTCAGGTCGTTGATCTCGGAGGCGGGCCGGTGGGCCTCGGCGCTCGCGGGGCCGGGGCAGAGGGCGTGGGTGCACGCGATGCTGCTGTAGGTGTCGTTGTGGATCACCATCAGCTTGCCGTCGGAGCTCAAGTTGACATCCAGCTCGAGCGAGTCCGCGCCTCGGTCTCGGATCGCCGACTTGAAGGCGAACATCGTGTTCGACGGCGCCTCGTCCTCGCCGCCCTGGTGGGCCATGACCAGGAAGCGGTTGTGCAGCCAGGGGTTGGGGTCCGGAGCGACCGCGCCCGCACTTGGCGCGAGGGTGACCGCAAGCAACGCCGCGATCGACGCCGCCGTCGCCGCCGCCCCTGGGAACCTGGCCCTTCCCCTCTTCATCGGCGGCAGACTAGTCGAGCCTGGGCGCGGATAGAGTGGCCGTGCGATGAAGTGGAGGCCGGGTGGTCGCAGCGCGGACGTGGAGGACCGGCGCGCCTCGGGAGGAGGCTTCGGGGGCGGCGGAGGTCAGCCGATCCCGATGGGCCGTCTCGGTGGCGGCGGGATCGGCACGATCATCGTGCTGGTCATCATCTACCTCGTCTTCCTGAAGGGCGGGGGAGGGGGTGGCTTCGACGTCCCGGCGCCCGGCAGCGCGTTCCCCCAGGTCCCGGAGTCGGGCAGCGGCGCCTCGTCGGTTCCCAACAGCCCGGACGAGGACAAGGAGGTGCAGTTCGTCTCCTTCGTGCTCGACGATGCCCAGGGCTTCTGGCAGCAGGAATTCCAGGCGGCGGGCAAGCCGTACCAGCGGGCCAAGCTGGTCCTCTTCCGCAACCAGGTGGACTCCGGCTGCGGGCTCGCCAGCTCCGAGACCGGGCCGTTCTACTGCCCGCTCGACCAGAGGGTCTACATCGACCTCGGCTTCTTCAACGAGCTGAACCGGCGCTTCAAGGCGCCCGGCGACTTCGCCCAAGCCTACGTCCTCGCCCACGAGATCGGCCACCACGTCCAGCAGCAGCTCGGCATCGAGCAGCAGGTCCGTCAGCAGAGCCAGCAGAACCCTGGCGACGCGAACGAGCTCTCCGTGCGGCTCGAGCTGCAGGCCGATTGCCTCGCCGGCGTCTGGGCCCGCTCGACCTATGACAGGGGCATCCTCGAGAGCGGCGACCTGCAGGAGGGCCTGACCGCCGCGGCGGCGGTCGGAGACGACCGGATCCAGCAGCAGGCCCAGGGCCGGATCGACCCGGAGTCCTTCACCCACGGCACCTCCGAACAGCGAGCGCACTGGCTGCAGACCGGCTTCGACTCGGGGAAGCTCGAGTCGTGTGACACCTTCTCGGGTGACATCTAGCTACTCAAGGAGCAACGGATGAGTGACCTCTTCGACTTCTATCCCTACGCCGAGCGCTATGGCGTCAGCCGTGAGATTCCCGAGAGCGGGCGCTCGCGCGAGGAGATCCTCGGCGAGATGCGCGAGATGGCGACGGAGGAGGACAAGGCCTGGGAGGACGGCAAGTGCTCCGGGACCATGTACTGCGGCGACAAGGATCACTACGGCTTCCTGAAGGAGGCGTTCGGTCTCTTCGCGCATCAGAACGCCTTGCAGCGGGACATGTGCCCGAGCGCGACGCGCTTCGAGGGCGAGATCATCGCGATGGCGCTCGATCTGATGCACGCCAGCGAGGACCATCAAACGGGTCGCGCTGACGCGCGCCCTCGCCTCCAGCCGGCTGGGATGGTCACTTCGGGCGGCAGCGCCAGCATCGCCCAGGCGGTTTTGGCATACCGCGAGCAGGGGCGTGAGGAGCGCGGCATCGACCGTCCCAACCTGGTGAAGCCGGAGACCGGGCACCCCGCGTTCGACAAGGCCTGCCACCTGTTCGGCGTAGAGATGCGCCGAGCCGAGATCGATCCGGAGACGACGCTCGTCCGGCCCGACACGGTCGGCGAGCTGATCGACGAGAACACCGTCGCGATCGTCGGCTCGGCCGGCAACTACGGCTACGGCACGATCGATCCGATCGCCGAGCTCGCCGAGCTGGCGGTCGAGCGCGGCGTGGGCATGCACGTCGACGGCTGCCTGGGCGGCTACCTGCTGCCCTTCGGAGAGCAGCTCGGCCTGCCGATCCCGCCCTTCGACTTCCGAGTCCCCGGGGTCACGACGATCTCGGCCGACACCCACAAGTACGGCTACGGGCTGAAGGGGACCTCAACCCTCCTCTTCCGCGACCGTTCCCTGCGTAACCGCTGCTACTTCTTCATGCCGGATTGGAGCGGAGGGAAGTACTTCTCCCCCGGAATCGAGGGCTCACGCTCGGACGGCCTGCTCGCCGCCACCTGGGCCTCGCTGGTCTCGATCGGCCAGGAG
>JBKPRD010000304.1:0-8914 GCA_046734415.1 Actinomycetota bacterium | reverse complement strand
GAGGACGTTGCCCAGGAGAACTGACCTGGAGTCGATCTGCTTGATCGGCTCGGGGCCGATCGTGATCGGCCAGGCCTGCGAGTTCGACTACGCGGGGTGCCAGGCACTGAAGGTGCTGCGCGAGGACGGCTTCCGCACGCTTGTCGTCAACTCGAACCCGGCGACGATCATGACCGACCCCGGCTTCGCCGACCGGACGTACCTGGAGCCGCTCGACCTGGAGGGCGTGGCGGACGTGCTCGACCGCGAGCGGCCGGCCGCGCTGCTGCCGACGATGGGCGGGCAGACAGCGCTCAACCTCGCGACCCAGCTCGCGGAAGCGGGCGAGCTGGACGCGCTCGGAGTCGAGCTGATCGGTGCGGGGCTTGACGCGATCCGGCGCGCAGAGGATCGCGACCTCTTCCGGCAGGCCGTTCGCGGCGTGGGGCTGCGGGTGCCGAGCTCGAAGATCGTCACCTCGGTCGACGAGGTGGCCGGAATCTCGCTGCCGGCCGTCGTGCGTCCCGCATTCACGCTGGGCGGCCATGGAGGCGGGTTCGTCGGCACGACCGACGAGCTCGAGCGGCAGGTCGAGCGCGGCCTGCGCGAGAGCCCGATCGGCCAGGTGCTCGTCGAGGAGTCGGTGCGGAACTGGGACGAGTTCGAGCTCGAGGTGATGCGTGACAAGCGCGACAACGTCGTCGTCGTCTGCTCGATCGAGAACCTCGATCCGATGGGCGTACACACCGGCGACTCCGTCACGGTTGCGCCTCAGATGACGCTCTCCGACGAGGCGTACCAGGAGCTCCGTGACGCCGCTGCGGCGGTGATCCGCGCGGTCGGAGTCGAGACCGGCGGTTCGAACATCCAGTTCGCGCGTGAGCGCGAGACGGGCGAGCTGCGCGTGATCGAGATGAACCCGCGCGTGTCGCGCTCGTCCGCGCTCGCCTCGAAGGCGACGGGCTACCCGATCGCCAAGGTCGCGGCCAAGCTCGCCGTCGGCTACACGCTCGCCGAGATCCCGAACGACCTGACGAAGACGACGCCGGCGAGCTTCGAGCCGACGCTCGACTACGTCGTCGTCAAGTTCCCACGGTTCGCGTTCGAGAAATTCCCGGGCGCGGACCGGACGCTGGGCACGCAGATGAAGTCGGTCGGCGAGGCGATGGGCATCGGCCGCACGTTCCGCGAGGCGTTCTGGAAGGCGATGAGCTCGCGCGAGCTCGACGCGGGCGCGGTCACGCCGTGGGCGGACCTGACCGACCTGCCGGAGGCCCTGCACCCCTGGTTCGGCCGGGAGCTCGAGCGGCTCCGCGAGGAAGGGCCGCCGGCCGGACGGCGCGTGTACAGGCGGGTCGACTCGTGCGCCGGCGAGGTCGCGGCCGCGTCGAACTACTACTACTCGACGTTCGGCGAGGCGGACGAGGCGCCGCCGCAGGGCGACAGGCCGCGCGTCGTGATCATCGGCTCCGGCCCGAACCGGATCGGCCAGGGGATCGAGTTCGACTACTGCTGCGTGCACGCCGCGCAGAGCTTCCGCGCGCTCGACTACGAGGCGATCATGGTCAACTGCAACCCCGAGACCGTCTCGACCGACTACGACACGTCCGACCGGCTCTACTTCGAGCCGCTCGCCGCGGACGAGGTGCTGGCGGTCTGCGAGCGCGAGCAGCCGGAGGGGGTCGTGATCCAGTTCGGTGGGCAGACGCCGTTGAAGCTCGCGCGCGCGATCGAACGAGGCGGATTCCGCATTCTTGGCACGCCCTACGACGCAATCGACCTGGCCGAGGATCGGGAACGGTTCGCGGAGCTCCTCGCCCGGCTGGACATCCGCTGTCCGGACTGGGGGATCGCGTCCAGCGGCCGCGAGGCGGCCGAGCTGGCGCACCGGATCGGCTACCCGGTGCTCGTACGGCCGTCGTACGTGCTCGGCGGGCGCGCGATGCGGATCTGCTACCGCGGCGCCGAGGTGGTGCAGGCGTTTCGTTCCGACCTGACGGGCCGCGTGCTCGTCGACCGGTTCGTCGAGAACGCGATCGAGATCGACGTCGACGCGCTCTGCGACGGCGAACAGACGTACGTCGCGGCGGTCATGCAGCACGTCGAGGAGGCCGGCGTCCACTCCGGCGACTCCGCCTGCGTGCTGCCGGCGCCGTCGTTGACGGCGGCGGCCGCGCGCGAGGTAGAGGACGTGGTGCGACGGCTCGCGCCGGCGCTCGGCACGGTCGGCCTGATCAACGTCCAGCTCGCGGTCTCCGAGGACGCCGTCTACGTCCTGGAGGCGAACCCGCGCGCCTCGCGGACGGTGCCGTTCGCCTCGAAGGCGACCGGCCTGCGCCTCGTCGATGCGGCCTGCCGCCTCGCGGCCGGTGCTCGGCTGCGCGACCTCGCGCTTCCGTCCGAGCGCCCGCCGAGGCAGGTGAGCGTCAAGGCGGCCGTGCTCCCATTTGCGCGCTTCCCCGGCAGCGATCCGGTGCTGGGCCCGGAGATGCGCTCCACCGGCGAGGTCATGGCCTCGGCGTCCGACCTCCCAACGGCGTTCGCGAAGGCAGAGCGCGCGGCAGGGCGGCCGCTGCCGACGTCCGGCACGGCGTTCCTGTCGGTGCGCGACGCCGACAAGCCTGCGGTCGTGCCCGTCGCCGCCGCGCTCGCCGGGCTCGGCTTCAAGCTCGTCGCCACCGGCGGCACCGCCCGGACGCTGGAGGCAGCCGGGCTCGAGGTCGAACGCGTCGCGAAGATCGCGGACGGCGGCGACTCGACGATCGTCGACCTCGTCCGGCGCGGTCGCTGCGACCTCGTGATCAACACTCCCTTCGGAGGCTCGCTCCAGCGCACCGACGGGTACCTCATCCGCGAGGCGGCACTCGTCGCCCGGATCCCGTGCATCACGACGATCTCGGGGGCGGCAGCCGCGGTGCACGCGATCGCAAACGCGCGCACCGAGCTCGCGCTCTCGCTCCAGGAGCGCATCGACGTTGAGACGCGAACGGCGAACGGTTCGTAGCTGCGAGGCGGTCGGGCCGTACGCCCTGCTGCGCGTCGACCGCGGCGGCCTAGACCGTGGCGTGCCCGGGCAGTTCTTCATGCTCGAGGCGCCAGGGCGGCTGCTGCCGCGGCCGATGAGCCTCTGCCTCGCACCGCGTGGCGAGCTCGGGTTCCTGATCGATCCGATCGGCCCCGGTACGCAGGTGCTCTGCTCGCTCGAGCGGGGCGACCAGCTGCACGTCTTCGGACCGCTCGGCAACGGGTTCCGGCTGGACGTCGAGCGGCCGCTGCTGGTCGGCGGCGGCATCGGGATCGCTCCGCTGCCGTACGCGGCCGAGCGGCTGGGTGGGGCCCTGGCGGTGCTCGGCTTCCGCTCTACGTGGCACGCGGAGGCGGCCGCGCTCCTTCCCGACGCGGAGGTCGTGATCGACCCGGTCCTGGTCACCGATGCGCTGCGGGACAGGCTTCAGCCTGACGTGCTTGCGTGCGGCCCGGAGCCGATGCTCGAGGCGGTGCGGGAACTCGTCCCGTCGGCGCAGCTGGCATGGGAGGCGCCGATGGCCTGCGGCTACGGGGCGTGCTACGGCTGCGCGGTCGAAATCGGCGGAGAATGGAAGCGGCTCTGCATCGAGGGGCCGGTGCTGTCCGGAGCGGACATGTCAGGGGTCAGACCCCTGACACGTCCCGAAGAGGCAGCTGCGTGACGAATCGGAGCCGAATCGCCGCTCGCGCTCGTCCGTCGAGGCCGCGGCCGGTGCGGTGGGGAGGGGTCAGACCCCTGTCATGTCCGGAGGGGACATGCTGCTGAACGCATCCGGCTGTCTCGACGCTCTCACCGCACCGGAGACGGCGCGGCAGCTCGACGCATTCGTCACGAAGACGGTGACGCCGCTGGCGCGCGGCGGGAATGCGCCGGTCCGGATCGCGGAGACCGAGGTCGGGATGCTGAACTCGATCGGGCTCGCGAACCCCGGCCGCGAGCGCTTCCTGGCCGAGACGCTACCGCGGCTCCGCGGGCTCGGGCTTCCGCTCTGGGTCTCGGTCGGCGGCTTCGGCGCCCGCGATTACGCGGAGACCTGCGCGCGGCTCGGGGACGTGACGATCGAGCTGAATCTCTCCTGCCCGAACGTCGACGAGGCGCCCGAGTCGGCCGCGGACATCGTCGCCGCCTGCAGGGCCGCGACGTCGCTGCCGCTGTACGCGAAGCTCTCGCCGGCGAGCTGGGACATCGCAGCCGCCGCACGTGCGGTCGCCGACGCCGGCGCTGACGGCCTCTCGCTGGTGAACACGATCCGCGGGCTCGCACTGGACGCCGACCTCCACCCGGTCCTCGGCACCAAGACCGGCGGCCTGTCCGGGCCGGCGCTCAAGCCGATCGCGCTCGCGGCGGTCGCGGCCTGCTTCCGCGCCACCTCGCTGCCGATCGTCGGGATGGGCGGAGTGCGGTCCGGCCCCGACGTGCTGGAGTTCCTCGCGGCCGGTGCGAGCGCCGTCGCTCTCGGAACGGTGCTCTTCTCGGACCCGTCCGCACCGGCCCGAATCCGCGCCGAGCTGGCGGCCGAGCTGGCCGCCCGCGGCCTCTCTTCGCCCGCCGAAGCGCGGGGAATCGCGCACGAAGGAACGTTGCCAGGAAGAAAACACCTCGACGTCGGGTCGAGAGTTTCGGCAAAAGCCCTGCAAATCGACTAATTCGACTTCGTTTGACCCCAGCGACCAAGCTGTTAGACTCGCACGCGCGATGCCGACCAAGACACAGGCGATGGCGCCGGTTCGTTCTCTCGATCAGCGCATGGAGGCCCTCGCCCGGGCGAACGACATCCGCGTCCGCCGGGCGCAACTGAAGAAAGACCTGAAGCTGGGCAAGGTCCAGATCGAAGACATCCTGAACGCCCCGCCCGAATACGTCTCGACTGCCAAGGTCTTCGACATGCTGATGGCGGTGCCGAAGTTCGGCCGCGTGAAGGCGGCCCGCTTCCTGAACCAGTGCCGCATCAGCCAGTCGAAGACCGTCGGTGGACTGTCGGATCGCCAGCGCGCAGAGCTCATTGGGCTCTTCAACCGGTAAGCCCGTCTTCGTCGTCACCGGGCCCTCCGGCGCAGGGAAGGGCACGCTGATCCAGACGCTGCTCGACCGCGTGCCGGACCTCGAGGTCGCCGTCTCCGCGACCACCCGCCTCCGCCGCCGCGGCGAGGAGGACGGCTGCGAGTACTGGTTCCTGAGCGACGCCGAGTTCGTGCGCCGAGTCCACGAGGGCGACTTCCTCGAGCACGTCACCTACGTCTCCGGAAAGCGGTACGGAACGCTGCGCTCGGAGGTCGATCGCATCGCCGCCGCCGGGCGGATGCCGCTCCTGGAGCTCGAGACGGAGGGCGCGCTCAACGTGAAGGAGGATGTCCCCGGCGCGGTGACGATCTTCATCACCGCCCCGATTCCGGAGCTCGAGCGGCGGCTGCGCGAGCGCGCGAGCGAGAGCGAGGGCGAGATCGGTGAGCGCATCGGCCTCGCGCGCAAGCAGCTCGCGCAGGCGGACGAGTTCGACTACGTCGTGCTCAACGACGACGTCGCGCGCGCGACCCGGGAGCTGGAGGAAATCGTCCAACGAGAGGTGGCCGCGGCCGCTACCATGAGCCGGCCGTGATCCATCCGAGAATCGACGAGCTGCTGGAGAACGTGGACTCGCGCTACGCGCTGGTCATCGTCGCCGCGAAGCGCGCCCGGCAGATCAACAACTACCACCACCAGCTCGGCGAGGGAACGTTCGACGAGTTCCCGCCGCTCGTCGAGTCACGCTCCAAGAACTACTTGACCATGGCCCTCGAGGAGGTCTCCGAGGGCAAGATCAAGTACACCTACAAGTAGGAGCCCTTGCCATGGCCCGGGTCGTACTCGGGGTGACCGGTGGAATCGCCGCCTACAAGGCGTGCGAGCTGACGCGCCTGCTCGTCAAGGCAGGGCACGAGGTGATGCCGGTGCTGACCGCGGAGGCGGAGGGATTCGTCGCCGCGCGCACGTTCGAGGCGCTCGCGCGCCGCGAGCAGCCGCGCGAGCTCTACCCACATCTCGTCGACGCGGACCTGCTCGTGATCGCGCCCGCCTCGGCGAACACCCTGGCCAAGGTCGCGCACGGGCTCGCCGACAACGAGCTCACCCAACTCGCGCTCGCCTTCCGCGGGCCGATGCTCGTCGCTCCGGCGATGAACGTCCGGATGTGGGAGCACCCGGCGACGCAGGCGAACGTGGCGCTGCTGCGCGAGCGCGGGGTCGAGCTGATCGGCCCGGAGGCAGGCGAGCTGGCCGAAGGCGAGGAGGGGATGGGGCGGATGAGCGAGCCGGAGGCGATCTTCGCGCACGCCCGGAAGCTGCTTCGCGAATCGGACACGCTGGCGGGGAAGACCGTCCTCGTCACCGCCGGCGGCACCCGCGAGCCCCTCGACTCGGTCCGCTTCGTCGGCAACCGATCCTCGGGACGGATGGGAGTCGCGCTGGCCGAGGAGGCACGGAGGCGCGGCGCCGAGGTCACGCTCCTCGCTGCAAACCTCGCGGTTCCCGCTCCCGACGGCGTCGAGGTGATCGAGACGCCGAGCGCGGCCGACCTCGCGCGCGAGGCGATCGCGCGGGCCGGCGCGGACGTCGTGCTGATGGCGGCTGCGGTCGCCGACTACGCCCCGGAGCCGGTCGCCGGCAAGCGGCCGAAGTCGGGCGAGGACTGGCAGCTGACGCTGCATCCGACCCAAGACGTGCTGGGCGCGCTCGGCGACTCGAGGAACGGCTCGGTGCTGGTCGGCTTCGCGGCCGAGGAGGGCGAGGAGGGGCTCGCGCGCAAGCGGCGGATGCTCGCCGAGAAGCAACTCGACCTCGTCGTCTTCAACGACGTCTCGCGCGACGACATCGGGTTCGACGCGCCCGACAACGAGGTCGTCCTGATCGGCGCGGACGGCGAGCGGAAGATCGGCAAGGCGCCGAAGGGGCGGATCGCGGCTGCGATCCTCGACGAGGTCGAGAAGCTGCTGGCATGAGCGACCTCGTCGAAGTGCGCATCGTCGGCTCGGAGTTCGAGGCCGATGTCGTCTGCGGGCTGTTGCGCGAGGCGGGAATCACGTGTACGCACCGCGAGACGTCGGTGAGCGCTGCCGCCCGAGACGGGATGCCTGGCGGAGGTCCCCGCGGCGTTCTCGTGCGACCGGAAGATGCGGCGCGAGCGCGTGAGGCGCTCGAGGCGCGGTTCTAGGCGGCCAGCCGGAACCCGCCCGCCTCTTCGAGCACATGGATCCGCGCCTCGAGTGGAGGGTGCGTGTCGAAGAGCGCGCGCATCGTCCCGCCCAAGCCCGACGTCTGGTTGAGCGGGTTCTCGATGTAGAGGTGGGCGACCGCACGGCCGGCGTGCCTCGTCTCCTGCGTGTCGAGCAGCAGCTTCCGCAGCGCGAGCGCGAGCCCTTCGCCGTCGCCCGTGATCTCCGCCGCCGAGGCGTCGGCGAGGTACTCCCGGCGCCGCGAGACCGCGAGCTGGATCAGGACGGCGGCGATCGGCGCGAGCGCCAGCGCAGCGAGACCGAGCGCGAACGCGATCAGCCCGGCAGTGCCGCCGCCCTTCCGGCCGCCGCCGAAGATCGAGATCCGGAACAGAAAGTCCGAGAAGAGGGCGACGACGCCGACGAGAACGGCGACGAGCGACATCAGCCGCACGTCGCGGTTGCGGATGTGCGAGAGCTCGTGTGCGATCACGCCCTCGAGCTCCCGCTCGTCCATCAGGTCGAGCAGGCCGGTGGTGACGCAGACGTAGGCGGTCTCGAGGCTCCGGCCGGCGGCGAAGGCGTTCGGGGCGTGGTCGTCGACGATGTAAACCGGCGGCGGCTGCGAGAGGCCGGCCGCGATCGCGACGGTCTCGACGACGTGGAAGAGGCGGGGGTACTCGGCTCGGTCCACCGGCCTCGCGCCGGTCGCGGTGGCGACGATCTTCCCGGCCGAGAGCCAGCTGAAGATCCCGTAGACGATCCCGACGATCCCGACGACGACGAGGAGCGAAGGCTGGAAGGCGTAGCCGAGGATCAGCCCCAGCGCGCCGACCAGCACTGCGAACAGGAAGAGCAGCCAGAGCGTCCTCCAGCGGTTGGCGCGGATCTGCTCCTGGAGGGTCATCGGCGAAGGCGAGCGACCGTCACGCCTGCGCGAAGCTGACGACGGGCACGTCCCCCTCGTCCGTGCCGAAGAACTCGCGCTCGTGAAAGCCGAACGGCCGCGCGATCAGCAGGCTCGGAAACGTCTGCTGGACGCTGTTGAAGCGGTAGACCGTCTGGTTGTAGTAGCGGCGGGCGCCGGCGAGCTTGTCCTCGATGTCCGCGAGCTCCTGCTGCAGCGCGAGGAAGTTCTCCGAAGCGCGGAGCTGTGGGTAGGCCTCCGAGACCGCGAGCAGCCTGTTCAGCCCGGCGCCGAGCTCGGCGTCGGCCTGCGCCGCCTGGGCGGGCCCAGACGCTCGCTGGAGCGCTGCACGGGCTTCGGTGACCGTCTCGAACGTCTCGCGCTCGTGCTCGGCGTAGCCCTTTACGGCCTCGACCAGGTTCGGGACGAGGTCGGCGCGCCGCCTGAGCTGCACGTCGATGTTCGCCCAGCCCGTCTCGGCCTCGTTGCGCAGCCGGACGAGGTGGTTGTACGTCACGGCGGCAAAGAGGAGCACGAGCACGAGAACGGCTCCCAGCACGATCCACAGAACCACGATGGTGATACTAGGTCGGGTGGAAGCCGTCGTGATGGCCGCCGGTGAGGGACGCCGGCTCCGGCCGCTGACCGAGCGCTACGCGAAACCGGTGCTGCCGATCGACGGGCGCCCGGTGGTCGTGACGCTCCTGCACGAGCTGCGGGCGGCCGGAATCGACCGCGTCACGGTCGTGACGGGGCATCTCGCGGAGCAGGTCGAGGCGCTCCTCGACGCGTTCGACGTCCGCTTCGTCCGCC
>JBKPRD010000303.1:0-8124 GCA_046734415.1 Actinomycetota bacterium | reverse complement strand
GCTGGCGAACATTCCCGCCGCTGCTCCGACAACGGCGGCCTCGGGAAGCCATGCCAGGCTGTCCCAGTCGTACACCACATGGGGCTCGGTGCCTGCCCATCTCATGTTCTGTGCCTCCCAGTCGGCATGTCCGACGACCGGCCTGAGCGCCGCTTTCAACAACCGAGCACGAACGCGAGGGGCTGTTTCAAGGATCACCGCTGGTAGGGGCATTCTCGCTGCGAGCGGGTCGTGGCGTGGGTTGGGGGGAAAGTCGCCAGGGCCTTCGTGATCCCATCCGACCCATTCTGGGTTCGGCAAAGGAGGATCGGCGCGAATGCCTTCCAGGCGCCTCATCAAGTCACCGAGTAACCAGGCAGAGCGGGTCGCCGCTTCCGGGCCATCTTCTCGGATCGTCTCTCCGCCTGGTCGCCACTCCTCAGCATGGACAGCACGGTCGCCCACCACCGTTACCATCGACAGAGGACGCGGGCATGGGAAGCCTTGCTCAGCCAGTAACCGCTGAACCTCAACGCAACCACTCGCTCGCCTCGCGTCATCCGCGACCCGCGCCTTCAGCACAACCGCGCGTCCATCGTCGAGCCACACCGCTCGCACTTCTGCCATCGCATCCGAGACGAGCAGTTGCTCAACCGGCGTTGCGCCCAACACCTCTCTACACCACTCAACAGCCCATGACGGCACCTCCACGACCCCGCAAACACTGCCATCCATGGCCGGCCTTCGATCCGAAGAATCCCGCGGACCGCAGGAAGCCTATGACACGAACCCTTCTTGCGCCGTGCGCTTGTGCGGGGGCATTACGGGGGGCGGGGCCCAGTAGCGCCTACCGATAGGAAGAGGCCATATCGATAGACGACCCCCGCCCTCCAGGGACAATTTTACCCGCTAAATGAAGCATTTCGGTTCGCCGTTGAGTCGAGGTACATGCCGTGGTAGAGGCTTTCGATGTGTTCGATCGCCGACTTCGTCCTGTGGCTGCCAAACAATCAGGTGGGGCGGGCCTTCGCCCCACGGCTAACCCCTCTCCCGCCGTCCGGCATCATGAGCCCGCCCCACTACCTCGGACACCGCCCTCAGCCTGCGCCGAACTCGCGCTCGGCGAACTCCGGGCAGAACACGGGCAGGTCGTCGTTGATGTCGAGGTACGCCCGCCACTCCTCGGCCGCGTTCTTGTCATCGCGCGGCTCGCGGCCGCACTCGGCGCAAGCGGGCGTGTCGTTGCCAGCGGCGCTCACCGAATGCGTGCTCGCTCCCGGTTAGCTCGACCAGTCGAAGATCACTTCGGGCAGCGGGCCGGGTGGCGGCTCATTCAGATCAACCCCGCTGATCTCCTTCACGCGATCCTTGAACCAAGCGTCGAAGCTGTCGTCAGACTGGGCAAAGGTCGCCAACGCGCCCTCGACATCGTCGCTCTCGAAATGGATGATCACCATCGATCCTTCGGGGCTCTGCTGTAGCACCCATAGCTCCTTCGTGATGCCGAGCCGCTGTTGCGATGCGTCAAACTCGCCCCGGCGGCTGCGTGTCTCCTCAGCGAACTTGCGCAGCTCCTCCTCCTTACCCGGCAGGACCGGAAACGCTCCCATGAACACCGCCATCGCGTGCCTCCTTGCTCGTGTTGGGCGGGAGCATAGGGCGTCCGGCGTGGACGACCAACTCGAGCAGCACTCGTTTCACCGCATCGCTACCAGTTCGTAGCTCGGTCAGCGCGGCGAGCGTGATCTGCGCCCGGAGCAGCGACGAGGACGGCTCCGACACGAAACGGGCATGCCAGCGCAGCGCGGCCTTTCTCGAACCTCGCCAGCTCAGCCTCCGCCGTAAAGGCAGACGACCTGGTTTGATCGTCGTGCGAGCCCAGCCTGACGGCTGCGGTCTCGGACAGCAGCGAGGGACTCCACGGATGTTTCGCAGGGCTGGTCGGTGAGGCCGGGAGATGGCGAGGCTCAAACTCCTCTGCCGCGGAACGGGGGGTTGAGGTTCGCTGCCGCAGATGGGCGCTTGCCTCGCCAATCCTCCCGACAGTCAATAAGCATACGACGAAGCGACCCATTGCGTCGGGCGGCACTGAGGGTGCTTTCGCGGTCGAAGGCGCACTCGTCATGAAGATTCCTCTGCCGGGCCGAAGCGGCCATCAAGGCGGGGCGTCGAACTCTCGCCGCGGTCGGAGCGCTTACCCCGCCCCTTCCGGCCTTGCCCTTAGCCTAGATGGCCGCTTCGGCGCTCCTGGCGAACCACGGGCGAGCCTCCCTGACTGCCTGGCTGCTCGGTGCGTGTGCCCCGAGCTAGAATTTGGCTCGGGCGGCGTCGTCAGAGGTTCACCCCCCGTGTGCGGCGCGGGCGACGCCGCCTCGAAGCCGCTCACCCTCCGAGGCTGAGGTAGGACCGACCGACTGCCGAATCACGACGCCGTTAGCGCGCCGTCCGATCGCCGATCCAGTACCGCGGGCCGGACCCCAGGCGGGCGGCACGGTCGCCGGGGTTGGCGAGTTGACAGCGGTCGAGCGAGAGGCAGCCGCAGCCGATGCACTCCGTGAGCCCGAGCTTCAGGCGCTCGAGCTCGGCGATGCGCTCGTCGATCCTCGAGCTCCAGGTCGCCGAGAGACGAGACCAGTCGCGGCGCGTGGGGGCATGGTGCGGAGGGAGCTTCGCCAGCTCCGCGCCGATCTCCTCGAGCGTCAACCCGATGCGCTGGGCGAAGACGATGAAAGCGATCCGGCGGAGGATTGCGCGCGGATACCGCCGATGGCCCGAGCCGGCTCGTTCCGAGGTGATCAGGCCTCGCTGCTCGTAGAAACGCAGCGCGGACGAGGCGACACCACTTCGGCGAGCGATCTCACCAATCGTCAGCACGTCGGACATGGCCGGAACGTACTTACTTTCGGACTTGACTTCAAGTTCACTTTAACTTGTACCCTACCCCTTCCAGGTAGGAGTTGGTCGAGAGGAGGCAGTCATGTCGACACGACAGCGAACGAGCGAGCAGATCATCGAGAGGGTCACCTCCTGGCCGGGGGTCGCCGCGGGTCCGGGCAGGCGGGGGGAGTTGGCGTTCAAGGTGGGCGGCCGGGAGATCGGCCACCTGCACGGCGACCACGCCGCCCACTTCGGCTTTCCGAAGGAGGTCTGGGGCTCCCTCTTCGAGCAGGGACGAATCGACTACCACCCGGTCTTCCCGGGCAGGCCCGGCTTCGGCGCCCGCAGGATCGAGAACGAAGCCGACGTCGAGGACGTGATCGCGCTGCTGCGCCTCAACTACGAGCGCGTGGTCGCACGCCACGGCCTCCCGACCCAGGCAGCCGCATAGCGGTATGTCCGTCGGCATCGTTACCGGCGGATCGCGCGGTCTCGGTCTCGCGCTCGTCCACGCACTCGTGGAGCGCGAGTGGCGGCTTGTCATCGATGCGCGGGGAGCGGCTGCGCTCGAGCGAGCGGTCGCCGACCTCGAGGGCGTCGTTGCGATCGCGGGCGACGTGGCCGACCCGGGCCATCGGCGGGCGCTCGTCGAGGCGGCGGGCGGTCGCATCGACCTGCTCGTCAACAACGCGGGTGTGCTCGGCCCGAGCCCGCAGCCCGCACTCGCCGCCTACCCGCTCGCGGAGCTCGCGCGCGTCTACGACGTCAACGTCTTCGCCCCGCTCGCTCTCGTCCAGGAGGCGCTTCCTCGGTTCGCCCCTGGGGCGGCCATTCTCGACGTCACCTCGGATGCTGCGGTCGAGCCGTACGAGGGCTGGGGCGGCTACGGCTCGTCGAAGGCTGCCCTCGAGCAGCTGACTGCGATCCTCGCGGCCGAGCAGCCGCAGCTGCGTGTGTACAGCGTCGACCCGGGCGACATGCGCACGCAGACGTACCAGGAGGGGTTCCCGGGCGAGGACATCTCGCAGCTGCCCCTGCCGGAGGCGAGCGTACCCGGGCTGCTCGCGCTGATCGAGGGCTCGCTTCCGAGCGGCCGCTACCGGGCGCGCGAGCTCGCGGGTGTTGCTGCGTGAGCGCGCTCGAGCTCCCCGTGCGGCTGGAGGCGCACGAGCCACCGGAGGTGCGCGGGGATGGCCGCGACGACGTGGCGCTGCTCGTCGCGACGCGGCACGATCTGGCGCTCGTCCACGCCCGTTTCCGCGATCTTCCACAGTTCCTGTCCGCGGGCGACCTGCTCGTCGTCAACGTCTCGGCGACGCTGCCGGCTGCGCTCGAGGCCCGCCTCGGCGAGCAACCGTTGCAGCTCTGGCTCTCGGCGCCGACGACAGACGGCAGCTGGGTCGTGGAGCTGCGAACGAGCGACCGAGCGCCCCATCTGCGGCCGCTCGTGTGTGCTCGGCTCGCCCTCGCCGACGGCGCCCACGCCGAGCTCGTCGCGCGTTTCGCCGGCAGCGATCGACTCGCCGTCGCGCGTTTCGACCTCGACGAGCCGCTGGAGGACTACCTCCGCCGCCACGGGCAACCGATCCGGTACGAGTACGTCCCCGAGCCGTGGCCGCTCGAGGCCTACCAGACCGTCTTCGCCCGCGAGCAAGGGAGCGCCGAGATGCCGAGTGCCGGCCGGCCGTTCACGGCGGAGCTCGTAACGGAGCTCGTCGTGCGCGGAGTGCTCGTGGCACCCGTGATCCTGCACACGGGCGTCTCCTCGCTCGAGCGCGGCGAGCCACCCTTGCCCGAGCGCTACCACGTCCCGGCTGCGACGGCCAGTCTCGTTAACGCTGTTCACGGCTGGAGCGGGCGCGTGGTCGCGGTCGGCACGACCGTAGTGCGCGCACTCGAGACGGTGGCCGCAGCGGACGGCACCGTGTCGGAGGGGCAGGGATGGACGAGTCTCGTCGTCACGCCGGAGCGCGGGTTGCGCGCGATCGACGGCCTCCTCAGCGGATTGCACGAGCGCGAGTCCTCGCACCTGGAGCTGATCGAAGCCGCGGCCGGTCGCGAGCTCCTCGAGCGCTCCTACGCGGCCGCGCTCGCGCACGGGTACCTGTGGCACGAGTTCGGCGACCTTCACCTGATCCTGCCGTGACACGCCCGCTCGGGATCAACCACATGGCGCTCGAGGTCGGCGAGCTCAGCGCCGAAGTGCTCGGCTCGGATCCACACGAGGCCGGCGGCCAGCGCGTGATCTTCATCTCCGGCGACGACGTCGAAGCCAAGGCCGAGGTCGTTGAACTCCGCTCGAGCTCTACGTCGCCGCGCTGCGCGTCGGGCGGCTCCAGGTCGGGCTCTACCACTTCGATCCACTCGCGAGGGCCCTGTCGGTCGCCCGCGACTCGCTCGACGCGGAGGAGGTCGCGTCCCTCTCGACCTACCCGGATTTCGTCTGCCGATGCCTGTGGTTTACGACCGGTTCAGCTTCGATGTACCGACGCACGCGCGACGCTCGGCGCGGCGAGGCTGAACGTAGCTCCGTAGCGGTCATCGAACGCTCGCGGCGTATGTCGCAAGCCGCTCGGCCAGCTCTCGCGGGCGGCTGAGCGTGATGTAGTGGCCGCCGTGCATCTCGTCGGCCTCGAGGTCGAGGCGCTCGCGGGCGTGGCGGCGCGCCCAGGTGGCGGTGAACATGCGGTCGTCCCGGCAGAGGAGGTATCTCGTTGGAACGTCCGGCCAGGCATCGAGCGGCCAGGGTTCCTGGAGCGCCTTCGAGTCCTCGCCTCGTTCTCTCCGCTTCGCCTCGGCGGCGAGCGCGTGAGGGACGTCGTGGTAGAAGACGTCCTCGTTGCCGCTCTCCTCGTAGGCGGCGTTCGTCCACCAGTCTGCGAAGAGCTCGCCGGGGGAGGGGATCATCGCCGCCACGAGGACGAGCAGCCGGGCGGGGACGCGCTCACAGACGAGGGGCGCCGTGAAGCCGCCGAGCGAGTGCCCCACGACGACGAGGTCGCTGCGATCGGCGACCGCGTGGACGACCGTGTCGGCGTAGTCCCACCAGCCGGCCGAGTCATCCTCGCTGGGGAGGTCGACAGCGACGGGGTCGTGGCCGTGCTGACGCAGCTCGGACGAGACCAGGTGCCAGTCCCATGAGGTCCCGCCACCTCCGTGGATGAGCGCAAACGTCGACACGACACAGAAATAGGACCTGCCTTCGACGCAGAAGTCATCGGCCGAAGGCTTTCCAGGCTGGTTCGACCGTCGGCTCCCACGGCTGGCGATCGAGCCAAGCGCAGAGCCGACACCCGCGCTCGACGAGGCTGCGTGATGGCGTCGCTTCCCGGGCAGCGGGAGGTCGACCGCCTGCTCGAGCGGATTCGCACCCGGGTCAGCGAGCTGCGCCGACTCGAGGTAGCCCGCGCCGATTGGCGCGTCCTCGAGCAGCAGCGACGGGAGATCGACCGTCTCCATTGGAGACTCGCCCGCCTCGTCAGACGACAGCAAGGCGACCTCGCCGCCTGAACGAGGGGTTCAGTGAGGCCCCGTGTTCCGCTTTGCTCGACCGTCCCGTCTAGTGCGGTGCGGTCGCCATCCACGCACCGTTCACACGCGGGAGGTCGCTGGTTCGATACCAGCCGCGCCCACTCGAAAGCCGTCGCCAACCGTCGGTTTTCGTTTTCTCGACGGCGAACACGTCGGCGGGCTGATCGCCGTTTTTGCCCACTTGTGCCCAATCAGCGCCCTGGAGGAGGGCGTCCATCCGCGCTCCGGTGTCGCGGCTGCGGGCCATCTTGCGGGTGTAGACCTCGAGGGCGAGCGCCGAGGAGGTGTGCCCGATCTGCGCCATCTAGTCTCCACTCGCGTTCGGTGTCTCTGTGTCGATGTTGACTTGCGCCCCGCTCGCTTGGGTCCATGCCGCGCTTTGGCGGCGCATCAGCGTCCAGACGATCGCGATCCCGACGGCCGCGCCGGCGGGCAGCGCGGCTGCGAGCGAGTGACTGGATGCCACCGCGGCTAGCAGCCCTGCGGCCGAACCGGCCAAAGCTGCGGTGATCACCGCGACCATGCCGGCGAACGATAGCCAACCCTGCCAGCGGTTTCTGGGAAGGCCTAGCGCGGGAAGAAAGTCCGTCGGGGGGACGCTGAGCATGTAAGGAAGCAGTTCGGGTGCCCGATCGAAGTAGTAGGCGCGCAACCGTGCGATCCGGTCGGCGTAGCCGTAATCCTCGATGCCGCTTTGCAATGTGCGCTCGAAGCTCACCAGGCCGATGAACGCAAGCAGCGGTAACAGCACGAGGCCGAACGCGTAGAAGGCCGTTCCGAGCCGCGTTGCGGTCGCAACCAGGCCCAGCGCGATCAGACCGCCGCTGACCGAGCCGAGAAACATCGTCGCTCGCCCCGTCGATTCGGCGATCGTCGCCGCGCGAGCACCTTGCAGGGTGAAGTGCTCAGTCGTTAGGAACGCGACGGTGGCCGACCGTGGCTCCTCGTCGGTTCCAGCAGATCCCGGCTCGGTCGTGGCCTTCTCTCCTTGTGCTCGCTTCATGACCGTAACCAGAGCGCCGGTCGGGATGACTGCTGCTTGGTCTGTGTTGGGTACTCGACCACGTCAGCGAAACCGTTGGGCGATCAGCGCCACGGTCAGATCATGATCTGGCCTCCGGCGACGTCGATTGTCACCCCGGTTATCCATGAGGAGCTGTCGGATGCAAGGAACAAGACGGCCAGGGCGACGTCCTCAGGCGTACCGAGTCGTCCCAGCGGATGCATCAACGGTCGCGATCAGGAGGCGTTGCGGGACACGACCTTCACACCGTTGGCGGCGAGAAGGCGGCAGGTAGCCGCTCCGATCCCGCGCGAGCTGCCGGTGACGACGGCGACCTTGTCTGCGAGGTCCGGATAGGTCGGGATGCTCGGGTCCATGAATCCGTGGGGTCACCGGGACGCGACCTATTCTGGACTCTGCCCCGTCGGTCGCGCGTCAGTCCCTGAGCCACTAGCCCGGAGCGTGCAGCCGTGGCGATCGCCCGCAAGAACCCCAGCATGGCAGCGCCGAGCGCCGCCGTGGTGCTCGTCGGCTCGGCAAGCGGCGAGCGATCAAGGGCTAGGTCCGTCCGGTGGTCAGAGTCGGCCCGAGGAGCACTCTCCTCTCGCCGCTGATTCTTGGTCTCTATGGCCTCGTCCATCCGAGTCGAGATCTATCGAGAAACCTCGGTACGGCGCGGAGACGCCAACATTGGCGCCCTTCAGGCGCACGCCTTGGCGTCGCTCCGGCCGAGC
>JBKPRD010000302.1:0-19316 GCA_046734415.1 Actinomycetota bacterium | reverse complement strand
GGTCTGGAGCGGCGGGACGTGGACGACGAGGTCCCGGCGCGCCTCCGAACGGCAGGCGAGGCGCCAGCCGTCCCTCAGTTCGTCGGGCCCGAACGCGCGCGGATCGACCGAATCGACCGGCGCCGACCCGACAACGACGCGCACCTTGCACTTCTTGCACGTCCCGTGGCCGCCGCAGGTGGAATCGATCGCGATCCCGTTCCAGCTGGCCGCGTCGAACAGAGTCGTCCCGGCCGGTACACGCGTCTCGGTGCCGTCGGTCGCGTCGCCCTCGACGAAGCGCAGGCGGACGCGGCTCAGCTCGGTGCGGTCGGATTCCACCGATGCCGCCGCCGAGCTCACGGGGCAGCCGCCGCCTGCTGGTCGCGGTACCGCTTGATCCATCGGGCCCCCCACTCGTCACGACCGAGCAGTAGGTCGCCCGCCCGCACCGCCTCGACGCACTGCGGCGAGCGCGCGTCCATGATCGCGCTGGTCAGCCCGTGGCTCTGGGCGACCGCGAGGAACGTCGCGCCGATCGCGTGCCGCCCAGGCATGGCAAACGAGGTGTTGGACGCGCCGCAGGTCGTGTTCACGCCGAGCTCCTCGCGGAGCAGGTGCAGGGTCTCGACGAAGGTGGTGACCGCGCGCGGCTCGGCACCAACCGGCATCGCGAGCGGGTCGATCACCACGTCTTCGGGCGGGATCCCGTGATCGCCCGCGGCTGAGACGATCTTCTTGGCGATCGCGAGCCGCTCGGTCGGCTCCATCCGGATCTCGTCGTCGTTGGCGAGACCGATCACGGCGGCGCCGTGCTTCGCGACGATCGGCAGGATCGCCTCGAGCCGGTCGTCCTCTCCGGTGACGGAGTTGACGAGCGCCTTGCCCTCGTACTCGGCGAGCCCGGCCTCCAGCGCCTCGATCACCGATGAGTCGATGCACAGCGGGAGGTCGGTCAAGCCCTGGACCAGCGGCACCGCCTGGCCCATCAGGCCGGCCTCGTCGGCGAGCGGGTCGCCGACGTTCACATCGAGCATGTCGGCGCCCCCGGCGACCTGCTCGGCGACGTCTTCCTCGATCCGCGAGAGGTCGCCGGCCTGGAGCTCAGCCTGGAACGCCTTACGGCCGGTCGGGTTGATGCGCTCGCCGACGATGCAGAAGGGCTGATCGGGCCCGATCACGACCCTGCGGGATTGCGACTCGAGGACGGTCTCCATGCGCCTCAGCCGACGAGCGCGGCCTCCCGCGCGCGGTCGATCAGATCCTTGGCTAGCCGAACGGCGGTGGAGGCGTCGGCGGCGTAGCCGTCGGCTCCGACCGCGTCGGCGTACTCCTGCGTGACGGGAGCGCCGCCCACCATCACGATCACCTTGTCGCGCAGCCCGCCCTTCTCGAGCGCGTTGATGTTCGCCTTGAACATCGGCATCGTCGTGGTCAGGAACGCCGAGAAGCCAACAATGTCCGGCTGGTGCTCCTCGACCTGCTCGACGAACCTCTCGGGCGCGACGTTCACACCGAGGTCGTGGACGGTGAAGCCGGCGCCCTCGAGCATGATGTTGACGAGGTTCTTGCCGATGTCGTGCACGTCGCCCTTGACCGTGCCCATCACGAACGTGCCAATCGGCTTCGCGCCCGTCTCGGCGAGCAGCGGCCGCAGGATGTCGAGGGCGCCCTGCATCGCCCGCGCGGCGATCAGCATCTCCGGAACGAAGAAGTCGCCGCGCTCGAACCGCGCGCCGACTTCCTCGAGCGACGGGATCAGCCCGTGATAGAGCATGCGCTCGGGGTCGAGGTCTTCCTCGAGGCCGAGTTCGGTCAGCTCCCGCACCTCGGGGGCGTTGCCGACGAGCGTGTTGTCGTAAAGGCCCTGGAGGATCTCGTCGTGGGTCATGCGGCTCCTCCCTTGTCGTCGTCGGGGGCGAGCGCCGCCGAGAGCTCGGCAGCGTGGGTGATGAGCAGCGCGCCAAGCTCCTCGAGGCGCGCGGGCGTCATGCGGATCGTGGGGCCTGAGACGCTCAGGGCGGCGACCGTCTCGCCCGCCTGGACTGGGGCGGCGACGGCCGCGAGCCCCGGCTCCAGCTCGTCGACCGCGGTCGCGTAGCCGCGACGCCGCACCTCCTCGAGCTCGCGCGCGAGGGCGCCGCGATCGGTGAGGGTGTGCGGGGCGAGGCGCTCGAGTTCGCCGGCGGGGAGGCGGGCAGCGCCGAAGACCACGAGCACCTTGCCGTTCGCAGTGCAGTGGTAGGGGACGCGGCGGCCGACCCAGTTCGTTCCGCCGAGGAAGTGCCGGCTGTCGCGCTGGGCGAGGTGTTCGACTCCGAGCGGGCCGGCGACGGCGAGGTTGATCGTCTCGCCGGTCTGCCCCGCGAGCGCGCCGAGCGTCTCGGCCGAGGCCTGGACGAGATCGATGTCCGTCCGGCTGCGACCGGCAAAGCGGAGCAGCACCGGGCCCGGGCTGAGGCTGCCGCGCGCGCCGGCGCGCTGCACGAGGCCCTGGCGCTCGAGCGCGCGCACGAGTCGCGAAGTCGTGCTCTTCGGCAG
Organism: Actinomycetota bacterium; assembly: GCA_046734415.1. Taxonomy (GTDB): domain Bacteria; phylum Actinomycetota; class Thermoleophilia; order Gaiellales; family Gaiellaceae; genus DATBLE01. The sequence goes on along the minus strand of JBKPRD010000302.1, from coordinate 16,796 downwards.
CCCCGTCGTCTCGGCGAGCGCGCCAACGCTCGTCGGCTGGGAGTTCTCGACCACGTGGACGAGCAGCTGCGCCGCGCGCTCGATCGACTGTGTGCCGGGCGTCGTCGCCATCTTGGGCTCGCATCGTGGAACCCAAAGTTCCACCATGTGATTCTATGCGCCAGCGGACGGGCGCGTCAATCGGGCTCAGAGGACCCGGCGGATCGCTTGCTCGAAGCCCTGGACGTGACGGCGCATCGCTCGCTCCGCGCGGTCGCCGTCGCGGTTGCGGATCGCAGCCAGCAGCTCGCGGTGCTCGCTCACCGCCTGGTCGAGCCGCTCCACGCGCTCGAGCGCGAGGAACCAGATCCGCAGCGCGAGCACGTAGTACTCGTCGAGCGTGGCGGCCAGGAAGCGGTTGTGCGTGCACCGGTAGACACAGCCGTGGATCCGCCGGTCGAGATCAATGAGGCCGCGCCGGTCGAGCTCCTCCTTACGCTTGCACTCGTCGATCAGCTCCGAGAGCTCGCGCTGGTTCGCCTCGGTTGCCCGCTCGGCCGCGAGGCGCGCCGCGTACCCCTCGAGGGCCTCGCGGACCTCGGCCAGGCAGGCCAGGTCGCCTATGTCCACGCTCGTCACGAACACCCCGCGGCGAGGGAAGACCTCGACGAGGTTCGCCTGCGCGAGCATCCGCACCGCCTCGCGAATCGGCGTCCGGCCCATCCCGAGCTGCTTCATCAGCGTTGCCTCGTGCAGGACCGCGCCGGGCGGCAGCTCCAGCGAGACGATCATGTCCCGGATCGCGTAATAGGCCTGGTCGGCGAGCGAAGCGCCGTCCGGCGCCGAGTGCTCGAGGACCTGCATCACCGGCGCAGCTCGGCGACCAGCGCCGGCACGATGTCCTGAAGGTCACCGATCACCGCGTAGTCGGCGTGCGCGACCATCGGCGCGCTCGGGTCCTTGTTGATGGCGAGAATCCGCTTCGCGGCCTTGCAGCCGACCATGTGCTGGATCGCGCCGCTGATGCCGCAGGCGATGTACAGCTCAGGTGCGATCCTGGCGCCGGTCTGTCCGATCTGGTCGGCATGCGAGCGCCAGCCGAGGTTCGTCACGACCCGGGAGCCGCCCACCGCGCCGCCGAGCAGACGGGCCAGCTCCTCCAGAGCGGCGAACCCCTCCGCGCTCCCCACACCGCGTCCACCCCCGACGACGACACGCGCGTCGGTGAGCAGCACCTGGCCCACCTGGGGCTCCTCGCGCAGCGTGACCCGGGCGCGGAAGTGATCGTCGGTCAGCGCCGGCTGCCCCGCGACGATCTCCGCAGGCGAGTCGCCGATCGCGGACTCGGCGGAGAAGACGTGCGGCACGACCGTCAGCAGCTTGACCGGGCCGGAGAGCCTCACCTCCTCGAGCAGACTCCCGCCCCACCGCTGGCGGACGATCCGCAGCGGGTCGCCCGCCTCGACCGCGACGCAGTTGGCCGCGAGCGGGGCGTCGAGCCGCGCGGCGGCGTGGGCGAGCAGTTCCTGCCCGCGATCCGTTGCGGCGGCGATCACGACCGACGCTCCCGCAGCCGCCTCGACGATCCCCTCCGCCCAGGCCTCCGGGGCGTAGTCATCGAGCCTCGCGTCGAGCACGAGGTGGGCCCGCGTGACACCGGCGGCCCCGAGCGATTCGGCCGTCGCGCGCCCCTCCTGGCCGTGGAGGACGGCCTCGAGCTCCACGCCGAGCTCGCTCGCCAGGCGCCGCCCGACCGCCACCGCCTCGAGCGACGACTCGGTCGGCGCGCCCCGGTCGTGCTCCGCGAGTACGAGGATCACGACAAGACCAACCCCAGCTCGCGGAGCACCTCGACGACGCGCGGCGCAGCCGCGGCGCCGTCGCCGAGGATCTCGACGGTGCGAGGCTCCTCCATGGGCAGGACGAGCCGGACCTTCTCCAGTCCGCCCGCGCGGCGCTCCGGCGCAATTCGCTCGACCTCCGTCTTCTTCGCCCGCAGGCGGCCGGGAAGCGACGGATAGCGCGGCAGATTGATCCCCTCGCGGACGGCGACCACGGCGGGAAGGGGCAGCTCGAAGACCTCCCAGCCGCCGCCGGCCTCCCGCCGGGCCGTTACGTTGCCCTCATCCAGGTCGATGCCCTTGATCCCCGTCACGCAGGGGAGGCGCAGGGCGTGCGCGACGCGGATCGGCACCTGGTAGTTGCCGTTGTCGGCCGACTCGTTGCCGAACAGGAGGAGGTCGAACGGCCGCCCCTCGACCGCCTCGGCGATCGCCGCGGCCGTCGCCTGGGGGTCCCAGTCGTCGCCGTCGGTCTCCAGCAGGACGGCGTTCTCGATGCCCATCGCGAGCGCGTTCTGGAGCTGCTCGACGGCGGCCGCGGGGCCGAGGGTGAGGACCGTGGTGCTGCCGCCGTGCTCGGCGACGAGCCGGATCGCCTCCTCGACCGCGCACTCCTCGTGCGGGCTGATCGTGAACCCGAGGTGCGCCGTGTCGATCGCCTGCTCGTCGGCAGTGAGCGAGATCCGCGCACCGGTCTCGGGGACGCGCTTGACGCAGACGAGGACGTTCAGCACCGCACCCTCTCGTTCTCGGGATCGAAGAGCGGCCGGGAGCCGGCAACGGCGACCGTCACCGGATAGCGCTCGCCCATGTACTGCACGAGCAGCTTGGTGCCCTCCTGCGCGTGCTCCAGCGGCAGGTAAGCCAGGAGCAGGTGCGTCCCGAGCGACGGGGCCGAGCCCGCGCTGGTCACGTACGAGCCCCGGCCCTTCGCGTCGACGAGCCGCTCGCCGGCGGCCGAGAGGATCGGTTCCCGCCCCAGCATGTACCGCTTGATGCCCGACGACGAGGTCGCATCATCGACGGTCAGCGTGCACAGCAGCGCCGCCGGATCGGCCTCGCGATGGCGGAGGTGCGCCTCCTTCCCGACGAAGTCGGCGTCCTTCACTGTCGGGCGCTGCATGCCGGCCTCGACCACGTCGAACTCCGACTCGAGCTCGGCGCCGTAGAGCCGGTAGCCCTTCTCGATCCGGCCGGTCGTGCCGTAGACGCCGATGCCGGACGGAACGAGGCCGTGTGGCTTTCCGGCCTCCCAGAGCACGTCCCAGAGAGCGCGGCCCTGCTCCATCGGCGTGTACAGCTCCCAGCCGAGCTCGCCGACGTAGGAGATCCGCGACGCGAGCACACGCACCGGCCCGACCTCCAGCCACGCCCAGCGGGCGAATGGAAAGCCCTCGTGCGAGACGTCGTCGGACGTGACCGACGAGAGCACGTCGCGCGCCCGCGGACCCCAGAGCCCGAGCGTGCACCAAGCGGACGTCTGGTCGACCAGCGAAGCCGAGCCGTCCCCGGGCAGGAGGTCGCCGAACCACTTCGTGTCCCTCGGGCCGTCCAGCCCGCCGGTGACGACGCGGAAGTGCGACTCCGAGAGCCGCATGATGGTGAGGTCGGACTTGAAGCGGCCCTCGACGTTGAGGATCGGCGTGTAGACGACGCGGCCGACGGGGACGTCCATCTCGGCGAGCGCGACCCGCTGCAGGTACTCGAGCGAGCCGGACCCGACGACGTCGAAGATCGCGAAGGCCGAGAGGTCGATCAAGGCAACGCGGTCCCGCATCGCCAAGTGCTCCGCATTGATGATCGGCGACCACCAGCGCGACTCCCACTCCGCTTCGCGCGGCATCACACGGTCGCCGTACTCTTCGAGCAGGTCCTCGTTCGACTCGTACCACCAGGGCCGCTCCCAGCCGGCGGTCTCGTAGAAGACCGCCCCGAGCTCCTGGGCGCGGCCGTAGAAGGGGCTCATCCGCACTTCGCGGTTCGACAGCCACTGCTCCATCGGGTGGACGATCCCGTAGGTGCGGTTGTAGCCCTCGTCGGAGCGCGCCCGGACGTGGCGATCGGTGCGCTGGTGCGCATAGAAGCGCGAGACGTCCGCGCCGTGCAGGTCGACCTCCGACGCGCCTTCGGTCACCCACTCGGCGACGGCACGGGCGATGCCTGCGGCCTCCTTGATCCAGAGCGCTGCAACCGACCAGACGCCCTTGACCTCCGTCTCGCCGAGCAGCGGCATCCCGTCCGGGGTGAGGGAGAGCAGGCCGTTGATCGCGTGGCGGATGCCGGCCCCCTCGGCGGTGAGGATGTCCGGCATGAGGTCGAGCGCGTCCTCCATCTGCGGGTCGAAATCCTCGGAGGTGAACGGGAGCTCGGTCGGCGAGAGCGCCGACTGCTCGATCGAGGGGATGTCGTCGGGATCCATCAGGATCGCCCGGTGCGCGTATGAGCCGACCTCCATGTCGCTCCCGTTCTGGCGCTCGTACATGTTCTTGTCGACATCGCGCACGATCGGGAAGGCGATCTCGCCTGAGGTCTCGGCGAACAGGGGGATCGGGCCGACGCTGATCATCTGGTGGACGGCGGGTGTGAGCGGGATGGTCGCCCCGGCCATGCGGGCGATCCGCGGACTCCAGACTCCGCAGGCGATGAACAGGTACTCGGTCTCGACGGACCCCGTGTCCGTGTGGACCCGGCGGACCCGTCCGTTCTCGACGTCGACGCCGGTGACCTCGGTGCCGGCGGAGATCGCCAGCGCGCCCTGCTCCTGGGCGTACTCGCGCATCAGCGTGCCCGCGCGTAGCGAGTCGACGACGCTCACCCCGGGCGTCCAGTAGCCGCCGAGGATCGCATTCTTGTTCACGTACGGGACCAGCTCGACCACGCGGTCGGGATCGATCAGCTCGCAGTCGGGCTCTCCCCAGGAGGCGGCCGAGGACATCCGGCGCCGCAGCTCCTCGAGCCGTTCCTCGGTGCGCGCGACCTCGACTCCACCGCTGATCGTGAGCACGCCCAGCTCCTCGTACTGCCGGGCGCTGTCGCGCGTGAGCGCGGTCATCTCCTTCGAGTGGTCGACCGGGAAGATGAAGTTCGACGCGTGACCGGTTGAGCCGCCGGGGTTCGGCAGCGGCCCCTTGTCGAGCAGGACGATGTCCTTCCAGCCCAGCTTCGCTAGGTGGTACACGAGGCAGTTGCCGGCGATGCCTGCCCCGACCACGACTGCCTTTGCCGCCGCTGGCAGATCACCTCTCCTCGTTTTCTCCGCCGCCACTCGTCACCGTCCTTTCACTCGTCGTCGATCTAGTATGACTACTGATATATCTCTTTGCAGCGTGGGCGGGATCGCCCGAGGTGCTTGAGATCGCACCGGGCGCGGGGTACCCTCGCACCTCTGGACGGTTCGCTCCACGGCGAGGCGGCGACGAACGGCGGCACACCGGCGGCGAAGGGCGACCGAATCGACCGGAGCGGGCCGCCCCTGATCAAAGCGGAGGGGGTCTGGAAGGTCTTCGGCGCGCACGGCGAGCGGATCCCGGGCTCGCCGGACGCGGATCTGTCACGCCGCGAACTGCGCGAGAAGACGGGCTGCGTGGCGGCCGTCCGCGACGTCGCCCTCTCCGTCTGGCCGGGCGAGGTATTCGTCGTGATGGGTCTCTCGGGCTCCGGGAAGTCGACGCTCGTCCGCACGCTGATCCGGCTGATCGAGCCGACGGCCGGCTCCATCGAGATCGCTGGCCAGGACGTGACGGGGGCCAGCAGCGAGGAGCTGCGCCGGCTCCGGCGGCACTCGGTGGCCATGGTCTTCCAGCACTTCGGGCTGCTGGCCCATCGCCGCGTGATCGACAACGTCGCGTTCGGGCTCGAGGTGCAGGGGATGCCCAAGGCGGACCGGCTCGCGCGCGCCGCCGACATGCTGCGGCTGGTCGGGCTCGAGGACGCGGCGCAGCAGTTCCCAGACCAGCTCTCGGGCGGGATGCAGCAACGGGTCGGCGTCGCCCGGGCGTTCGCGGTCGATCCCGCGGTGATGCTCTACGACGAGCCGTTCAGCGCCCTCGATCCGCTGATCCGCCGCGACATGCAGGACGAGGTCTGCCGGCTGCAAGCGGAGACGGGCAAGACGATGGTGTTCATCACCCACGACCTTCCCGAGGCCCTTCGGCTCGGCGACCGGATCGCGATCATGCGCGACGGGCGCTTCGTCCAGGTCGGCACTCCGGAGGAGGTCGTCGGCTCGCCTGCTGACGAGTACGTTGCGAACTTCGTCCGCGACATCCCGCGCAGCCACGTCCTCACGCTTCGCTGGATCATGCGGCCGTTGGGCCCGGGCGAGACGGTCGACGGCGTCCGGCTCGACGTGACGACGACGGTGCGGGACGCCGTCCCAGCACTCGCGGCGAGCGACCGGCCCGTGCTGGCCGTCGAGGAAGGACGGGTCGTCGGGGTGGTCGACCGTGGGGCCGTGCTGACCGCGATCGCAGGCGAGGAGGACTAGCGCGGTGTCGGTCGCCGTCGAGTACGTCGCCCCGGCCCCCGCGGCCGTCGAGCACCGGCCGTGGTGGCAGCGCCGGAGCCTGCTGTCCGCCGTGATCGTCGCGGTGATGCTGATCCTCTATTTCGCGCTGCGCGGCGAGTACCCGTGGCCGACAAGCCTGCAGTGGAACTCGCTCGGGCCGCATCTCGACAGCTTCCAGAGCTGGCTGATCGACCAACGCAACGCCGATCACCCGAACGTGATCTTCCGCGCCTTCAACGGGTTCGCCACCTTCCTGGACGACATCGTCACGTGGCTGACCAACCTCCTGCAGTGGATGACCTGGGTGGGAGCGACGGTGGCGGCGGTTGCGATCGTCTGGCGGTTCGGCGGCATCCGGGCCGCGCTCTGGGTGCTGACCGCGTTCTTCTGCTTCGCGCTCTTCGGCCTGTGGGAGGAGAGCATCCAGACCCTCGCACTGATGCTGGCCGCCGTCCTACTATCGCTGCTCGTCGGGATCCCGCTCGGGATCCTCGCCGGGCGCTCCGAGCGCTTCGCCCGCACGATCACGCCCGTGCTCGATGCGATGCAGATCGTGCCGGCCTTCGCCTATCTGATGCCGATCGTGATTCTCTTCTCGGTCGGCCCGGGTGCGGCCGTGATCACGACGATGATCTACGCGATCCCGCCGGCGATCCGGATCACGGCGCTCGGAATCCGGAGCGTGCCGACGAACACGGTCGAGGCGGCAGAGGCGATGGGCTCGACCCGGTGGCAAGTGCTCGGAAAGGTGCAGCTGCCGCTCGCACGCAAACTGATCCTGCTCGGCGTCAACCAGACCATCCTCTTCGCGCTCTCGATGGTCGTGATCGCGGGACTGATCGGGGGGCAGGGGCTCGGCGACACGATCACGAGTGGACTCAACTCCTACCCGGCGTTGGCGCTACTGGCCGGGATCGTGATCGTGATCATGGCGGTCGCGTTCGACCGCGCGACCGAGGCGATCGCCGGGCGAACCGATCCCACGCGGCAGCACGAGGCGGTCGAGCATCGCACGCGCCTCCGGGTCGCGACGGGCATCACCGCCGTCGTGATCGTCGTCACCGTCCTCGTCGCTCGGCTGGCCGGCGCCGACCCGATCTACGCGGGACGGACCGCCAGAGACTGGGTGCTCGCCCGGATCCAGTCGGTGCTCGACTACGTGCAGAACCCGACGACGTTCGTGTTCCACATCACCGAGCCGATCGGCAACTTCCTCGTCCAGCACGCACTGGTGCCGCTGCAGGACCTGTTCGTCGACACGCCCTGGTTCATCACGATCGCCGGCCTAACCGCGCTGGCCCTCGTGATCACCGGACGGCGGGCGGCGCTGACGGCGTTCACGATGCTCGCCCTGATCGGCGTGATTGGCGAGTGGGGCACCGCGATGGAGACGCTCTCCCAGGTGCTGGTCGCGACCGCGATCGCCGTGCTGATTGGTCTCGGACTCGGGGTCTGGGCCGCGGAGAGCGAAACTGTGTCGCGGATCCTGCGGCCGTTCAACGACACGCTGCAGACTCTGCCGCAGCTCGTCTACATCATCCCGCTCATCTACCTGATGCCCGTCTCGATCGTGCCTGGGATGATCGCGGGCGTGCTCTACGCATTCCCGGTCGTCGCGAGGCTGGTCGAGAACGGCATCCGGCACGTGGAGCCGAACACGGTCGAGGCGGCGGGCGCGTTCGGCGCCACCCGCAGCCAGGTGCTGCTCAAGGTGAAGATCCCACTCGCCCAGGACGCGATCATGCTGGGCGTCAACCAGGGGATCATCATGGTGCTCGCCGTGGTCGTGATCGGCGGGCTCGTCGGTTCGGGCGGCCTCGGCTACCAGGTCGCCCAGGGCCTGGACCGGAGCGCGTTCGGGCTGGGCGTGCTCGCGTCCGTCGCGATCCTCGCGCTCGGCATCGCTCTCGACCGCGTCACCCAGGGGACCCGGTCGAAGAAGAGGAATCTGGCATGACACCAACTACGAAGGAGGAGGGTCGGATGTCGAAACGTTCGGGTGCGCGGGCGGCGCGCCTGCTCGTGCTCGCGTCCCTCGTCGCCGGTCTGGCGGCGCTCGGGATCGCCGGCGGCGCGGGTGCGCGGAGCGCGAAGTGCGGCTCGCTGACGATGGACGAGAACGCGTGGGCGGGAGCCACCGCCAATGTCTACGTCCTCAAGTACGTCCTCGAGAAGAACCTGGGCTGCAAGGTCAACATCGCGAAGCTGCCGGAGAGCACGCCGCTCTTCCAGGCGATGACCGACGGCAAGGTCGACGTCGTCCCGGAGGACTGGAACAACATCCTGCTCAAGGTGAACCGGCACTTCGTCACGAAGGAGAAGTCGATCGTCAACCTCGGCTCGAACGGCGTGATCGGGCACATCGGCTGGTACATCCCGACATACCTGATGAAGCAGCACCCGGAGTTCAAGACGTGGCGCGGCCTGAAGGGCAAGGAGTCGCTCTTCAAGAGCCCCGAGTCGGGCTCGCAAGGCATGTTCCTGGGCGGAGACCCGTCGTACGTGCAGAAGGACCAGCAGCTGATCAAGCAGCTGGGCCTGAACTTCAAGTTCGTCTCGGTCGGAGCCGAGCCGGCCCAGGTCGCCCGCTGGACTCAGCTGTACAAGCGGAAGAAGCCGGTGCTGTTCTACTGGTACACGCCGCAGTACCTGAACGCGAGCTACCAGCTCTCCGAGATCAAGCTGCCGCCGCGGGGCAAGAACTGCGTGGACTCGTACAACCCGAAGCTCGGGAGCAACTGGAGCATCTACCGTTGCGCTTACGGGCTGACGATCATCGACAAGCTATTGACGACCAAGTTCGCCAAGAGCGGCTCACCCGCCGTGGCCGTGATCAAGCGGTGGAAGTGGTCGGCGAATGACCAGAACACCGTCGCCAACATGATCGCCGGGAAGCACGTGGACCCGGACAAGGCCGCCGAGGCCTGGGTCAAGGCCAACCCGGCCAAGGTCAAGGCCTGGCTCGGCTAGCGGCGGTTACCTGAGCAACGTTCTCCGGAGCGCCTCTGCCACCCGACAGAGGCGCTCCGCATCCTTGGCCACGGCAGTCGGCAGATACTTCGGAGGTGCATGAGGAAGGTCCACCGATCTGCCCCGCCTGCGGGGTGACGATGGTGCCTGCGGAGCTGAGCGCACGCACACCCCGCGACCGCGACTGGATCTGCCTGGAGTGCGAGGAGACCGACGAACCCGACCTCGAGTCCTGGGCTCCTCGGCCAAAGTAGCACGGCCCGGCCGCGGGTCGGTCCCTGGAGGAGTAGACTCCTGGTAACTGGCCCTGTTGCCAGAACCCCGGCCAAGGCCCGAAGCCTGCCGACGCGCTTCACGCGCGCGAGACGATGGAGCCGAGGCGAACAGGATTCGACTACAGGGCCAGGCACCTTCTTTCGGCCCAACGGGACCACCCCAGCGAGGTGGGCATGACTCTTCCATCGAGGATGGTCTGTTCGTGCTGTGGCAATGAGCGCCCTGACGTCGCCGTCAAGAACGGCGACCCGTTCTGCTCGACCGGATGCGCCCGCGGGTGGCATGACCAGCTCGCGAGCAGCCCATCAACCGGCGGCTGATCGCGTTTCCATGAAGCGCCTCCGGGAACGTACAGGTTCTACTCCACCGTCCACCCCAGCATCACCGGGCGTTCAAAGTCACCCAGAACGTTCAACGACCTCGCCGGGTCGTGAAACAACGGTCCGTCACTAGGCCGTGGACAACTCGGCCGGGCTCGCGTGGGACGCCGCCGCCGTCCTTGAGGCTTGCCCGACCTGACGCTGCCAGTCGAGATGTTCTGACGCCAGAACGGCCGCAGAGGTCGCTCCACACGGACGAGCTGGCACTGCTGCCGACCCTAGGCGATGTGAAGAGCGCGGGCGTCGCCCGCCTGCACGGGGGCGACCCACGCGCGCTTAGGCCGAGCCGTGGAGTCCGGACCGGGCGATGTCGGCAAGCACCTGCGCCCGCGCGACGGGGTCGAGGTCGTCGAGCTCGGAGCGGATGTGGCTCTCGGCGACATCGATCCTCGCCCTGCGCACCTTGAGCTTGCGGCGAGCGTATAGGCCACAGGCGGCGAGCGTGGCGAGGAGCCCCGCCGCGCGCAGGAGCGTAGAGCGACGGGCCGTCCCGAGCAGGAACACGAGGACCCCTCCCGCGGCCAGCACACCTGCGGGGATGTCGCCGCCGTCAGGGCCGAAGGTGCCGTGCTGCCTCGGTGCCTCATCGTTGGTCGGTTCCATGAGCGCCCTTTCGAGGCCGCGTAATCACGCCCGGAGTGAACCAAGTGTAGTCCAGGTCTGGCCTATGGCGTGGTAACCCCGGGGCCGCGCGATAAATCGGTGGAATGGCCGATGAGTCGACGCCGCTCGACTCTGCCGGATCAGGCTGCGAGGCTGAGGGTCCTCCGATCCTCCCGTTGGAGGCCGAGGTCGAGGAAGCGCACGCCCGTGGCTGGTGGAACGAATGGCAAGACGAACGCGCCTCGCTCGACCCGCGTCATTGAGGCTTGCGCGTTTGCCAGCTGAGTCGCATCGCGCAGATCAGCGACCTCGATGCTTGGCACTCGATGGCGCCAGACGTCGCGCGGCAGCTGTTGCGACGGCGGCAGACCACGCTCGGCCAAGTGGCGGTACCACTCGGCCTAGAGAGTGCTCTCGTCGTCATCTAGGTAGAGGGCGTCAACGACCTCGCCGCGTTGCCAGCGGTTATCCACGGCGCAGTCTTGTGTGGTCGAACCAACGGCGAGCACGACCGGCGCGTGCTTTGGATCGTCGCAGGTTTCGGTTCGCAAGTTGTGCAGTGGGCGGGTGAAGTCCCGCATGAGCCGGCTCGCACGGCGGCCAAGTCCAGAACAGGCATCGCCACTCCATGTATTGGAATGTACGCGGGGCCGGCGAGGCGGCGTCCCCCGCAAGGGTGACCTCTTGCGCAGACCGAGAGAGCCGCGTGTCCTCTCGTAGGGCTCTAGGGACGCCGCCCGGGCGGGATCGTGTGGAGATGTTGAATTTCGGCGGAGGCGACTTCGTACCAAGCGCTGGTGCGGAGGTCCTCCAGCAGTGCCCTGGCCGGTTGGACGCTTACCGGTGTGAGTCCGCGGAAGCGGCAGGCACGGCCCTTGTAGAGGACGGTAGTTCCGATCGGCGGTAAGGAACTTGGCATTGGTGTAGACGGCAGCTTCGGCTTGAGCTGGTGGAGCTGGTCGGTCTCGCCTATCAAGAGCGGAAGGGTGCTCGGATCCTGCGCTGATGTGTGCGAAACCCTCATTTGAGGGACTGAAACGCGATCGGTGCGAGGCTGGTTGCTCGGATCGCCCCAAGTAGGTGATTGAGCCGCCTCGTTGCCAGTGCGATGCAGTGTGTGTGGCGAAGGAGGCTGAGCACATGCGGCTCACGCGGGTCGGGGAAGAACGCGAGCCGGACGCGTTGTTCAACCAGTTGGTTCTGGACCATCGGCCAGTGGTCGAGAGGTTGTGCAGGTTGCTCCTGCGCAATGACTCCGAGGCAGAGGATGCGGCTCAACAGACATTCCTGCTCGCCTATCAGAGTCTTGTTTCGGGGACGCGGCCACGTCTGCCGCGGGCCTGGTTGTTCACGATCGCACGTCACGAGTGCTGGGCGCGCCTCGATCACAGGCGTGAGCGGGCTCTGCCCGAAACGCAACCCTCAGAAGGGCTGGACCCGTCGGAGCAAGCGATCCTGAACACGAAGCTAAAGACGCTGATTGCCGGAATCGGGCGGCTGCCGGCGCGGCAGAGGCAGGTGCTGGTGCTGCGCGAGTTCGGCGGGTTTTCGTACCGGCAACTGGCAGCCACCATGGGCATCTCTGAGTCCGCGGTCGACGCACTCTTGATTCGGGCGCGCCGCACCCTCCGCCGTGGCCTTTTCACTTTGCTTCCGCTGCCCTACTTGTTCTCGCCGTCGCGATTGCTCCAGCGTGCGCTCCGCCGGGTCGCCGACGAAACAAACCGGCTCCGGGCTTCGGCTTTCGCGCACGCCCAGGCAACAGCCGTTGCGGCAGCGACGACGGTCGTCCCGCTTGCCGCGACCGCGGCGCTCGCCGCAACGGGAGCAGCGACCGCGCGAGACGCGCACCCATTGGCAGGCCCTCCAATGGAAGGCCTTCGAACACCCACGTCAGGTTCGAACGTCGAGTATCGAGTTACGATGAGCGAGGCGATCCATGCCAAGCACTTCGGCAGCGCGAGCCCTGCGACGGCCCCTGCTGACTCCATCGAGGTACTCGAATCGGGCGCTGGCAAACGGCTCGAGAGCGTTGAGCCCGGGTCCAGCCGGCGATCTGCGGCGCGCGACGCGCCCATCCTCGCGAAAGCCCTTCAAAGCCAGCCAGCGGAAGAGCCAGTCAGTGAGCACCCCGAGCGCTCGAGTATTCAATCGGCAGCGAACGGGCCGACCCCGAAGACGCCTGCGCTGCCCGCGACCACGCCTCCGGCGCCCGCGCCGAGCCAGGCTGATAAGCCATCCACGAAAGCAGCACAAGCCACCCCTGCGCCACCGCCGTCCGACTCACCGCCGGCCGACCGGCGGCACGATCCGCCCGACCAAGGCGAAACGCTCACCAAGCCGATCACGGACCCTGACCACGCGGGCCTCCGGTCGGGAGACGAGCCTACGACTCCCGCAAGCCCCGACACAACACCCGCAGCGACGACCACGGAACCGGTAGCCACTACGCCGGAGGTTCGTGACGGGACAAACGCAGAGGCCAACCAACCCGCAACCACGCCGACTGAAAGCTCAGGTGACACTCAACAGGAGCACGGTCGCCCTGGTCAACGCGGAACCGTCGACGGCGTGACCCCAGGCTCAGACCCCGCGCCACCGGCTGGCGCCGGTACGGCGGGAGGCCCGAGTCCGCCGGAACACGGTGGAGGTCGGAAAAGCAGCGCCTGACGGGACATCGCCGAGAACACTCGAAAGGGGCGGGCACCAACTGCCTCGCTGGTGGGAGAGGCAACCCTGCGAGGCCGCAGTCCCGCCCCCCGACGAGTTCTTAGCGGCCAACGCGACTCCTCCGAACGGCTGCTACTAGGAGTCGTGGCCGAACTCGCGCTCGGCGCACTCGGGACAGAACACCGGCAGGTCGTCGTCGATGTCGGGTAGGCGCGCCATTCGTCGCCGGCGGTCTCGTCGTCGCGCGGCTCACGGCCGCACTCGACGCAGACGAGGTCGGCTGCGTCTTCGCTCACGACACGGCCGGCCCCCACGAGTACACCGGCCAAAGTTGGCCCAAACGAACTAGGCGCCTCCGCCGGCTCCGGCCTAGGGTCGAGGCGCGGCGCCTGCTGCCCCTCGCCCCTCTCAGGGCAGAGGGCGCCGCAACTGGTTCCCAGCGCGCCGCCGCCTGGCTGAACACTAAAGCACCGGCTGCGATCCGACTCGCGAAAGGCGATCCGCTCGGGTGCCGTCGCGCATCGCCGCGAAGACGACGGCGAGGACGCGGCCGAGCGCGCCCTCGACGGAGAGGTGGCGCCCACCCGAGGTGAGGGGCCGAGCATGCCCGGCCCCTTTTGAGCTTTGGATGTCTACGGGCTGGTGTGGAAGTCGTTCGGCCCGTCGGTCAGGATGTCGACAGAGTCGCCTTCGCTGCGCAGCGCAGCGACCGCCGCCCCCACCTCACCAGCCAATCGGCCTCGCCTCTCCTCAGCGGCTGGCCCGACCGCAAAGGGTTGCTTCGGCGTACGCTTATGGACTGTCGGGAGGTTGGCGAGGCAAGCGCCCTTCTGCGGCAGCGAACCTCAACCCCCCCGGTTCCGCGGCAGAGGAGTTTGAGCCTCGCCACTCCCGGCCTCACCGGTCAGCCCTGCGAACATCCGTCGGTGCCGGGCCGAGAGACTGCGGAGCGGTCTGTCCGCGAAGCGGCGTGGTGGTGGTGGGGGTGGGGGAACCGGAGGCTCCCCCACCCCTCGCTAGAAACGCCTGCCGAGCACCGTCAGCTCAACCGCACTACGGAGCCGGCGTCCGGTCCGAACACCGTCCCGGTGGTGACGTAGATGGCTCCGTTCTTGGCAACCGCCACGCCGCCGGGCGCAAGTAGTGTCCCGGGCGCGATCTCGGTGCGGGTGCCGTTCTTCACTGCCCAGAGCGCGCCGAACGGCGGCGGTGCGTGGAAGAGCCCGATCTCGAGGACGTACATCGTCCCGTCCGGCCCGAACGTCACGTCGATGACCGAGGAAAAGCCCTTCTCGACCGTCTTGCACGGCCCGGTCTGGTCGTTTAGGGGGTCGCACGTCGCGCCGACGCTGCCGGGCGCGATCCGCCAGATGCGAGAAGTGCCCGGGGGGAAGGGCGCGCCCTTCAGTTCGGAGACGTAGTACGCGCCGTCGGGGCCGACGGCCACGGCCGTGGGGACCGATTCGACAGTGACCGTGCCTCCCGCGAAGGGCACGGTTTCGGGCTTGAAGCGGGCGACGGTGGTGATCTGACCCTCTCCGTCGACGAGCAGCAGGTCGTTGTTCGCGGCGTCCGCAACCAGCACCCGCCCGTGACCGAGGAGTGCAAGCCCGTTCGGATTGGACTCGGTGTCCGGATTCGCGTCGGCGTTCTCCGGGTCGGGATCTCCGAGCTGGTAGGCGCCGATGTCCGCCAGCACGTCGACGCCCCCGTTGGACGTCACGTGGTACAGCTTCCTACCGGACGGCGGCGTCGGCGCGGGTGGCTCCACGCCGCCGGTCACGGCGTAGCTCTCCCAGCCGTGGCCTGTCATCGCCACATCGACGACGTTGTTCGTGATGGTCGCCAGCGCCGACGGGGCGTTCTTCCCGCCGCGCAGGCGGGTGATCGCTCCTGTCAACGACTCGGCGACGACGACCTTTCCCCCTGCCACGGCGATGCCCCGCGGATTGTCCAGCCCGGTCGCCACCGTGTCGGTGGCCGCGCCGGCCGGTACCGCGAGTATCGCGAGCGCGATCGCAACTGCAATCGGAAGCATCGCGCGAAGGCTCGCCTTCCTCATCTCTCT
Organism: Actinomycetota bacterium; assembly: GCA_046734415.1. GTDB lineage: Bacteria > Actinomycetota > Thermoleophilia > Gaiellales > Gaiellaceae > DATBLE01. The sequence continues at coordinate 1,502 of JBKPRD010000302.1, read as the reverse complement.
CCCCTCTCCTTGGTGCCGCAGGTCGTTGTGTAGATGAACACAAATCCGGGTCGAAGGTCAAGTCTGAGAAGGTGTCCGGGATCCCCTCACCGGTAGTGCCGCCCCACCACCTCAGCCGAGTAGCGCCTCGTAGGCGAGTCCGTCTGGTCGTCAGGACGTGCGTGTACGTGTTCGCCTAGACATCGAGGTCGACCGTATCGATGCCTACCAGAGTGGATCTCGGAGTCTTCAGGCGAGCCAACGGCCGCCTGCAGCGCGTTCGTGGCGCAAACGTCACACGACCGACTATCCGAACGGTGCAATCCGCGGCCAGCTCTAGTTGTGCAACAGGAGCCCGGCGCAAGCCGGGCTCCTTACAAGGGCGCTCAAGCTCTCAAGGTTGCGCTCGGATCCGCCGATGAGAGAGGGACTCCTCGGCCAGGGACTAACGGCAATGGTTTCCAGGCTCAAGGGGGTGGGCGGCGGGCTTCGGCCCGCCGCCCGTGTCTCCATCCCTGCACCAGAGAGGCGGTCGAACGGCCGCCTGTCTGTGCCGTTACTGCCAACGGCCAGCCGTTTCCCGTCGATCTGACGCATTGGCGTCCCTCTGCTCTCCTTCGCGCGAACAGAGGGCTCCGCATAAACAAGCCGATTGTCGATTGGACTGTCGGGTGGGAGACGCCACCCACCCCGTGTCCGCGGTGCGAAGAAGAGCCATCGAGGCTAGGGCTGTCAACGAGCCAGCAGGGCCGGTTTTGCGAGCCACACGCTGGCGCGCGTCAGTACCGTTCAACCAGTTCGACGAGCGAGTGGAAAGACAGAGCGCCGAGAAGAACAAGCACGACGAGCCCCACCACCAGCAGCCCGGCAAGTCGAAGGACGGCCCGCGCGATCACGTATGGAGGCCGCTTGCTCCACCGCAGCCGAACCGTGTAGTGCCTGATTGTGTACATCGCCGCAGCCCTCTCCTAGGGCCTTCGCCGCAGTGCAGAAAGCGGAATGGTGGCAGTTTGCAGCTTTTTTTTCAACTGGTGCCGTTCTTGCGCCGACCGCGCGCAGGTTGCCAGGCTTGACACCGACGCTAGGTGCTTAAGGTATTCCCGGATGCCACCGCCTTCGTGTGGGTCGGATGTCTCTGCGCTATCAACAGCCCTCCTGCTGGGGCCGGACGGTCGCCTCAGACTATCGAGGGCGGGCCGGGGAAGATGGCGGGGGAGGCGTGCGACTGCGCGACGGAAGTTCGATCCCGCCACCGGGATCCGACGTGCAGCGCCGATGCCCCTCATGGACTTCACGCTCCTCGCGGGCTCTTGCCGCGAGCACCTCCTCGATGGACGCGGCTTGAAGATCGTGTTGGCCGGGGTTAGGTTGCGCCGGTGAAATTCGCCCGCGCGCGTCAGTTCGTCGAGGCTGTCGCGGCGCATGATCTAGCGGCGGCGGAAGAGTTTCTCGATCCCGATGTCGAGACCGTGACGCCGCGCGGCACCCTTCGTGGTATCGCCGCGTGCAGGCAAGTGCTTCAG
>JBKPRD010000301.1:0-8574 GCA_046734415.1 Actinomycetota bacterium | reverse complement strand
TTGAGGCGGGTGTTGAAGGCTGCGAAGTTCAGCGCCCGCGCGTTGACGTCGGTCGCGACGACGCGGCCGCTGTGGCGCGCCAGGAGGATCGCCTGGATCCCGCCGCCGGTGCCGACGTCGAGGGCCGTTTCGACGGGCCGTCGCACCGTCAGGTGCGAGAGGGTAAGCGACGGCCCGTGTACGCCTGCGACAAGCCGGCGTCCCGGCCCCCGCTCATCCCGCGGCCGCGCTCAACGTGCGCCACTGCGCCGGGCTCGTCGTCGCGTAGTCGTAGAGGCTCGCGCCGAGCGCGCCCTGCTCGGCGGCGGCCGCCGCGAACGCGCGCACCAGTGTGACGGTCGCTACGGCGGCGAGGCCGCCGACCGCGTGCACCTGCAGTCCCTCGTCGCCCGTCCGCTCCCGCAGCAGCTCGACGCACGCGGCCGTGTAAGCGCGTGTGCCGGCCGCCGCCTTGACCCGGTAGGTGAAGTAGCCCATCGGCAGGAAGACGTCGTAGGTCTTCGCGAGCCCCTCCCACGGAAACGCCGGCCAGTACTTCGGGTTCAGGTCCATGCCCCGCGGGGAGGGGACGATCGCGCCGAGCGGGTAGTGGTTCCCGACCACGGCCCGCAGCTGCGCCGAGAGCGCGAGCAGCCGCGCGCTCCGCTTCGCGGCGGAGGGAACCACCTTCGCCTCGATGTCGAGTGCGAACGAGTCGAACGAGCCGCCCTGCGGCGAGCGGAAGCGGATCGCGGCCAGCGAGCGCCGCAGGTCGCGCGCCAGGTTGCGGAACGACGGCAGGTACCACGCGACGATTCGCAGCCCGTTCGCGTGAGCCGCGTCGACGAAACGGCCGAGTGCGGCGGGCCGCACGAGGTCGACCGTCTGAGAGAAGTTCCCGGTCTCGAGGTAGAGCGTCGTGACGCCGAGGTCGCGCATCCGGGCGACCGCCGCCTCCGGCTTGGCCAGCACGGTTCCGTCCCAGATGTCGACCCAGGTGCCGAGGCCCTGGTAGGACGAGGTGTCGCGGCCGGTCTGCGCGCTGCCCGCCGGGACGGCGAGGCACAGCGCGGCGAGGACGGCGACCCAGAGACGCACCGCCGCCATTGTGCCTTCGCCACCTGGTTACCGGAACGGTTCCTCGCGGACACGACGGCGGCGGCTACCTTCGAATCATGAAGCAATACCTGATCCTGATCGAGCAGCTCGTCCGCGAGGGCAAGTCCGAACGCGAGATCGAGGCTGCCGTGCAGAAGCTCGTCGACGAGGACGCGCAGGCGCTCGACGCGCCGCCCGACGACGAGCTGCGGCGCGCCGCCTAGCCGCGTCGGGACAGGCTAAAGCCTGTCCCTGAGGCGAGTGACCTCCTCTTCCAGCCGGGCGACTCGTTCCTCGAGCGAAAGCTCGGCGGGCGACGCCTCGGCTTCGGCCTCCTGCTCCTCGCCGAGCAGGTGGATATAGCGCTCCCCGCGCTCGCCCGCGCGGCGCGGGACGAGGGCGACGAGCTCGCGTTCGGAGAGGCGGGCAAGCGTCTCCTCGACCTCGCCCGGGCCGGAAGCGTGGAGGCGTTCGGTGCGCTGCGCGAGCTCGGCCGCCGTCTGCGGGCCGCGCAGCATCAGCACCGCGAGCACGGAGATCTCCGCGTCTTCGAGCGAGAGCGCGTCGTCGAAGAGATGGCGGTATTTCGCGGCCCGCGAGCCCGGGCCAGAGGCGAGCCGCACCCACCCTCGCCGCGAGAGCCGCTCGAGCGCCGTGCGGATCTCGGCCTCCGAGTAGTGGACGACAGGGCTCCGGCTCGTCGACTGGTTGCAGGCGAGCCGCAGCGAGTTGAGGGACAGGGGATAGACGTCCGGCGTCGTCCGCTGCTTCTCGATCAGACAGCCCAGGACGCGGATCTCGACCGGGTCGGCGTCCATGCCCGGACAGCCTAGACTCCGGACGGAGATGCGCGCCGTCGTCGTCACGGAGCTCGGCGGGCCGGAGGTTCTGGAGCTCCGCGGCCAGCCCGCGCCCGGTGCAGGAACCGGGCAGCTGCTCGTCGACGTCGCCGTCGCCGGGGTCAACTACCGCGACGTCTACGAACGCACGGGCGTCTACCCGACGAAGCCGCCGGTGGTCGCAGGCGTCGAGGGGGCAGGGACGGTTGCGGCAGTCGGGGAGGGCCTGAGCGAGTTCTCGCCCGGCGACCGCGTCGCGTGGAAGAACGCGCAGGGGAGCTACGCGGAGCAGGCTGTCGTGCCGGCGGGCGAGGTAGTGCCGATCCCGGACGGCGTCTCCGAGGATCTCGCCTGCGCGGTGCTCCTGCAGGGGCTGACCGCCCACTACCTCGCGCACTCCACGTATCCGGTGCGCGGAGGCGACGAGGTGCTCGTCCACGCGGCCGCGGGCGGCGTCGGCCGGCTGCTGACCCAGATCGTGAAGATGCTCGGCGGGCGCGTGACTGCGACGACCTCCGGCGGCGAGAAGGCCGAGCTCGCGCGGTCGGCCGGAGCCGACGAGGTGATCGGCTACGAGGAGGTGCCGGACGGCGCCTTCGCCGTCGTCTACGACGGAGTCGGGAAGGAGACGTTCGAACGCTCGCTTGCGGCGCTGCGGCCGCGCGGGACTATGGTCCTGTTCGGCGCCGCGAGCGGGCCGGTGCTGTCGGTCGAGATGTCGCAGCTGAACGCGAAGTCGCTCTTCGTCACGCGGCCGACGCTCGCGCACTACGCGAGCGACCGCGCCGAGCTCCTCGGGCGGGCACGCGACCTGTTCGGCTGGATGGCCGACGGGAAGCTCGACGTCCGGATCGGCGGGCGCTATCCGCTTGAGCAGGCGCGGCAGGCGCAGGAGGATCTCGCCGCGCGGCGGACGACCGGCAAGCTGCTGCTCGACGTGTCTTGAAGCGCGTCCGCTTCGCGCCGAGCCCGACCGGGACGCTGCACATGGGCAATGCGCTGTCGGCCGTCGCCAATCGCGGGCTCGGCGACTGGATGCTGCTGCGGATCGACGACACCGACCCGGCGCGCAACGTTCCGGGCGGCGAGGAGGCGATCGTTTCCGACCTCGAGTGGCTCGGCGTGCCGTGGGACGAGGGGCCGGTGCGGCAGTCCGAGCGCGGCCCGCGCTATCGCCAGGCGGCAGAGCAGCTCGGCGTCAAACGGTTCGACGGCGTCACGCTGCTGCGCGAGGACGGCTCGGCCACCTATCAGCTCGCATCCGTCGTCGACGACATCGATTTCGGGATCACTCACGTCGTCCGCGGCAACGACCACCGGCCGAACGAGCCGCTGCATCGCCGCCTGCACGAGGCACTCGGGACGCAGCCGCCCGAGTACTTGCACCACGGGCTCATTCTCGGGCCGGACGGCAAGAAGCTTTCGAAGCGGGCGGAGGGGGCGACGGTCTCGTCGCTGCGCGAGGGGGGCATTCCCGCCGAGGCGGTGCGGGCGTACCTCGAGGAGCTCGGCATCCCCCGGCACGACGTCCATCTCGATCTCGCGCGGATCCGCCGGCTCGCCGTCGAGGCGGTCGAGGCGCTCCCGGACGGGGAGCTCGCGGCACGGGTCGGCGTGGACGAGCGTTACGCGCCGGTCATGCGCGGGGCGCGCGACCTGAACGAGGCGCGGGAGTTCGCGCGGCAAGTCGCCGAGCCCGAGCCCGCGGCAGTGGATGCGCCGGAGACGTTGGAGCGCTTCCGGGAGCTCGTCGATCTTCCGCCGCGAGACGTGCTACGCGAATTGAAGGCGGTCGGTGCCGACCTGCGGGCGCTGCGGCTGGCGCTCACCGGCCGCGACCGCGGGCCGGAGCTCGCGGCGATCCTCGCGGCGCTGCCGCGAGAGGAGGCGCTGAGGCGGGTCGATGCTGCTCGGCGCTGAGGCTGTTCACTGCCCGGCTGAGTGCGGCCGCGCGGCTGAGGCCGAGGACTCTCGCGGGCCGAGGCCGTGCCGCTCGCGGCTCAGCCGGTCGCGGTGGCGGCCGTGTGCCAATAGGCGCTGATTCGGCACAGACAGGCGAGCCCACGGCCGGTATCGTCGGCCTCGAGGGTGGCGGGCTGGCTCCCCACCCTGGGTGGGGGCGTGCTGCGAAGATTGGGTGCGATGCGCCTCTACAGCACGCTCTCGCGGCAGCTCGAGGAGCTGCCTCCACCGCCCGGGCCGATCCGGATGTATTTCTGCGGGCCGACGGTGTACCAGCGAATTCACGTCGGGAATGCGCGCCCGTTTGCGATCTCGATGTGGCTGCGGCACTGGCTTCGCGAGCGCGACTACGACGTCACGCTCGTCGAGAACATCACCGACGTCAACGACAAGATCTACGAGGCGGCCCCGGGAGCGAGCGCGGAGCTGGCGGAGCGGGCGGCGCGCTGGTACGTCGAGGACACAGACCTGCTCGGGCTCGGGCGGCCGGACGTCGAGCCGCCGGCGACGCAGTCGGTGCCGGCGATCGTCGCCGCGATCGAGGAGCTGGTCGAGCGCGGGTTCGCGTACGAGATCGAGGGCGACGTGTACTTCCGCGTCGCGCGCGACCCCTCGTACGGGCAGCTGTCGCGGCAGCGGCCGGACCAGGTCGAGGAGCAGGAGCCGAACCCGCGCAAGGAGGATCCACGGGACTTCGCCCTCTGGAAGGCCAACAAGCCGGGCGAGGACACGTGGTGGGACTCGCCATGGGGCCGCGGCCGCCCGGGGTGGCACATCGAGTGCTCCGTGATGGCCGAGCAGCATCTCGGGCCGGTGTTCGAGGTGCACGGGGGCGGGCTCGACCTCGTGTTCCCGCACCACGAGAACGAGCTTGCGCAGTCGCACGCGCTCGGGCACGACTTCGCACGGATCTGGATGCATAACGGGATGCTCCGCACGGTCGGCGAGAAGATGTCGAAGTCGGTCGGGAACATCGTCACGCTGCGGGAGGCGGTCGAGACCTGGGGGCGCGAGACGGTGCTCCTCTTCCTGATGACCGGTCACTGGCGCTCGCCGATCGACCTGTCGGAGGAGACGCTGGCGGCGGCGCGGTCGCAGACGCAGACGTTTCGAGACGCCTTCGTCGCCGGCGGGGAGGGAGAAGGCGAGGCCGACTGGGAGGAGCTCGTCCGGGTGCTGGACGACGACTTCAACACTCCCGAGGCCCTCGCGGTGCTCCACCGGTGGCGGGCGGCCGGCGCGCTTGCGTCAGTGCGGCGCGGGCTCGAGCTCTTCGGGCTCGGGTCGCTCGCAGAGCGGGCGGAGGCCCCGGCGGAGGTGGTGGAGATCGCATCGCGCCGTGCAGACGCGCGGGACGCGGGCGACTTCGCAGAGGCCGACCGCCTGCGCGACGAGATCGCCTCGGCGGGGTGGGAGGTTCGCGACGTCGCCGACGGCTTCGAGCTCGTCCGACGGTGACGGCCGCGCCCGAGCTGGTCTACGGGCGGCGGGCCGTCCGGGAGGCTCTGCGCGGCCGGCGCGAGGTGCTCGATTTGCTCGCGACCGAGCGGGCGGCGCGGGAGGCCTGGGAGCGCAAGGCGAAGGTCGTTCCCGAGCGGGTGCTGACCGAGCTCGCCGGGACGCGCGACCACCAAGGGGTAGTCGCGCGCGTCGAGCCGTTCCGGTACGCCGATGCGTACGAGCTCGCCTCCACGAGCGAGCCGCTCCTCGTCTGCCTCGACCAGGTCACCGACCCGCGGAACCTCGGGGCGGTGTGTCGCTCGGCGGAGGGAGCCGGGGCGACGGGCGTGGTGCTGCCGGCGCACCGCTCGGCGCGAGTGACGCCGGTCGTCGCGCGATCCTCGGCCGGTGCGATCGAGCACCTGCCGGTCGCCATCGTCCCGAACCTCGCGCGGTTCCTGAACGAGGTCAAGGGGCCGCGGCTGTGGGCGTGGGCGGCTGACGCCGAGGGGACGCCGATGGCCGATGCGGATCTGTCCGCGGGTCTGGCGCTGGTGTTCGGCGCCGAGGGGAAGGGGCTGCGGCCACTGGTGCGGCGCGCCTGCGACGGGGTCGTCTCGATCCCGCTGGCCGGCGAGGTCGAGTCGCTCAACGTCAGCGTCGCGGCGGCGGTGCTGCTCTACGAGGCGCGGCGGCAGCGTAATGGCTGAGCCGACGCTCTATCTCTTCGACGGTTTCAACCTGCTGCACGCGGGCGGGTACACCGGGGTCGAGCAGCTCGTCGACGAGCTGTCCAGCTTCGTCGCACTGCAGGGCGTGCGCGGGGTGGTCGTCTTCGACGGGCACGGGCAGGACGTGACGCGGGGGCCGCTCGAGGTGCGCTACGCGCCCCACGCCGACACGCTGATCGAGCGGCTCGCGGCCGAGCACCGCGACAGCGAGTCCGTCTGCCTCGTCTCGAGCGACCTGATGATCCGCGAGACCTCGGGCCGCGAGGTGCGAAAGCTCTCCTCGAAGACGTTTCTCCGCGATCTGACCGTCGCGAGCCACGAGGAGTCCACGCCGGGCGGGCTCGCCGACCGCCTAGACGACGAGACGCGCGCTCGGCTAGAGCGTCTGCGACGGGGGGAAAAAGACTAGCAAGTGGAGATTTTGCAAAAGGGCTTGTAATTTCTGGCAGCACTTGCTAACTTCCGGCTCAACCTGAGGGTGAGACTTGTGTCTGTCAACCCTCGACCCGGCCCCAAGACTGCAGGAGATTCCAATGCCCGCTCGCTCTGCCACAGCAGTTCGGACGCAGCAACGGTCTCAACGTGAACTCGAGGATCTGCAGCTCGTGATGCGCGCGCGCAACGGCGACGACCGGGCGCGCGACCAGTTGATTCAGCGCTACACCGGCTTCGTGCGGATGAAGGCGAGTTCGTACTTCATCGCCGGCGGCGAGGGCGAGGATCTCATCCAGGAAGGGCTGATCGGGCTCTGCAAGGCCGTCCGGGACTTCCGGCCCGACAAGGAGACGTCCTTCCGGTCGTTCGCGGAGTTGTGCGTGACGCGGCAGATCATCACGGCGATCAAGACGGCGACGCGCTTCAAGCACGCGCCCCTGAACAACTACGTGTCGTTCTCGCAGACGCCGGCGGGTCAGGACCCGGACTCGGACTGCACGCTCGGCGACGCGCTGCCCGGGTCGCACGTGCACGACCCGGCGGTCGCGGTGATCTCGACGGACGAGCTGAAGAGCCTGGTCTTCTGCCTCGGCACGGGGCTGTCGCCGCTCGAGGCGGACGCGCTGCGGATGTACCTCGAGGGCTCCTCGTACGAGGACATGGCCGAGGTGCTGGACTGCGACACGAAGGCGATCGACAACGCGCTCCAGCGGGTGAAGCGGAAGATCGTCACCCACCAGCGCTCCCGCGAAGTCCTGCACTAGCCGAGGGACAGCCTTTCAGCCTGTCCCGACTACCTGCCCGGCCGGAGTGAGGGAGACGCTGAAGCAGTTGTCTAAGTTGACAACAGACGCCTCCACATTCGGCATCAACGTGGCGTTACGATGGAAGCACGCCGGAGTAGCTCAGCTGGTAGAGCACCGCTCTTGTAAAGCGGCGGCCGTGGGTTCGAGTCCCACCTCCGGCTCTGAGAAAATCCCTGCTAACGCGAGTTTTCTCGTTTCCGAGCCCGACCTCGTCGGATAGCGGTCGAGGCTGTGATCGGAGTCCGCGACGAGCAACTCACCGCGGAGCTCCGTTGGGCGTCCCCGAGGATCAGCCAGCCAATGAGACTCTGACCATTCGATGAGGCGGCATCCGATCGCCTCTCGGTCAGGCCTTGACTGCTCCGACCAGCAGTCCACGTGATATCCGGCGTTCCAGCGCTACCGCCAGGACGATCACCGGCGCGATCATGATCATGATCAGGACGGACATGTACCACCACTGCGGTCCGCGCGTCGCGTTCTGAGCCGCAACGGTCAAAGGCATCGTCTGCGCGTTCGCACTCGACAGGAACAGCGCAAGCAGATACTCGTTCCATGCGAACACGAAGATGAGCAGGAACGTCGCGACGAGGCCCGGAATCGACAGCGGGAGCAGGATCGAGCGGAAGATCCGGAAATGCGAGGCCCCGTCCATCTTGGCGGACTCGTCGAGCTCGAGCGGGATCGTGTTGAAGTAGTCCCGCATCAGCCACACGACGATCGGAAGGTTCACCGCCGTGTACGTGATCACGAGCGCAGTCCGCGTGTCCAGCAAGTTGAGGTTCTGGAACAGGACGTAGATGGGGATCACGACCGCGACCGGGGGCAGGATCCGCTGCGAGACGATCCAGAAGGCGATGTCGCTGTTGCCGGCGGCGCGCTTGAAGCGACCGACCAGCAGCTTGCCCAGTAGCGCGAAGCAGGCGAGGCCGACCGCGATCGCGACGGGGAGGGGCACGCCGAGACGCACGGCGACCACGCCGAGGACGAGGCAGCCGAAGGCGAGGCCGATCGTTCCGAGCTTCGGCCGGTACCCGAAACGGGCGAGCGCGTAGGCCGCCGACGATCCGATCACGAGCGCGAACGTCGAGCTCAGGAGGGTCACGACGACCGAGTTCGTGTAGGGACGGAGTGTGTCGTTCCGCAGCGGACCGAAGATGTATCGCCAGGCATCGAGAGTGGGCTGGAAGTCGACGAACGGGATGTACTTGGGGCCCGTGTCGACCTGGATCGGCAGCTTGAAGGAGGTGATGACGAGCCAGTAGAGAGGGAAGAGCACGATCA
>JBKPRD010000300.1:0-3397 GCA_046734415.1 Actinomycetota bacterium | reverse complement strand
TCGAGCAGCTGATCCGGCGACGCGACCACCTTCGCCGTGACCACCTCGTGGTGCCGAAGCGGCACGACGACCTCGACGCCCTCTTTCTTCTCGACGCGTAGGCCGTTGACTAGATGCTGTTCGGGCTCATGGGCGGCGGCGGCCTCGCTCGGCGACGAGTCGGCGAGCTTGTCGACGAGCTCGTAGATCCCCGCCGCGCCGAGGGCGGCGCCCGCGGCTCCGCCGACGAGCAGCTCCTTACGGGTGAGCTTCATCGCGTTAGTTGGTCGGCTTGACGCGGACGAGCCCGCGGACCATGCGGTCGAGGTTGCTCACGACCCTGGTGTACGTGAGCGGCTTGATCACGTGCTCGCTGACGGCGTACAGGCTGCCGTGATCGTGCCAGGCGTAGAGGATGTGCCACTGGTCGACGCCGCGGTTGACGGTGTACATCGTGGCCGTGATCCCGCCAAGGCGACGCTTCCCGTGAGGGTCGCTGAAGCAGGGCATCGTCGTCCTGCGCACCTTGCCGCCGACGACCTCGGTGTCCTCGCACCGCGGGATCTTCGTGCGGCCGGGATAGCCACGGAAGTTGACGTGGACGTCCTGGCTCGGCGGCTCGTGCCAGAGGAAGCTGACGAGGTAGCTCTTGTCCTTCTCGACCGACACGCCGTTGTCCCACTGTCCGCTCATCTTCGCGTCCAGCGGGCTCGGCATCCAGGTCGGGCAGTAGACGACCGCATGGATGCGGTTGGCCAGCCGCTGCCAGCCTGCTTTCCAGCTCTGCGGGCAGGCAGCCGGCTTCGTCGCGGCCGCGGCGGCCGGCTTGCCCTCGTTCCCCGAGCACCCCGAGGCGACGAGCGACAGCGCGGCCAAAACCCCTGCTCCAGTCAGTCGAAGCATCAGAAGGACGTTATAGCCGGTAAATGGCGGGGGCCGCGCAACCATGCGCGAAGCCGCATTCCTCCAATGTCGCCCCTGCTGTAGAGGTCGCAAAATGCGCTGCCCGTGTGGTCTCGGCGTGGTCTCGCGCTGTTGTCTGGCGGGACAGCGCCTGAGGCGACGTGTCCGCGTCGGCCATCTTTGCGCCGCAGGCGTAACCCCTCGTAGCCTTCACTCCTGGCCCGGCGCGTGGCGGGGGCCGAGGCCCGGTTTCTTGACACCTCAGGCGCGCTCGCCGACACTGAACGCATGCGACGGCTCAAGCGAGCCATCGAGCTTCTCTGCGTGTTCGTGTTCTTCCCGATCGCCGTGCTCTTGCTGATCGACATCGCGATCGCCGTGAGCCTGACGGGGCTCTTCGCGTACCTGGGAGGACTGCTCGCTGCCTGGTTGCTCTTCGCGTACGTCGTTCCGTTGGCAACCGGGATCATGACTCCGGATGAGATCGTCGCGGGGATCAGGTCGCAGCGACGCCAGCATTACGAAGGCGAGCCGCTTCCCGAGGACAGGGCGTGGTGGGCCCGCTGGAAGCGAGAGCCGGTCGAAGGCGAGTCGCTTCTGGATGGCGAGTCGCTTCCCGAGGACAGAGCCTTGTGGTTCCCTTGGAAGCCGGTCGAATCCGACCCATTGTTCGGTTAGGCGGCCGATACAGCTGGGGACGTGTCCCCAAGAGCCATCTTGCGCCGCAACCCTGAGCCGTTCTAGCCTCAGCCCTGGCCGGCGAGTCGCGGGGAAGCGCTCGCAGCGCCCGATGGTTCGACCCGGGCCGCTATTGAAGTCGTACCCCTAGGTCCAGCCGTTACCCAAATGGGGCCGTTGGACCCATTGACTACCACGCAGACCCAATGAAAGTGTTCTCCGCCTAGGAAACTGAGGAGGGGTCCTCACGACAATGCGGCCGCGGCTACCTCACTTGCCGAAGCCAAGTTCTAGGGAGAAGACATGAAGAAGTTCTTGACGCTGGCCGTCGGAGTACTGGTGATGGGAATCGCTGCTCCAGCTAACGCCAGTTCTGCGCGAGGAGTGCTTGCTGACCTGCACTCGGCAGTCACCTCGTCCACTCTGTCGCAAGATCTTTCGCCCGCGACTCGTTCGCCAGCGACGACCGCGCCTAAGTCAAACGCGACGAACTGGACTGACCCCGCAGGCGACAACGAGGGGCTCGCCCCAGACATCCAGGGCGTGGCTTTTGCGAACAATGACCTCGGGACGATCGCCATGAGAGTTGACACCCCGAACTTCCCGTACCTCATTGCGGGGACCTTCCTCGCCCTCTTTCTCGATACAGACCAGAACCCCGCGACGGGAAACAGCGGGTCCGACTTCACGATCGCGATCGACGGAGACTCAAACACGATCGGGCTCGGGCGCTGGAACGGGGCCGCCTGGGATTTCACGACACCGCAGACATCGCTGCAGGGATCGTGGTCTGGCGGGGCGACGATCACGATCAATCGTTCAGATCTTGCCAATACCTCCGGGATGAACTTCTGGATCGGTGCTTCCTGGACTGGGATCAGCACGTATTACGACTTTGCTCCCGATACCAGCTCGTGGAACTACCAGGTTTTGATCACGCCTCCGCCGCCGCCTCCACCACCGCCGCCGCCGCCTCCCCCACCACCGCCACCTCCACCACCGACACGGTGCGTTGTGCCGCGTGTGGTCGGCCTCCGCCTTGCGTCCGCAGGTTCTCGAATTCGCCGCGCACACTGCGCTGTGGGTCGCATCCAACGCGTCCACTCCAGCCGTGCTGGTCGAGTACTAAGACAGAGCCCCGCGCCGGGCGCGAAGAGGCCCCGCGGCTACAAAGTCAAGCTCGTCGTGGGTCGGCGCTAGCTGGTAGATCTACTTCGGCGCGTCCAATACCGGCGTGCTTGCTTCTCGGGCGGTCGTTCGGCACCGCGCGCTCAGCCTAGCGCGCAGGACGAGCCCACCCGACTGCACTGGACGCGTGGACTTGCTGGCCGTTTCAGCCGGTAAATCTCCAACCAGGGCCCGCCAACGTCGTCGTGCGGCCCGATCCTGTAGATGCGAGGCTCGCGCCTGAGGCTCCGGTAGAAGCGCGTCTCACGGGGGTAGTGGCCAGCCGCGGCGAGCACGCGGTCCTCGACCGCGCCGGTGACGACGACGTAGCGGACGCCTTTGGCACGGAGCAGGGCGAGGTTCCGGTTCGGGTCGTAGGGCTGGCCGGGACGCGGGAGCTTCAGCGCCAGGACCCGGTAGCCGGAGAAGTCCGGCGTCGACGGGTCGGCGGCGAGGTAGGCACCGGGCGGCACGTGTCGCACGACCCAGCGCTCGGCGACGACTCGGGCATCGGTCTTCGTCAGGTCGCGGGCGTCGCGGACGCTCCAGGTGAGCGGGACGACGAGCATGAGGACCGTCACCGGCGCGAGGGCCCGCAGGCGCCCGGCGAGCGCCCCGAGCGCCGGCACGAGCGGGAGCAGGTAGCGGTCGAAGTGTGAGTGCAGGAAGA
>JBKPRD010000299.1:0-6335 GCA_046734415.1 Actinomycetota bacterium | reverse complement strand
CGGCGCGGCCTGGCCTCGAGCGCCCGCGCGAGGTCGCTCGTCGAGACGATGCCGGCGAGATGGCTGTTCGAGACAACGAGGCCATGGCCGCCGCGCGAGGTGCTCAGCTCTGCGAGCGCGTCGACCGCCTCCTCGTCTTCGCGAAGAACCGGTACCTCGTCGAGCCCGAGCTGGCAGTCCCGCACGTGTCGTGTCTCCCACTCGTTCCGCGGCACGTTCGCGACACATCGGAAGGGCAGCAGGCCAAGGGGCCTACCGTCCGCGACGACCGGGTACGTGGTGTGCCGTTCCGAAAACATGATGTTGTCCATGAACTCGCTGAGTGTCATGTCGGGGCCGACGACCACTGGGTTTCGTGTCATGACATCCCGAACACGCACGCCGTTCAGTGCCTGCTGCGTCAGGACGTACCGGGCCTCGGCGGTCGCGGCGTTCAGCAGGAACCAGCCGAGGAACGCGAGCCACGCGCCGCTGAACGAGCCCTGGAAGATGAACATCGCGACTCCCGCGGCGATCAGCAGATAGCCGAAGCCTCGCCCGACGTTGGCGGCAACGCGTGTCGCCCAGACGAAGTCGCCCTTGTACCGCCAGAGCGCGGAGTGAAGGACACGACCGCCGTCGAGCGGCTGCGCGGGGATCAGGTTGAACACGAGCAGGCTGAGGTTGATATAGCCGAGCCACGCGGCGACGGCGTCGACGCTCTCCGGCAGCCCGGGGATGAGCGCGATGAGGACGAACAGGACGCCGAGCACGAGCGAGACGAGTGGGCCGGCGATCGCGACGCGAAACTCGGCGCCGGCCGTCTTCCACGCGCCCTTGAACCTCGCGACACCGCCGAACAGCCAGAGCGTGATGCCGTCGATCTCGATGCCCTCGCGTCTCGCCTGCAGCGCGTGACCAAACTCATGCAGCAGGATGGAGAGGAAGAAGAGGAACGCGGCCACGATCGCCATCGCGATGTGCGTCCCCTTCGAGAGGTCGGGGTTGGTCGAGGGGAAGATCCCGGACGCGAGCGTCCAGACGATCAGGACGAAGACAACGAACCAGCTCCAGTTGACGCCGAACTCGATCCCTGCGATCCGGCCGAGGCGGAAGCTGCTTCCCATCCGGTCAGTCTCTCATGAGCCGCAAGCGCACACGCTCGATCATGGCGCGCGGCGTGAGCTCGTCTTTAGCTCCCGGTGGGCTCGGCTGTCAGCGCGTGGAAGCATCCCTGGATGCTCCTTTTCTGCCCGCCTCCGACACCGACCATCCCCTCGTCTGCGCCGAGTGCGGCCGCACGCCGCGCGAGGGAGAAGACGCCGATGACAAGCGCTGCGCGTACTTGCACGAAGTTCGGCCCCGCGGCCTATGGCACAACTGACCCGAATGTGTTAGATCCCTCTCCTCGATCCTGCGGCAAGGAGATGGGCTCACATGCGGATGCCATTGCGGCGGCGTCCGTACAACTCGTTCGACCACCGCCCCAGCGCCTGAAGGTGGCTACGCCACCGGACAGGCTGCCTGAGTTCATCTGCGTGCAATGCCGGCGTACGCCAGCCGATGATGAAAATGCCGCCGACGAGTGGCGGGTGTTCTCAGACGGTACCGACCTGCACACGTTCTGCCCGGAGTGCGCCGAGCGCGAGTTCGGCAGGGGGTAGATGTTGCAAGCAGGTTGGCTACCTCCGCTGGTGAGAAGCAGGCCGGATCACGCCGGACGTCGTCGGCCTCCCACGACGAGCGCCACGGCCGCGCCGACGCCTGCGTAGACCGCGAGCACAGCGAGCGCTCCCAGCGTTGCGTGTCCCTGGAAGTAGACGGCACCCGTCTCCGCGCGTACCCCGGCGCCGGGCGGCAGCCAGAACCCGATCGCGCGCCAGAAGCCGGGCAGCATCGCCGGGCTGACGCCACACCCGTCGCAGGATTGCCGAGGACGATGAAGGCGAGGAGCGCGATCGCGGGCCCCGCGATCCCGAAGAGCGCCTGAAGTGCCTCCGTCGCGGCAGCCGCCGCGAAGACGACAAGCATCCCAACGCAGGCCAGTGCCAGGTAGTGGTCCGACAGGGCGTGCAGGATGGGCTCGGCGACGAGGGCACCGAGGAGCCTGGCCGCGACCGCGTAAACGGCTAGGGCTGAGAGTCTGGCCAGCTCCTGGCGCCAGCCGCGCGATGCCTGGCCGATCACGAGGCCGAGAATCGTGGCGCCGAGGTAGCCGCCGAAGACCCAGGCAAGGACTGCGTAGAAGATCGAAAGGCCGCGCGGGTCGCCCGCTGCGAGTGGGCGAACGTCCTGAACGCGCAGGCCGACCCCGCCAAACGCCCGCTGGAGCACTTGGGCGACGGCCGGACTCGCCGCGCTGGCCACGAGCAGTCGGCGCGACGGGAGGACGACGGCGCCGTAGACATCGCGGTCCGTGATCGCCGCCCGCGCAACGCGCTCGTCAGGCTCCTGCACCAGGCGCAGCGCAGTCGATCGCCGGATCGGCGCTTCCCGCGGGATCGTCCCGACCACCGCCACCCGCTCCCGGGCGTTACTGGCCGACGGGAAGGCCGCCGAGAGCCTCTACCGTCAGTCCATCGCGGCGCTCGAGCGTACACGCGTTCGCGTGGAGCTCGCCCGCGTCCGTCTGCTCTACGGCGAATGGCTGCGACGCGAACGCCGGAGACTCGACGCGCGCGAGCAGCTGCGCAGCGCCCACCAGCTGTTCGGCGAGTTCGGCATAGCCGCGTACGCCGAACGCGCCAGGGTCGAGCTCCAAGCGACCGGGGAACGCGCACGCAAACGGTCCCCCGAGACACGCGGCGACCTGACGCCGCAGGAGGCGCAGATCTCGCGTCTTGTCACGGAGGGTGCCACGAACCAGGAGATCGCCGCCCAGCTGTTCATCAGCCCGAGCACGGTGGACTATCACCTGCGCAAGGTTTTCCGCAAGCTCGGGGTCAGGTCCCGAACGCAACTCGCCCGCCACATGCTTCAGACAGGGGCAGGCTCTGAACCCACGGCTCGGGAGAAATGACTCCCGCAGCGATTGCTCGCGCTTGGCCACGACGCCCTCGAGCCCACGAGCGCAGAACGGCATCGAAGCGCCACACCGTCCTCGAAGGCCCTGTGACGGACTCGAACCGTCGACCTCTCCGTGAAGGGCCGTGTGCCAAGCGGGTGGTGTTCGCTCATCGCCGCGGGCTGGGGGTTGTGGCGGTGGTGGGTGGTGAGTGGTGCTCATCTCTCTATCGCCTCCTCGCGGGAGGGCACGGCTGATTGCGGTTCGCTCCGGTGGCGCAGCTCCTTAAGGGCTGTCAGGCGGCCAGAGGGTCGGTGGCGCCTTTGGGAGCGTCCGCCGGTGCAGCGCGTGAAACGTTTCGGACTTAGCCGGACTCGACCCCGTGCACGTGTAGCCGCGCCTCGGCGACAGCCTGCTCGAGCGTCAGCCCCGCGCTGGCACCGCACTCATGCTCGTAGGCCGCACCGAGGCGCTCGCGCGCGCCCGACATCAACTGCTCGTAGCGCTGCCGTTCGCTCAGCAGCATCCGGAAGCCGAGTCGGCGTTCCTGGTCCTCCGCGATTCCCCAGAGGCGCGCAGCCGCGTGGTCGTCGCCTATCTGGACCAGCGCGCACGCGATGCCGGCGACGCAGTAGATCTGTACGCGCCGGTTGCTGGTCGCGACGGCGTACCCGAGTGCCTCGGCGAAGCGGTGCAGCGCCGCGTCGGGCTGCGAACGATCGAGCGCGAGGTCGCCAAGGCTGTGCAGGGTGCTTGTCAACAGTTGATCGAAGCCGAGCTCCCTTGCCCGCGTTTCCGTCTCCTCGAGCAAGCGCTCACCCTCCTCGTGGTCTCCACGGTCGCGGGTAGTCTCGCCCAGCCAGTGCAGCTCGGTCAGTCTCGACGCCTCATTGCCGGCCTGCTCGAACAGCTGCAGCGCCCGGTTGTGGTAGGCGATAGCACCCTCGAAGTTACCCCGGCGCCAGGCCACGCTGGCCAACCTGCTGAACGCCGCACCCAGCTCGTTCGGATCCTCCTCCACGCGGCGCAATTGGAGCCCCTCCCGCCAGAGCCGCTCCGCTTCGTCGACGTCGTCGTGCGTGTACAACGCGAGTGCACCCGCCGCTGTGAGTGCCGCAGCCCGCACGGGTATCGGGAGAGTCGCGTCGTCGACCGGCGCGTGTTCGAGCCAGTCGGCGGCATCGCGATACTGCGCCCTGTTCAGCCAGAACCGCCAAAGGGCCGACCCGAGACGGAGTACGCCTTCGTTCCGGCCGTCCTTGAGCAACCCGCCAAGCGCGGCGCGAAAGCTCGGCAGCTCCTGGTCGAAGTGAGCGAGAGACTCCGCGCTCAGGTCTCGCATCCCCGACCACCGCTCGCGCGCGTCGAGCTCTTCTGCGACCCCGAGGAAGTAGTCGTCGTGGCGGCGCCGCAGCGAGGACGCGTCCGCGAGATCGCGCAGCTCCTCCAACGCGAGCTCTTTGATCGTCGCGAGGACGAAGAAGCGGCCGTCCTCGCCGTGCCGCAGGAGGCTCTTCTCGACCAGCGACTGCAGAACGTCGAGGTCGGCTGAACAGATGGCTTCCGCAGCCTTGAGCTCGAAGCTCCCTGCGAACACGGCCAACAGCGCAAACAGCCGTTGCTCGTCAGCGGTGAGGAGCCGGTAGCTCCACTCGAGCGCCCCGCGCAACGTGCGCTGCCGCTCGGGGGCGTCGTGCGCGCCCGACGTTAGCAAGTCAAGACTGCGGCTGAGCCGCTCGAGGATCTGTCCCGGTGTGAGCACTTTAACGCGCGCGGCAGCAAGCTCCGAGCGCGAGCGGGAGGCCGTCGAGCCGCTCTGCGATCAGATGCACCGCCGCATCGGGCTCGAAGTTGGGGTCGAGCTGGCGTGCGCGTTGTGTGAAGAGTGCGGCCGCGTCGTCGATCGGAAGCGTCGGCACCGGGAACTCCTGCTCGGCCGTAACATTGAGGCGGCTTCGGCTCGTGACCAGGATGCTCGCGTCGAGACCGGCGACAACGGCCGCGGCGTCCGGGAGCAGTTGCTCGAGATTGTCGAGCACGAGCAGCATGCGCTTGCCTGTCAGGAATTCGTGCAGGTCGTCGGGGCCGCCGATCACCCGCGCAATCGTTGACTCGATTAGTTGCGGATTCCGTACCTCTGCGAGTGGGACGAACCAGACGCCGTCGGCGTACTGTTCGACGCTCTCCGCAGCTGCCTGGAGCGCCAGCCGGGTCTTGCCCGCGCCGCCAGGACCGGTGAGCGTGACGATGCGATGCGAGTCGAGCAGCGTGAGCACCTCGGCCAGCTCGCGCGCCCGCCCGACGAACGGAGTCGGCTGCACCGGAAGGTTCGTCTGGTCGACACTCCTCGGCGGCGGGAACTCACCGTCGCCGACCTGGTAGAGACGCTCCGGCGCCGCAAGGTCCTTGAGCCGGTGCAAGCCGAGGTCGCGCAAGCGATCTGCGCCGACGAGATCGCGCGTTGCCTGTGACACGAGAATCTGACCGCCGTGACCCGCAGCGGCGATCCGGGCGGCGCGATGCACATCGATCCCGACGTATCCCTCTTCGGTCACCGTCGGCTCGCCCGTGTGCAGTCCCATGCGCACTCGGATCGGTCCGTCGGCGAGCGCCTCGCGCACCGCCGCTGCAGCCGCCAACGCGTCGGACGCCTTCGCAAACGCGGCGAAGAACGCGTCTCCCTGCGTGTCTACCTCGGCGCCACCGTGGCGCGCGACCTCCTCGCGCAGCAAGTGGCGGTAATCGGCCAACACGCCCGCGTACTCGTCGCCGGTCTCCCGCAGCATCCGCGTCGAGCCCTCGATGTCCATGAACAGGAACGTGACCGTGCCATGCGGAAGCGACACGCCAGCGCGCACGAGGACGACCATAGCGACTGCCGCCGCAACCGAACGAGGTCGATCCAAGGGACGGGCGTCGTCCAGCGATCGCCGGCGTTACAGTCGCGTTTCCAGCTGGGCCGCGAGAGGCAACTGCTCTCAGCCCATCCCGTAACACGGCTGACTCTCGCCGTGGAGCCCCGAGCGGGGGAGTCGCGCCCTTTGCGTGCACGGGCGGCCGTGGTGTCGCCGCTTGCTGGTCGGTGGCAGTGGTTGCGGTTGCCATTCCTCCTTGGTGACGATTCCCGCACGCTGCGGCGATCAGGAGGACCCGCGCGCTCGTCGCTCGCCGCGGGGGTGGGGGCGCGCGCCCCGGCCCCGGCCGGCCAGGCGTGGAGGAGCGCTCGCGCGCGAGAGCGCGCTACATCACATGCGCGATGCTTGCATCGCTCGAGCACGTCGTCCCCTCTCTCCATGATGAGCTCTGAGGGGTCGTATTCACCCGTAGAGCACCTGCGAGGGTCGGGGTAGGG
>JBKPRD010000298.1:0-3166 GCA_046734415.1 Actinomycetota bacterium | reverse complement strand
CCGGCATTCTTGGCGTCGCCGGCGGCCGCGCTGTAGAAGCCGTTGAACAGCATCGAGATCTGCGCCGAGTCCTTGCCGTAGATCGACTGCGCGGCTGAGTTCAGGAGCGTCGGTGTGATCGGGCTCTTCATCACCGACTTGGCCCAGAGGTCGAGCGTCTGCTTGTCCCACTTCGCCGCGGTCTTCGCCTTCCACGGCGCCTTCACGCCGACGTCGCGTGCCACTTGATCGGCTGCGCCGAGCGCCGTGAGGACGTCGTTGCGGACGCGTGGATCCTGGGCGTCGGCGGGAACGCCCGGAACCGCCGCGTACGGGCTGCGGAGGCCGCGCGCGATGGCGATGTTGTCGCCGGTGTTGTACGCCTTGAAGGTCCCGATGCCGACGGACCTGGCAAGCGCGAGCACGCGGTCCTGGGTCGGCCCGACGAACTCGCCGCCTGCCTCAACCGGTTGGCCGTCGGCAAGCGCGTGGTTCAGGGTGCGGCCGCCGACGCGATCGCGAGCCTCGAGCACGACGACCGAGTGCCCGGCCTTCACGAGGTTGCGCGCCGCCGTCAGGCCGGCGAGGCCGGCGCCGACGATCGCCACGTCGGCCTTGACGCTCGACGCGCCGAGGGCGGGGGTTTCCGGAAGCGCTGCGGCGGCCGTACCCAGGGCGGCCGTGCCCAGCAGCCTCCGGCGTGTCAGCCGGGTCTGCGAATCCATGGCGTGGGAAGCTAACAAGCCGCGTGCGGGTTAGGCTCCGCCTCCGCTATGGCGGAGCGCCCCGACGACGCCTTCATCAACGAGCTGATGGACACGAGCCTGTACTCGATGGGCGCGTACTTCAGCGACGAGCACCCGGACCTCGTGGACGAGGTGATCGCGCAAAGCGACGCGATCGAGGCCGCCGGGCTGCGGCGCTACAGCGAGCAGAACGGGGTGACCCTCGAGGACTGCTTCAACACCCTCCTGACCGGCTTGGCCGTGCGTTACTTCAAAGCCGTGGCGGGCTAGAACGGCTCCGGCGTCGCTAAGGTAGACGGCGTTCGGGCTGTGGCGCAGCCTGGTAGCGCGCTCCGTTCGGGTCGGAGAGGTCGGGAGTTCAAATCTCCCCAGCCCGATTCCTCTTCATGCGAATCATCCTCTCGCTTGTCACCTGCATCGTCCTCGCGACAATCGGGTGCGGCGGGAGCGATGACGCATCCGGTCGCGTCGAGACGGACGCACCGCAGATCCCGTTGTCGGATGACACGGGGGCATCGACCACGGCCCAGCCGGCCTTTCCAACGGTCCGCCTGCGCCGCGTCGGCTCGTTCGCGTCGCCCACCTACCTGACGGCCCCGCCCGGCGACAAGCGCCGCCTGTTCGTGGTCGAGCAGGCGGGCACGATCCGCGAGGTCCTCGATGGGCGCACGCTGGCGAAGCCGGTCCTGGACATCCGCAGTCAGGTCCAGGCAGGCGGCGAGCGCGGCCTGCTGTCGATGGCCTTCGCCCCCGACTACGCGAAGAGTGGCCTGTACTACGTCTACTACACGGGCCAGGACGGCGACATCCACATCGAGGAGCTCCCGACCCGCCGCGAGCTGATCCGCATCGAGCACAGCACCTACCCGAACCACAACGGCGGGCAGCTGGAGTTCGGCCCCGATGGGCGCCTCTACGCCGGCACCGGCGATGGCGGCGGCGGTGGCGACCCGTTCCGCAACGCCCAGAACCCGAACCGGCTGCTCGGGAAGATCCTCCGCTTCGACGCCGCGCGCCGGACCCCGGAGGTCTTCGCGCTGGGCCTGCGGAACCCGTGGCGGTTCTCGTTCGACCGCGCCACCAACGACGTGGTCATCGCCGACGTGGGGCAGGACAAGTACGAGGAGGCCGACTTCGTCAAGCGCGGAACGCTGCGTGGCAAGAACTTCGGCTGGTCGCACTACGAGGGCTTCCACCCCTACTACGGAGGCACTCGCTTCGTGAAGCCCGTCCTCGAGCTCTCACATTCAGACGGGTACTGCTCGATCACGGGCGGCTACATCGTGCGTGATCGCTCGCTCAAGGCGCTTTACGGCCGCTACGTCTACGGTGACTACTGCAAGCCGCAGCTGCGCTGGGCGAAGCTCCGCGCGGGTCGCGCCACCAGCGGCGGGACTCTCGGCCTGCGCGTGGGCGCGCTCAGCTCCTTCGGTGAGGATGCGCGTGGCCGCGTCTACGCCGTCTCCCAGAACGGCCCGGTCTACCGGCTCGCGGCCGGTTAGCGGCGGCGCGCCGCCGTCGCGGCGCCCTGCAGCGGATCGACTTCGTCGAACATCCGCTTGACCGCGGCAAAGGCCGGCTTCGGCTTGCCGGTCGGGTCGATGATCCCCTTCTGATTCAGGGGAGACGCGGGCTTTGGGTTGCCGCCGTCCCACTCCGGTCGCACGCGGAAATCGCGCAGTGCCCAGACGAGCGCCCCGTTCACGAACGGCTTGGAGTCGTAGACCGCAAGGTGGTCCTCGATCAGCTGGCGCTGGAACGAGTACGTGCCCTTCTCGTCGAACGGACCGTCACGGTTGGCCTCGGCGCCGAACTCCGTCACGAACAGCGCCTTCGAGGGGTAGTAGTGGTGCACCAGGTCCAGGAACGGTCCCAGCCCCGCGCGGTCGTCGATTTGGCCGCCGGGCCCCGGATACCAGCCGAAGTAGCAGTTGACGCCGAGCGCGTCGAGCACGTGGTAGGTGGACGACGGCAGGGCGGCGGGATAGCCCGCGTAGTCAAGCGCGCGCAAGCGTGTCGGGTCCATCTTGGCGAGGACGTGCGCAGCCTCGCGGATGTAACGCTGCTGCCCGGTGCCCACGCGCGAGGGCATCTCGTTGCCGATCGACCACGTCAGGACCGACGGATGGTTCTGATCGCGGAGGACTGTGGCTTTCAGGTAGCGCAGCGCCTTCGACCGGTAGCTCGCCTTCGCGGTGACCGAATTGGGCGTCTGGTACATCGGGATCTGGTCCCACACCAGGATCCCGTCACGGTCGGCCTGCTCGAGGAACCAGGGGTGCAGGGGGTAGTGCGAGCGCGTGAAGTCCGCGTCGATGCTGCGCAGCTGCTGCCAGAGCTGCTCGCGCATCGCCGGGGTCAGCGCGGCTCCCACCGTCAGGTCCTCCTCGTGGAAGCTGGCGCCCCGCAGCATGATCGGGAAGCCGTTCAGCAGGACGCGG
>JBKPRD010000297.1:0-14442 GCA_046734415.1 Actinomycetota bacterium | reverse complement strand
GAAGCGGGAGGTCGAAAGGCCGACGAATCCGCCCCGGCCGCTTGGTCGCGGTCGGTGTCGACGACATGGTTCGTAGTCGAGCGCTGCATGAAGTCGAATGCCATTGGGCCTGCACGCAGCGCGTATCTCGTCGACGCCCGTGAAGATCCGACCGGGGGCTGACCTCTCAGGCTGCATCCTTCGTCCAGACGATCGACATAGGTCGAGATCGCGCGTGTCCGCGGCGGTGCAGTACTGATGGGCCAACCGTCGAAGCGCAAGTTCCGCCTCCAGCACTCAAGCCGTGCTGCCAGCGTGACCAAGTCATCGGTTCAAGAGACCTCCGACCACCTGACGTCATTTACCCGATTCCCGAGCGAGGTGGGCTAGCGCTTCGATCACAAGCCGTGCGAAACGGTGCAGTGTGCATCACACTTCGACAACTGATTCGTCTCTGGCGAAAAGAGTGGCCGCCGGACGACTCGTAGATCGTGCGTCCAGATGGAGGCCTACGCTGAACTCTGATACGTCGCGCCCTAGTGTTGCTGACGGTGTAAGTGCGAGGGCAGAGCCCGCCAGACAGACGGGCTCTGCCAAGTCGTCCATGTCGTGAGGCCGCCGGGCGATGACCCACGACTGGCGGTCGAGGGCGGTCTAGTGCTGAGAGACTTGCGTGCAGGCCACGTCGTACTGCGACACCGACTTTGGGTTGTTGGAGTTCTGCGGCTGCTCTCCGGCGTACTTCGATCCGGAGACCCCGTCCGGGCCGAACGGCGAGCCTGATGCATTTGCCGAGTTGCCTGGGGTCGAGGGCTGTTCCTCGCAACTCTGATTGGGTTGACCCCTGGTGCCCGTACTCGCCGCGAGCGCAGTACCACCCGCCGAGAACAGGAGCGTAACTGCGGCTCCGATACTGGCGATCTTACTGCTTGTCATTCTTCCCTCCTTCGTCGTGCCCGCCTGAAGGGGGAACTAGTGGGTCTCTACGCCGAGTTCCGCGAAACGGTTTGAGTTTCGAAGAGCGTCGTCCAGGTCATGCGGTCCGGTGGCCAGCATCCGCCCGAACTTGTGACCGAACTTTGTGCTGACCTCAGCGCACCCGAGCGCATCTGGGAGGGTGTGAGCAGGGCCAAACCCGCTTCCTTTAGCCACGTGCGTGTCATCCCCCGTGGCCCCCTGCGTGGCCCCAGCCTCTCTCGAATCTCCCGATAGAGGGTTCACCCTCGCCGCCGCTCTGTCGGCCGGTTTGTGCTCGAGAGCGGCTTGCTCCCCGCGTTTCGCGGTTAGGCAATCAGGTTCGGCAGGGCTGCCGATGCGATCCAACCGTCCGACGCCTACGGTCGTGAGTCGATGCGGGTCGGTCGGGATCATTGCCTCGCTCCTGCGCGTCCGGTGGACGCGTCGCTGGTCGGCTTCGAGGGCCGGTACGGGAGGATGTTCCCGGGCCTTCCCGCACTGGCGGTCGAGGACGAGCCGCTGCTCGCGCTCGGTCTCGCCGGAGCGGCGTGCGGGTCGGGCGAGGACGACGACAGCCGCGACGGCACCGAGGCGGCCGGCTGGCCGGTGTTCGGCCAGTTCGTGGCCCACGACATCACCGCCGACCGTTCGCCTCTTCAGGCGAAGGCCGATCCGGCTCGGCTGGGCAGCTTCCGCTCGCCGCGCGCGAACCTCGAGTGCCTCTACGGCGCAGGACCGGGAAGCCCGTACCTGTACCGCCGCGACGATCCCGCCTCCTTCCTGACCGGTACGGACGACGTGCCGAGGAACGCCGAGGGGGTCGCCCTGCTCGGCGACCCGCGGAACGACGTGCACGTCCTCGTATCGCAGCTCCACCTCGCGTTCCTGCGCCTGCACAACCTCTTCGTCGAGCGCCTGCGCGAAGACGCGGTCGCCGGGGCGGACGTGTTCGACGAGGCCCGGAGGGCGACGATCTGGCACTACCAGTGGGCGCTGGTGAACGACTTCCTGCCCAGGCTGGTCGGACGGGAGCTCGTCGACGACGTGCGCGCCCGTGGCCCGGCGTACTACGAGGCGGACGGCGCCCCGTACATCCCGTTCGAGTTCGCCGACGCCGCCTACCGGTACGGGCACGGTCAGATCCGCGCGCTCTACCAGGTGAACGCCGATGCGGAACCCGTCCCGCTCTTCCCGGGCCTCGCGGGCTTCCAGCCCGTGCCCCCGGAGCTGACCGTCGACTGGGCGTACCTCTTCGACCTTCCCGGCCGAGATGCGGCCCAGCGCGCGAAGCGGATCGACGGCTGCCTGCCCGCGTCCCTGCTCCGGTTGCCGCTGTCGATCACGGGCGAGGTCGAGGTGGATGCCTACCATTCGCTCGCCTCGCGCGATCTCCAACGCGGCCGCGCGATCGGTCTGCCTTCAGGAGAGGCGGTCGCGGCAGCGATCGGCGCCGAGCCCTTGACGCCCGACGAGGTCGGGCTCGCGGCACACGGCTGGGACGGCGAGACGCCGCTCTGGTACTACGTCCTCCGGGAGTCGTCGGTCCGGGAGTCCGGCGATCGGCTCGGCGAAGTCGGCGGCCGTATCGTGGCCGAGGTCCTGCTCGGCGTCATCCTCCACGACCCGGAGTCGTACCTTGCGCTCGACCCCGAATGGCAACCGACCCTCCCTGGACGCTCAGATCGGTTTCGCCTGGTGGACATTCTCGTTCCGGAGATCGCGAACTGAGTGTTACACCGTGACCGTCCAGAACCGAGCGGGCTCGGGCTCAGCCGGTCTCGAGGTCCCGCTGCCGAGAGCACAAGAAAAGTGACCGCAAGGAGGGTCGAGGAGACGACCAGGCGCGGGGCGCACGCCTCACGTCTCCGCACGGCTCGTCGCACCGACGGATCGGTCGTCCCCTCAGACGGGGGACGCCAGTCGCGGTGGCTTCTCCAAGACGTTGCGATCTCCCCACTGCATCAGCGTGATCAGGCAGAGCGAGCTCGCGTCTGGGTCAGCTGATACTCGAATCGCTCCGGGCGCTCGCTGTAGCGCAAGCGTTCGAGGATGCCCTCGGCGACCAGGCGGTCGAGAAGTTGAGCGTACCGATGGTTTCCGAGCACGACGTCACGGATGACGAGCAATGTCCATCCGTGGCCGACCCTCATTACTTGCGTGACACGAGTTACTACTTTGGAAAGTTCCTTTCGTGACGCAAGCGACGCGATGACTTTCCACGCACGGAGCGTCTGTACGGCTAGATGATCACGCTCGAGCTCTCTCTGGAAGATCTACTGCGGAGCCGCTTCGCGATCTCGGCGGTGGGCGAAGCGGTCGAGGCCGCCCACGCCATTGCGAACCCGCGCGTCGGTGCCGGGTACGCTGGCTGGGCCCGCGAGCAAGAGCACACCCTGCGACGAGTCGCGGGCGAGCACGACCTGCGACCACTCTTAGCGCTCGTTCCGTCGTGCTCGTACCTGCCCGACTTCCTGATGCCGCTGCCCCGCACGCCGTTCGGCGATCTCGAGGCGGAACTGGCAGAGGTTCGAGCGACTCCGCCGATGCGTGCCCGAGCGGAGATAGAGCGCTGCCTGAACAAGCGCGATCCAATCGAGCGCGACGTCGAAATGCAGTTGCGAGCTCCAGACGCTGTCGGGCGGCTGGCCGTCCTGATCCAGGTCCTGTGGGATGCGTGCCTCGAGCCGTGGTGGCCGCGGATTCGTGAGGTGCTCGAGCGTGACATTTTGCGCCGCTCGCATGCGCTCGCGACCGGCGGCCTCGGCGCGGTGTTCGAAGGGCTCGAGCCGCTGGTCACACTCGAGAGACGCCTGCTCCTCGTTCGTCACCCACTCACGCGTAGCCACCAGCTCCGTGGTCGGGGCTTACTACTGGTCCCGTCTGCCTTCGTCTGGCCGCGTGTGATGGCTGTGCTCGACGCGCCGGGCCCCGTTGGACTGCGTTACCCAGCACGCGGAGTCGGCAACATCTGGCTCGAGCACTCGGTGGAGCCTGAGTCGGCATTGGCGAGCCTGATCGGGACGACACGGGCGAACATCCTGAGCGCACTCGACGAACCGACCCACACAACCGGACTCGCCGCCCTCCTCGCCCGCTCGCCCGGAAACGTCGCCGACCACCTAGCCGTGCTGCGGAACAGCGGACTCATCACGGCCGGACGCACTGGCCGCCGCGTGCTCTACTCGCGCACCACCCTCGGCGACGCCTTGGTCACCGGAACGTAGACGCCTTTCGCTTTACGGCGGAACTTGACTCGACGTCCGACATTCCGAGAACGCGAGACCCGCCAGGCTGCGGTCGCGCTGACGGCTCGCCGCGACCGTCGAATCTATGGCCGCGGCGGATGAAATCACCCCCGGTGGCGTTCTCGCCGCGTATTCGTCTGACGAAGAACCTCTTGGTACGGCCCTCCCTCTGCGGGGCAGACTGGAACCGTGAGCGGGCGAGCGATGGAGAGACGTCGGCTCGGTTCTTCCGGCCCCTGCGTGTCAGGCATCGGTCTCGGCTGCATGGGCATGTCGGGCGCATACGGCCCCACCGATGACGACGAGAGCATCAAGACCGTGCACGCAGCACTCGAGGCCGGGATCACGCTGGTCGACACAGGCGATTTCTACGGCATGGGCCACAACGAGCTGCTGCTGCGCGAAGCCCTTCGCGGCCGAGCTCGGGACCGAGCGGTCTTGAGCGTCAAGTTCGGGGTGATGCGCGATCCCAACGGGCGAATCGTCGGCAACGACTGCCGCCCGCAGGCAGTGAAGAACTTCCTCAGCCACACGCTGACGCGGCTCGGAACCGACTACGTGGACGTCTACCGACCGGCGCGCGTCGACCCGAACGTTCCGATCGAGGAGACCGTGGGCGCAATCGCCGAGCTCGTGCAAGCCGGGCATGTACGCCACGTCGGCCTTTCCGAGGTCGGCGCGGGCACGCTGCGCCGAGCCCACGCCGTTCATCCGGTCGCGGACCTCCAGATCGAGTACTCGTTGATCTCGAGGCGCATCGAGGACGAGATCCTGCCGACCTGTCGCGAGCTCGGCGTTGGGATAACAGCCTACGGGGTGCTCTCCCGCGGCCTGACCGGCCATTTCTCGAGAGACCGCGCCCTCGCCCCCGGCGACTTCCGCAACGCAGCCCCGCGTTTCAACGCCGAGAACATCGACCACAACCTCTCACTCGTCGAGCGGCTTCGCTCGATCGCCGATGCCAAAGGTGCCACGGCCGCGCAGCTGGCGATCGCCTGGGTGCTCGCGCGAGGCGAGGACGTCGTCGCTCTCGTCGGTGCGCGCACCCGCGATCGGCTGGAAGAAGCGCTCGGCGCATCCACCCTCGACCTCAGCGCTGAGGACACCGTTCAGCTCGAAAAGGCTGTGCCGGCCGACGCTGTCGGAGGTGAGCGCTACAACGCCCAGCAAATGGCCCTGCTCGACAGCGAGCGACGCTAGCCAGATGGACGCCCGCGGATTCCGAACAAGCCCGTGAAGCTGAGCATCAACGTCACGAACTATTCGTGGTCGGACGGCGAGGTTGTGGGCGGGCTCGCCGATCTGGCATCGGCTGTCGACGAAACAGGGTTGGACTCGGTCTGGGTGACCGACCACCTGCTTCAGGCGGATCCCTCGAGCAGCTTCGGGGCCGAGATGCTCGAGGCCTATACGACGCTCGGGTATCTCGCCGCGCGCACGCAACGGGTCAGGCTCGGCGCGATGGTGAGCCCGGTGACATATCGCGCGCCCAGCCTGCTCGTCAAGCAGGTGACGACGCTCGACGTGATCTCCAACGGTCGAGCTTGGTTCGGCATAGGTGCCGGCTATCTGGAAGAAGAGGCCCGAGCCTTGGGGTTGTCGCTACCGCCGATCGGACAGCGATTCGAGGCTTTGGAGGAGACGCTACTGCTGGCCAGGCAGATGTGGCGCGGCGAAACGACGCCGTTCGTCGGACGTCACTACCGGCTCGACCGACCAATCTCGAGTCCTCCGCCGACAGCGCGTCCCCATCCGCCGATCCTGATCGGTGGAACGGGCGAGAGGAAGACCCTGCGGCTCGTCGCCGAGCACGCGGATGCATGCAACGTCTTCGACATCCCTGACGGCGGCGTCACGATTCGGCGAAAGCTCGAGGTTCTCGCCGATCACTGCCGGCGGGTTGGCCGCCCCTTCGGGGAGATCGAGAAGACAGCGAGCACGCGGCTCAACCGCGATGAATCGAGCGAGTCTTTCACCGACCGCTTGCTCGCCCTGGCAGAGCTCGGCGTCGAACACGCGGTCGTGATTACCGATCACGCCTTCGTCGACTCCGATCTGGCAACCCTCGCAACCACTGCGGCGGCGATCAGATCCCGCTAACTCAGCACACCGCGCACCAAGCGGCGTGACAGCCCCCTCGTCTCTCCTCGGCGGGCGACGTCCGCCACCGTTTCGTGCTCAGGCGAATTCATTGCGTGCCTGATGATCGAGGAGAACGCTGCTGATCTCGCTCCGTGTCGAGAGGTGATCTTTGCTGAAGGCCAACCCGCATGCCGAAGATGGAGGAGTCCCCGTTTCGCGCTCGGGCAGACGGCGCTCGAGATGCTCCAGGCGCACCTCGCCGATCGCGTCTACCTGGTCGGCGACCGGGAAGACATTCGCCCTCGGACGAACGGCGACTCAGCCGGAGAACTCGAGCGCTTCGGCATGGGCGATCACCTCGCTCGGCGTCGGTGGTTCGAGCAGGGTCGCGACCATCGCCTCGGCAAGCGGATCACTCGACTCCCGGTAGCGGGCGATCGCGAGCTCGAGATCGTACTCAGTCCGCCGCAGGCTGACCTCGGGCCCGAGGAGCGCCCAGAACGCACCGGCCTCACCCTCGTAGGGCATGCCGACGCTGCCGGGGTTCACGGAACGCACTACACCATCCACGACGCGGTCGAACTGGATGTGCGTATGGGCGCTGACAAGAATCTGTTCGGGTACACCTGCCATCAGCTCACGCATGCGCCGCGCGGGCGTGCCGGGAGTGATCAGTTCCTCGTCGCTCCGCGGCGACCCGTGGCAGAACCGGATTCGCCCGAGGCCGTCGACGTCGACAACCACGCCTTCCGTGAAGTCCTCGAGCGCTTCAAGCGTCGGGATCGCATGGTGAGCGAGCATCCAGCGCTCACGCGGGCTCGCTCCCGGTTGGGCCGGCCGCCGCAACTCGCAGAGTGCGCGTTCCGCGTTTCCCCGCACGAACAAGGTACGCCCGGCGAACGACTCGTCGAGCTCACGAACGATTGTCCAGGATTCTTCGGGCAAGGGCCCCCAGGTCAGGTCGCCGAGGAAGACGAGCAGATCGGGCTCTGCGGCGACGAGCTCTTCGGCGACGGCGGCGAGAGCGATCGCATTGCCGTGGACGTCGGCTGCGACGGCGGCCCGGCTCGCTCGATGACTCGCCACGCCCCGAGGCTGGCAGGTTCCCCAGCGTGCGACCAATTCTTCGTGCTCCGACGAAAGGAAGCTGCTCGGCAACCGATCTGCTCGGGCCGATGATCAAGTTCGTCCTCTCCCTGGCGGACGTGCTCCGCTTCCGCTTCACGATTTCGCCGCTGGGTGAGGCCGTGCGGCTGGCTCGCGCATTGGCAACCCGAAGACCTTTTCGCAGGGGGCCCACGCGGCTTGGCTGCGCGGGAAGCAGTCTGAGCTCGCCCGCCTGAACCAAGAACACGATCTACGTCCGTTGCTCGCCCTGCTCTCGGCCCGCCACGACTACTACCCGGACTTCCTGACGCCGACGCCCGAAGGGCCGGTGGGCGAGATCTCCGAAGAGCTGGATCAGGTGCGGGCGACGCCGCGCGCGCAACTGCGTCTCGAGATCGACACCTGCCTCGACGTTGCGACCGGCATCGAGAAGCAGCTTCGGTCGCCCGGCGTCGGAACTCTGCTGGCCGATCTTCTGCAGGCGCTGTGGGAGGCCGTGATCGCACCGGACTGGCCCCAGCTGCGCGATGTGCTCGAGCGCGACGTGCTCTACCGCTCACGGCTGCTCGCCCGCGGCGGTCTCGCCTCGTTGTTTGCCGACCTCGAGCCTCTTCTCACTCTGCGCGATCACGATCTCCTTGTTGATCTCAGTTCCGAAGGCACCTGCGTACTCGACGGTCAGGGGCTCAACCTGACGCCCTCGGCATTCATCTGGCCCTACGCAGTAGCGATGATCGATCTGCATCCGCCGACCCTTGTTTTTCCCGCGCGGGGCGTGGCCTCGCTCTTCTGGGGCACGCACGGGCCCGAGGCGGCTGTCGGTCAGCTGATCGGGCAGACCCGCGCCGAGATCCTCGAGCTCGTCGCCGAGCCGACCCACACCTCGGCACTCGCCCGCCGCCTGGGACGGTCGCCCGGAAACATCGCCGACCACCTCAAGATCCTCCACGCCTCTGGCCTGGTCGTACGCGCCCGAGTCGGTCGCAACGTCATGTACGCGAGAACGCCCCTCGCCGACGCGCTCCTCGAAGGGGCGAGCCACGCGCCGGTGCCTTAAGACGCCGAGGTGTTGCTGATCGCTCCGCCGGTGGCGAAGTGGAGAGGCGTCGCCGGCCCTTCGTCTGCAGGCGAATCTCTGGACGTCCGAGCTGCGTCGCTCCTAGCCTCCGCGGCGGACGCCTCATCGGACGACACTCGAGTCGATCCCGTCTGGGCCTAGGACACGCACCAAGCGGAGTGAGACGAAAGGAGACGGCTATGAGCACGCAGTCCGCGGAATCGCGGCCGCGGCGGCAACGCGATACCCAAAGGACAGCGCAGGGGCGTGTGTCCATCGCCGCTATGACGCCGCCGTAATGGCAGACACCGGCAGCAGAAGTTCGACGGCCACTCCAGCAGTGGTCAGGGCTGGGCGTGGCGACCCTCGTGCTCGCGTCACGGAGCCTGACGCAGCGATGAGTTTGTGGCGTTCGGCGCGTCTCTACCGGCATGACACGCAAGCGCGACTCGTGAGCGGAGTGATCCAGACAGGAGGAAGTGACAATGCAGGCGACGGAAGCTGAATCGACTCTCGACCCTCGCCGCTGGTGGGCGCTCGCGCTGTTGTGTGGGGCGTTTTTCATGGTGATCCTCGACGCGGCGATCGTGACCGTTGCGCTTCCGTCGATCGAGGCGGACCTCGGGTTCTCGGCGCAGGGCCTGCAGTGGGTTGTCAGCGCCTACGCGCTCACGTTCGCCGGGCTGTTGCTGCTCGGGGGACGAGCGGCCGACCTGCTCGGGCGCCGACGCGTGTTCATGGTCGGCCTCGTGGTCTTCACGGTCGCCTCGCTCTTGTGCGGGCTGGCCTGGTCGGACTACGCGCTGATCGGAGCCCGTGCATTCCAGGGGGTCGGCGCGGCGATCATGACTCCGACCGCGCTCTCGATCATCACGACCATCTTCGCGGAGGGGGCCGAGCGAAACAAGGCGCTCGGGATCTGGGGAGCGCTCGGAGGGGTCGGCGCCACCGCCGCCTGGGTGGTTGGCGGTCCGCTGGTCGACGGGCCCGGGTGGGAGTGGATCTTCTTCATCAACATCCCCGTCGGGCTGATCGCGCTCGCGCTTTGCCCGATTCTCCTGCGTGAGAGTCGCGGCGCCGCGGTCGAGCGAAGCTACGACCCCGGCGGGGCGCTCACGGTCACCGGCGCACTCGCGCTGCTCGTCTACACGGTCGTCGAGGCTCCCGACAACGGTTGGGGTTCGGCGCTGACGATCCTCCTCTTCGCCTGCTCTGCAGCGCTATTCGCGGCGTTCGCGTTGATCGAGTCGCGCCAGCGGGCGCCGCTCGTGCCACTCAGGATCTTCGGGCGGCGGACGATCGTCGCCGCCAACTCCGTCATGCTCGTCTTCGGAATGCTCCCGTACGGACTCTCCTTCACCCTGACGCTATACGCGCAGCAGGTCCTGGGCTACTCGGCGGTCAAGTTCGGGCTCACCTCACTCGTCTTCCCGGCCATGGCCGCCCTCGGCTCGGTCGTCGGTCAGTCGATCGTGCTCCGGGTCGGCTTTCGCCCGGTCGCGGCGGTCGGGATGGCGCTGATGGGTGCCGGCGCCCTGCTCCTCACCCAGGTCTCGGCCGACGGCAGCTACTTCGGCGACATCTTCTTCGGGCTGCTCGTCTTCGGGCCCGGGGTCGGCCTCGCCTTCGTCACCGCCTCGATCGCAGCACTCGCCGGCGTCCCCGAGGAGGAGTCAGGGCTCGCATCCGGGCTCAGCAACACGAACTTCCAGGTCGGTGCGGCGGTCGGCGTCGCCATCGTCTCGACGGTTGCCGTCACGCGGACGAACGACTACCTCGCTTCGCACTCTGGAGCGAACCAGCTGGTCGCGCTGACCGAAGGGTTCCAATCGGCATTTTTCGTCTGCGCCGTGCTCGCCGGCATCGGGCTCGTGCTCGCGCTCCTGCTTCTCAGCGGACCCGCCCGCCGCGCCGAGACTCGAGAAGTCGAGGCTTCCCCAGCACCGGCTGGCGACTGAAACCGCACGCCCGCGCCGCACGGTCCGCGCTGAGGTTCTCGCTCGGGCCGGGCAGTAGCGAGTGGCCGACAGGTCGATGCCTGCTTGTGCCATCCTGCGCATGACGTTCTGTCGAGGTTAGCCGGTGCCGCCTCCCGCAGACCCCATCGACATCGCCTGGCTACTCGTTGCCGCGGCGCTCGTGCTCTTCATGCAGGCCGGTTTCACGGCGCTCGAGAGCGGGCTCGTGCGGTCGAAGAACTCGATCAACGTCGCGATCAAGAACTTCGCGAACTTCCTCGTCGCCGCATCGCTCTTCTGGTTGTTCGGCTTCGGCCTCATGTTCGGGCGGAGCGCCGGCGAGGCGATCGGCTCGACGTCGTACTTCTTCGACAGCAACAGCTCGTTCCTCGTCGCCTTCTTCGTCTTTCAGCTCGGGTTTATCGGGACGGCGACGACGCTGATCTCCGGCGCCGTCGCCGAGCGCATGCGCTTCGGCGGCTATGTCGCTCTGACGATCTTCGTGGCCGCGGTCACGTATCCGGTCTTCGGCCACTGGGCCTGGCAGGACCGGAGCCTTCAGGGCGGCCCGGGCGGCTGGCTGCGGGATCTCGGGTTCATGGATTTCGCCGGCTCGACCGTCGTGCACTCGGTCGGCGGCTGGGTCGCTCTGGCCGCGATCCTCATCCTTGGGCCGCGGATCGGACGTTTCGGGCTCGGTGCGGTGCGGATCCAGGGGCACGACCTGCCGCTGACCACGGTGGGCGTCTTCATCCTCTGGGTCGGCTGGTACGGGTTCAACGGCGGCAGCACCTTCGGGCTGACGCCGGACGTGCCGGGGATCATCCTGAACACGACGATCGCGGCCGCCTTCGGCGGCGTGGTCGGGATGGCCCTGACGTGGCGCCTCGACGAGCGGCCGGACGCGCCGACGATCATGAACGCTGCGCTCGCCGGGTTGGTCGGGATCACCGCCTCGGCGAACATCATGGATCCCTGGCGTGCGGCCGTGATCGGCGCAGTCGCCGCGGTCGTGATGCAGGCCACAGTGAGGCTGCTCGAGCGCCTGGAGATCGACGACGCGGTCGGCGCCGTTCCCGTTCACCTCGCCGCCGGCATCTGGGGCACGTTGGCAGTCGCGCTGCTTGGGGACGTCAACGCATTTACGAAGGCCGACGGCCGCCTCGAGCAGCTCGGGATCCAGCTGGTGGGCATTGCGACCTGCTGCTCCTGGGCGTTCGGAATCAGCTACGTCGTGCTCTCGCTGATCAACCGCGTGGTGCCATTCCGCGTCGACCCGGGAGGAGAGCTCGCCGGCCTCAACATTGCCGAGCACGGCGCGTCGACCGAGATCGCGGACCTCCTCTACGACATGGACGCGCAGCGGCGGAGCGGTGACTTCGACCGTCCGATTCGGGTCGAGCCGCACACCGAGGCCGGCCAGATCGCTGCGCAGTACAACCGCGTGCTGAGAACGATCGAGCAGCGCACCGACTCTCTGCAGCTCCTCCGGCGGACGGCAGCGGCCGCGAACGAGTCGACGTCGGTCGAGAGCGCGTTGGCCGCGGCGCTCGACGAGGTTTGCCGGTTCACCGGCTGGCCTGTGGGCCACGCCTTTCTCGTCGCCACGGAAGATCCGAGCCGACTCGTCTCGACCGGCATCTGGGAGATGGCCGATCCGGAGCGGTATGCAGCCTTCCGGACGGCGACGGAAGCTGAGTCCTTTCACAGAGGCCGAGGGCTGCCTGGGCTCGCGCTCGAGACCCGCAAGTCGGTGCTCGCCTCGGCCGTCGGAGTGAATACTGCGAGGTTGGAAGTCGTCGGCGAGAGGGGGGTCCTGGAGCCGGTGCTCGTCCCAATGGAGACTGAGCGCGGCCAGCGCGCGCGCGAGTGGCACGAGCTTGGCCTGGGCGCGGGGCTCGCGGTCCCGATCCTCGCCGGCGAGACCGCCGTCGGGGTGCTCGAGTTTTTCTCGGGCGAGCCTTTTCCGGCCGACCCCGAGCTCCTCGAGCTCTTGCTCAGCGTCGGTACTCAGCTCGGACGTGTGGTCGAGCGGCAGCGCTCCGAAGAGGCACGCCTGCTCGCCCTGATCGAAAACATGCCCGCCTGCGTCTATCTCCGCGACCTCGAGAGCCGCTTCATCCTCGTCAACCGCGAGTACGAGCACCTCTACGGGCTTAGGAACGACGACATCCGCGGCAAGACCTTCATCGATGTGTTCATGAGCGCGAGCGTCAACCTCGATCCCGTGGCCGCCTTCCAGGCCGACCGCGACGTGATCGAGTCGGGCAGGGCGCTCCGGCGCGAGTGGCGCCTCTCCCGCGCAGGCAACGAGCTCGTCGTCGCCGACGTCCGGTTTCCGGTGCGTAACGCCGCCGGGGAGATGGTCGCTCTGGCCGGCATCGACATCGACATCACCGCAGAGAAACGACACGAAGCCGAGCTCGCCGAGCTTCTCCGTCGCGTGGAGCTTGCCCGTGACGCAGCGAACGACGCGGCGGCTGCCAAGAGCCGCTTCCTCGCGAACATGAGCCACGAGCTGCGGACGCCGCTCAACGCGATCATCGGCTTCACCAGGCTCGTCTCGCGAAACGCGCCGGGACTCCCTGAGCGTCAGGTGGACAACCTCTCGAAGATCCTCGTCAGCGCCGAGCACTTGCTCGGCCTGATCGACGAGATCCTCGACCTCTCCCGGATCGACGCCGGCGCTATCGAGATCGAGATCAGCCGGGTGGAGGTAGTCGACGTGCTCCAGGAGGTGGCCGACTCCTTCGAGCCGCTGCTCGATCAGACACGCGTGCAGATATACGTCGGCGTCGAGCCGCAC
Source organism: Actinomycetota bacterium (assembly GCA_046734415.1). Classification (GTDB taxonomy): domain Bacteria; phylum Actinomycetota; class Thermoleophilia; order Gaiellales; family Gaiellaceae; genus DATBLE01. The sequence goes on along the minus strand of JBKPRD010000297.1, from coordinate 1,251 downwards.
ATTCCCACGGTGGTCACCGACCGCGAGAAGCTCAAGCAGATCCTGCTCAACCTGTTCAGCAACGCCGTCAAGTACACGGACGAAGGAACGGTCGCGATGCGCGCCCGGACAGTCGACGGCCGCCTGCGGATCGAGGTCGCCGACACCGGCCTCGGGATGTCCGAGGACGAGGTTGGCAGGGTGTTCGACGAGTTCCACCGGTCCGACTCGTCAGTCGCCCGCGCCCGCCGCGGCACCGGCCTGGGACTGACGATCTCGAGGCGGCTCGCGCGTGCGCTCGGGGGCGATATCACGGTGAAGAGCCGCGTCGGGGTCGGCTCGCAGTTCACACTCGAGCTGCCGCTGAGCGCCGAGGGAGACGGGATAGCAGCGTGAGGAAGCGAATCCTGATCGTCGAGGACAGCGAGCTGAACCGCGATCTGCTCGTGCAGATCTTCGAAGACCTGTACGACATCGAGGTCGCGGCGGACGGCGCCGAAGCGGTCCAGCTGGCCGGCGAGACACGGCCCGACCTGATTCTGATGGACATCGGGCTGCCGGAGATGAGCGGTCTAGAGGCAGTGCGGGCGATCCGGGCCAGCGGAGCCGGCACGCCGATCGTCGCCGTCACCTCGCGCGTCATGCCGGGCGAGCGCGAACAGGCGCTCGAGGCCGGCTGCGACGACTTCGTGGCAAAGCCGATCGACGACGTCCAGCTCGTCGCCATCGCCGACCGTCTGCTCGCTGCGCCATGACCGACCGGCCGGCCCGCATCCTGATCGTGGACGACGAGCCGCTCAACCTGGACTACCTCGAGCAGGAACTCGAAGCGCTTGGATTCGTGACCGAGAACGCCGTCAACGGCGTCGAAGCGCTCGAGCGCATCGCCGTCGACCCACCCGACCTCGTCCTTCTCGATGTGATGATGCCCGAGCTGGACGGGATCGGCGTGCTCGAAACCCTGAAAGCCGACCCGGAGACGCGCCTGATCCCGGTCGTCCTGATGACTGCCCTGAACGCCGTCGAGGATCGGGTCCGCGGCATCGAGGCCGGGGCCGACGACTTCCTCTCCAAGCCCGTGAACGACAGGGAGTTGCTGGCCCGGATCAGGACCGCGCTCAGCACGAAGCGGGCCTTCGACGAGACGCTCGTGGAACTGCGCAGCACGAGCGCGCACCTCGAGCGATACGGCCGGCAGCGGCGCGAGATGGCGGTGCTCGCCGTCGCGTGGCGGCCTTCCGGCGCCGAGGTTCCCCAGGAGGCGGTGGGATT
>JBKPRD010000296.1:0-8272 GCA_046734415.1 Actinomycetota bacterium | reverse complement strand
CCGGCTCGCCCTTGTCGGCGGGTTCCTCTTCGGGCTGATCGTGGCGAAACTGCTCACGAACTCGGGCCGCGTGAGTACCGATCTCACCCACGGGGCGATTCGCGCCCCGGCGTGACGAGCCGCAGGAACTCCGTCACGCGCATGAAGCGGAGTAGCGGCCTGACCGCGGCGGGGACGAGGCGCTGCTGGTCGTCGCGGACGATCTCGGGCGCGACGAGCCGCAGGCGGCGACCGCGGGTGACGAGCTCGCAGCCGCCGGCGGCGAGCACGTTCTTCACCCAGTCCGCGCCCGCGCCGTAGGTGAGCGCGACGACGTAGCCGTCGGGCACGCGGAAGACGTTGACCGGCGTCTCGTACCGACGCCCGGACGTGCGCCCGCGATGGACGACGATGCCGAAGCCGGGCAGCCGGCGCGCGGGGCGACCGGTCAGCCGGTTGGTCACCCGGCGGTTGAAGCGCGCCGTCCGCCGGCCGAGGCGCGTGCTCACGTGAGGGCCGTCAGTCAGTCGATGGCACCTCCGCTCCGCGCGGCGCGCCGGCGGTGTCGACGCGTCGAATCGCGCCGCTTGCGGCGATGACGATGAAGCCGACGCCGGCGAGGAGCAACGCGATCCCGACGACCAGGCTGAAGAGCGACAACTGCTCGGCCATGTAGGAGACGTTGAGTGCCGTCGCGAGCGCCGTCTCGGTGATCCAGACGTCCCGCGCCTGGTTGTCGAGTGGGCGGCCGTTCGGCCCCTTCGACGCCTTGGCGGCATCGTTCGTCCCCTTCCCGTCCGGGCTCGCGTACCGCGGCATCTCGGCGTAGGTCAGGCCACCCGTCGCCTCCAGCGCGTGAATCCGCATGTACTGGGCGAAGCATCGTGCCCTGGTGCCGCCGTCGACCGCCTTTCCCGCGACCGAGCACGACGGCAGGTCGACGTCCTTCAGGCCCGCCTGTTCGGCTTCCTCCTTGATCGCCGCCGGCGTCATGTCCGGTGTCCCGACGATCTTCTCCTGCTCCAACGAGTCCTGCACGGTCGAGCGGCCGCCGAGAGCAAGCACGATCACCGCGATCCCGAACGCGATCAAGACTGCCCCCGCCGCATACCCGCCCCACTCGAGCCATCGACGTAGGTTCACCTTCGCCCCCCTTTCCTTGGTCAGTCGGTGCCGCGGGAACCGTAGAACAGGGGCGCTGCCGCGCTCGCGACACTTGAAACGATGATGCCGCGGCGCTACCCTCGCATTCGAACATGCGGAGCCGCGCTACGCGGCGGCGAGGCTCGCGAAGGAGAAGGAGGGCACCCCAGGCCTGTCTCCACACGCGATCCAACGACCCTAGAAGAGTTCTTTGGCAAGGCAGGCGCCCGTCTGCGCGTACACGACCACGATCGGGGGGAAGCGCTGATGAACCAGAGACTGTCACTCGCGTTGTCCGCGAGCGCTCTACTCGTTGCACTGCTCGGTACGACGTCTCTCGGCCACGCGGCCGGCGAGATACTCGCGAAGGTCCCATACGCCGCCAGAGCCGGTTTCGCGGTCAACGCCGGCAAGCTGAACGGCCATACGTCCTCGCTCAGGCCACGTGCCGGGCAGATCCCGGTGCTCGACGCGTCCGGGAAGCTGCCGGCGTCAATCGGAGCCGTCGGGCCGCAGGGCGGCGCCGGTCCCGCGGGCCCGGCCGGGCCGGCGGGCGCATCCGGGTACGAGCAGGTCGTCAAGGAGAACGTCCGCATCGACGCCGGCGACAGGAATGCCGGCGACGACGTCAGCTGCCCGAGCGGGAAAGCCCTGATCTCCGGCGGCTACCTGATCACCTCCAACGCGCTCCTCTCCGGAGGGGGCGACTTCATCGTCCGCGAGGCGGAGCCGATCTCGAACCAGACCTGGCGCTTCCGCGCATACCACCCGACCGGAAACAGCGGCACCGTGACCCTGCGTGCCATCTGCGCGGCGGTCGCCCAGTGACGTCGACGCCGGCCGAGACCCAGCAGAGCGCCGTCGAGCTCCAGCGGCACTGCCAGATCGTCGCCCGGCGACTGCGGGACGGCAACGTCATCCCCTTCCTCGGCGCGGGGGCAAGCCTGTGCGAACGGCCAGTCGGCTGCGACTGGCAGAGAGAGGGCTTCCTGCCGAGCGGCTCCGAGCTCGCGTCGTTCCTCGCCCAGGCATACGCCTTTCCGGAGCCGGGGCCGCTCGACCTCGCCCGCGTCTCGCAGTACGTCGAGCTGGCGGCCGGCGACGCGACGCTGTTCGAGGAGCTGCACTCGATCTTCGCCGGCAGCTATGGGCCGAACAAGCTCCATCGTCTGCTCGCCGCTCTGCCAGGGATCCTGCGCGCGGACGGCCGCCCGTTCGCAGGTCAGCTCATCATCACCACCAACTACGACGACGCCCTCGAGAGCGCATTCGCCGCAGCCGGCGAGCAGTTCGACCTCGTCACGTACTTCCGGGAGCCGGCCGAGCCGGGCAGGTTCGTGCACCACCGCCCCGACGGCGAGCAGGTTGCGAATCCGAAGCACACCGAGTACAGGGACTTCGCGCTCGAGCAGCGGTCGATCATCCTCAAGATCCACGGGGCCGTCGACCGCGCGGACGAGAGCAGCGACAGCTACGTCATCACGGAAGACGACTACATCGACTACCTCGCGCGCGAGATGGCGAAGCAGATCCCCGCGTACCTGATGGCGAGGATGAAGACGAGTCACTTCCTGTTTCTCGGCTACGGCATGCGCGACTGGAACCTCCGCGTCATCCTGCGACAGATCTGGTCGGAGGAGAAGCGGAGGTTCGGGTCGTGGGCGATCCAGCGAAACCCGAGCCAGATCGACCAGCGTTTCTGGGAGCGGAACGGCGTCGACATCGTCGACTTCCCGCTCGAGCAGTGGGTTGATGGTATGCGCGAACAGCTTCGGTGACGGCTGCGCCAGGGGAGGCCTCCGCGCCCCGCGGCGCGCGCAGCTCCCCCTACCAGGGGCTCATCCCGTACACGGAAGCCGACGTCGACTGGTTCTTCGGGCGCGACGACTGGCGCGAGATCATCGTCGACAACCTCCGCGCCTACCGCCTCTCGGTGCTCTACGGCGCCAGCGGCGTCGGCAAGAGCTCGGTGCTGAACGCCGGCGTCGTCCCGCACCTCCGGAGGGAGAGCCGCCTCGGCATCGCCCAAGGCCGCCCACCCGAGCTCGTCGTCAGCTTCGCCTCGTGGGCCGCGCCCGATCCCGCAGGATCGCTGCGGACGGCGGTCCGCGATGCCGCCGAGCAGCTCGTTCCGGAGCTGCCCGAGCAACCCCCGAGCGCCTCGCTCGCAGACGTCGCCCTCGGCTGGAGCGGGCTGACGGACGGGATGCTGCTGGTCGTCCTCGACCAGTTCGAGGAGTACTTCCTCTACCACCACGACGCGGCGGGTTCCTTCGAGGAGGAGCTGACGGCCGCGCTTCGCCGGCGTGACGTGCCGGCGCACTTCGTGATCTCGATCCGCGAGGAGGCGCTCGCGCAGCTCGACCGCTTCGAGGCGCAGGTTCCGGGGCTGCTCGACAACCTCCTGCGCATCGAGCACCTCGATCGAAGAGCTGCACAGGCGGCGATCGAGAAGCCGCTCGAGCACTGGAACAGCCTCGAGGCCGAGCCCGGCAGGCGAGTCGACATCGAGCCCGCGCTGGTCGACGCCGTGCTGGAGCAGGTGGCCGCGGGGAGGGTGGCAGTCGGCGTCGCCGCCGGCGGCGCAGCCACTCCGCCGCCCCAGGAGGACCGGATCGAGGCGCCCTACCTGCAGCTGGTGCTGAGCCGTCTCTGGGCCGAGGAGGAACGCGCCGGCTCCCGGCTGCTGCGCCTCGCGACGCTCGAGCGCCTGGGCGGCGCCGACCGGATCGTGCGCACCCACCTCGACTCGACGATGGCCCAGTTCACGCCCCGTGAACAGGACATCGCGGCGCGCGCCTTTCGCTACCTCGTCACCCCCTCCGGCACGAAGATCGCCCATCACGTACAGGACCTCGCCGACTACAGCGAGGTTCCGGCCGATCGGCTCGAGCCCGTGCTCGCCCGGCTCGCGGGCGAGGCCCGCATTCTGCACCCGGTCGCCGGCGGCGCCTACGAGATCTACCACGACGCGCTCGCCGGGCCGATCCTCGACTGGGGCGCACGCTGGCAGGAGCGCCGCCGGCGGCGCCGCGAACGTCGGCGCGCCGCCGTCTTCGCGGGGGTGGCCGTCTTTCTCGCGCTCGTCGCCGCGGCGCTCGTCGTCCTCACCCTGCGCGCACGCGACGCACAGCATGTCGCCCGCTCACGCGAGCTCGCGGTCAGCGCGAACGCGCAGCTGCTCGACGATCCGGAGAAGAGCCTCCACCTGGCGGTTCGGGCGGCGACTGCCCACACCGAACAGGCCGAAGAGGCGCTCCGGGCAGCGCTCGTGGAGGCGAACCTCGTCGCCGTGATGAAAGGCCACGGCGGCGCGGTCACGGACGCCGCCTTCAGCCCGGACGGAAAGCTGGTCGTGACGGCGAGCCACGACGACACCGCCCGTCTCTGGGACGCCTCGAGTGGGCGCGAGATCGCGGCCCTCTCACACGACGGTCCCGTCAACAGCGTTGCCTTCAGTCCGAACGGCAGGCTGGTCGTCACTGCGAGCGACGACCACACCGCCCGCGTCTGGGATGCCCGCTCCGGCCGGCAGGTCGCCGTCCTGCGCGGCCACACGCGCGGTGTCGTCGATTCTGTCTTCAGTTCGGACAACAGACGAGTCCTCACCGCGAGCCGCGACTGGACCGCCCGGATCTTCGAGCTCCAGAGCGGCAAGCCGCCCGTCGTCCTGACGGGCCACACGGACACGGTGAACAGCGCGTCGTTCAGCCCCGACGGGCGACGAGTCGTGACCGCGAGCCGCGACAACACCGCCCGGATCTGGGACGCGCATGCGGGACGCGAACTGAAGGTCCTGCGAGGTCACGCCGCGGCCGTGACGAGCGCCGCATTCAGCCCCGACGGCACGCACGTCGTCACCTCGAGCACCGACCGCACCGCGCGTATCTGGGACGCTCGCAGCGGAGGCAGCCTTCTCGTGTTGGATGGACACAAGGGCACCGTCACCGGGGCCGGCTTCAGCCCCGGAGGGGGCCTCGTCGTGACCGCGAGTAGCGACGGAACGGGGCGGGTCTGGAACGCCAAGACCGGCGCGGTCGTCGCCGTCCTCGAGGGACACGACGGCGGCCTGACCGGCGCCGCCTTCAACGTGTACGGCACGCTCGTCGTCACCTCGAGCTTCGACGGCACATCGCGCCTCTGGGACCCGCACAGCGGGCGCGAGCTCGCCGTGTTCCGTGGGCACACGCTCGCCGTGACGCACGCGGCGTTCAGCCCTGAGGGCGAACGGGTCGTGACCGCTAGCAACGACCGCACCGCACGCGTCTGGGACACGCGCGACGGTCGCGCCGTCGCCGTCCTGCGGGGCCACAAGGCCGGCGTCGACCGAGCAGCCCTCGCCGCCGGAGACAGGCTCGTTGTCACCGCGAGCGGCGACGGCACGGGACGGATCTGGAGCGCCCTCAGCGGCCGCCTGCTCGCGACGCTCGGTGGACATACCGGGCCGGTGCTCGGCGCAGCATTCAGCCCGGACGGCACGCTCGCGGTCACGGCGAGCGCCGACAAGACCGCACGCGTCTGGCAGGCACGAACCGGCCGCCTCGTCGCCGTGCTCCGCGGCCACACCGACGCCGTGAACCAGGCCGTCTTCAGCCCGGACGGCACGGAGGTCGCGACCGCCAGCAGCGACGGCACCGCTCGGGTCTTCGACGCGCGCACCGGACGGCCGATCGCTCTTCTGCAGGGACACGGGGACTCGGTCAGAAGCGCCCTCTTCAGCGCTGACGGCAAGCGCGTCGTCACGGCGAGCGCCGACGACACGGCGCGAGTCTGGGACAGCCGCAGCGGACGCATGCTCGCTCTCCTTCGCGGACACACCGGCGCCGTCACCAGCGCCGCCTTCAGCCCTGACGGGAGCCGGGTCGTCACCTCGAGCGCGGACGACACGGCACGCGTCTGGGATTCGCGCAGCGGCCGGAGCCTGCTCGTCCTGCGAGCGCACAAGGATCCGGTCGAGCACGCCGCGTTCAGCCCGGACGGCGGGCTGATCGTCACGGCGAGCTCCGACAGGACGGCGCGCGTGTGGGATGCGGAGAGCGGCCGCGTCGTGTCCGTTCTTCGCGGCCACGGCGAGGAGGTCTACGACGCGTCCTTCAGCCCGGACGGCAAGGTGGTTCTCACGGCGAGCGCAGACCGCACCGCACGTCTCTGGGATGCGCTCAGCGGGGTGACGCTCGCAGTCCTGCAGGGGCACAGCGACATCGTCAACAACGCCGGGTTCTCCCCCGACGGGGCGCTGCTGGTCACCGCAAGCGGCGACAAGACCGCGCGCGTCTACCGCTGCGAGCCGTGCGGCACGTGGAAGGAGCTCCTCGCCCGGGCGCGTGAACGGCTCGTCCCCGGCTGATCCGACGGCTGTTCGGCGGCGCTACGCTAGGCCTGCTTGGAGAGGTGTCCGAGCGGCCGAAGGAGCGCGACTGGAAATCGCGTACGTGCCGAAAGGTGCGTCGCGGGTTCAAATCCCGCCCTCTCCGTAACGCGGGGGAACCCCTGGTTCCCCCACGGGCCCATTCCTCCGCTCGCTCGCTGCGCTCGCATCGCCTGCTGCCGGCAAGCGTGCGCGTGCCGCGCCCGCACATGTCGGGCGCGGCGGCGAAGTCCTCAGCGCGCCACGCACGGGTTCAATCTGTCCCGCGCTATTGCTTCGCGCCGGAGAGCAGGAAGGCGACCAGGTCGCCGACCTGCTTGTCGCTGAGCGACGTGAACGCCGGCATCACGCCGTTCGGGTAACCCGGGACGACGTACGCGCTCGGGTCCTTGATCGACTCGGCGGCGTACTCGGCCGGCGAGCCGCGGTTCGCCTTCTGGGCGTCCGCGGTGAGGTTGTCGAGGTCGGGGCCGACCTTCGCGGTCGCGCCGGCGGGCTTGAAGGTGTGGCACGCGTTGCAGCCCTGCGCGTTGAAGAGAGCTTTGCCGGCCGCCGCGTCGCCGGCCGGCGGCGCCGGCGTCGGAGCCTTCGACGTCGTCGTCGGCGCGCCCTCGGTCGTCGTCTTCCCGCCGGCCGCGGCCCGCTCCTCCTTGGGCTCGCCGGCGAGCGCGATCACCGTCGCGAGCATTCCCGCGGTCAGCAGGACGCAGACGGTCACGAACAGGCCGACGTGCTTGCCGGGGAACGACGGCCAGATCGCGGGCAACAGGAACGAGGAGGCGAGGGCGAAGGCGATGAAGACGGCCGCCGCGACCGCGATCCCCACCTTGTGGCTGGTGGCGAGGGCGCTCAGCACGGGCCGGACGCTAACAGCTAGGGGTGTGGTGCGCCCCGCCTGCGCGCGAGGGCACGAAGGCCCTCGCTGAAGCCGACGGCGTCGGGTTGATAGACCGGTTCGATCGGTGCGCGCCGTTCCGCCTCGGCGAGCTTCCGCGCCCGTTCCGCGAGGCGGCGGCGTTCGTCCTCGAGCTGCGCGCGCTGCCGGTCGAGCTCCTGCTCGCGCTGCTCGAGGTCGGCGAGGCGCTCTGCCAGTTCGACCTCGCGGGCGTCGAGGACAGTCGCCCGGTCGGCGAGCTCAGCCGTGCTCTGCCCGGCTGCCGCGAGCTCCGCGCTCCGCCCCGCGAGCTCCGACTCCCCCAGCTCGAGCGCAGCCGCACGCTCCTTCTGGTCGGCCTCGGTCGCGGCCTGCGCAACCTCGCGCTCGAGGAGCGCCGTCGTCGCCGCGGCGAGTGCGGCCTCCCGCTCGACGAGCCCCCGCTCCCGCGCCGCGAGCGTCCGCTCGCTCGCGCCGAGGCGCGACTGTGCCTCGAGAAGCTTTCGCTCGCCCTCCTCGAGCGTTGCCGCCTTCGCCGCCAGCCGCTCGGCCTCCGCGCGCACGTCGGGCTCCGGCGCCGGCGCCGGCTCGCGCTCCGCGAGCTCCGCCTCACGGCGCTCGAGGGCCGCCGCCCGCTCGGTGAGCTCGGACGCCTGCGCATCGAGCTCGGCACGTCGCGCGGCGAGCTGCTCGAAGCTTCGGCGTTCCGTGTCGACCAGCCCCGTCAGCTTGCGCTCGAGCTCGTCCTCGCGACGAGAGAGCTCGGCGGTGCGACGTGACTGCGCCTCGGCGGCGTCGACGTCGCGCCCCGCAACGTTCAGGCGCTGCTCGAGCTCGCGAAGCCGCGCTGCCTCGGCCTGCGCCGAGGCCGCCGCGGTCGCGAGCCGCAACTCGCGCTCGGCCAGCTC
>JBKPRD010000295.1:0-13257 GCA_046734415.1 Actinomycetota bacterium | reverse complement strand
CCGCGCTGCGTTTCAGCGATTCAAGCGCCTGGCCGATGAACGCCAGGCAGTCACTCTCTACGACGTCTTCGAGGAGGTGCCGTCGGTGTGAAGACCTACACCGTTGCCTGTCTGAGCGGGGACGGCATCGGCCCCGAGCTGATGGCGGAGGCGAGCCGCGCCCTGGCGGAGGCCGGCCGGCTCCACGGGTTCCGCGTGGACGAGGTTCACGCGCCGTTCGCCGGCGAGGCCGTGAGCCGCTACGGCCATCCGCTGCCGGCGCCGACGCGCGCCGCGTGCCGCGGATCCGATGCGGTGCTCGTCGCGTTGACCCGCGAACCGGCGCTCGAAGGCGTGAAGGCCGAGCTCGACCTGACCTGGCGCGTCCAGCGCGTCAGGCTCCCCGACGGCGACCTGGCGATCGTCAGCCCATTGACCGAGGACGCGGATGCGTTCGCGGTCGCGCGGGCTTTCGAGCTCGCGTGTTCGCGCCGCGCACGTCTGAGCGCCGTCGGGGAGGGTCGAGCCTGGGACGAGCTCGTCGCGCGGGAGGCCGAGCGGCATCCCGGCGTGCACGTGGACGGGGCGACGCCGGGCCGTGCGCTGCCCGCGCTGATGGACTCGCCCGACCGCTTCTGCGTGATCGTCACGCAGGCGGTGTTCGCGGAGGTTGTCTCGGACCTCGCGGCCGCGTCGCGGAACGGCTCGCGGATCGTCGCCTCCGGCCGACTCTCGCCGACCGGCCCCGGCGTCTTCGGGCCGACGCATGGCTCGGCGCCCGATATCGCCGGGCAGGGCGTGGCGAACCCGAGCGGGATGCTGCTCGCGGCCTCGCTGATGCTCTCCGAGGGCCTGGGCGAGCGCGCCGCGGGGCGGACGCTCGAGCGGGCGATCACGCACGCCCTCGCCGAAGGCTGGCGCACCCCCGACGTCCACGGCTCGAGGCCGGCGTCGACGACACGGGACTTCAACGACGCGGTGCTCGCGATGATGCCCCGCGCCCGCACCGACGTCGAGTTCCTCGCGGAGAGGGCGTGAGGATGACGGGGGCCGATGCGGTCCTGCGCTCGCTCGAGGCGGAGGGCGTCGACGTTGTCTTCGGGCTGCCCGGCGGTGCGATCCTGCCGATCTACGACGCGCTCGCCCGCGGCACGAGCATCCGCCACGTGCTCGCGCGCCACGAGCAGGGCGCGGGCCACATGGCCGAGGGCTACGCCCGGGCCTCGGGTCGCACGGGTGTCGCGTTCGCCACCTCGGGCCCCGGCGCGACCAATCTCGTCACGCCGATCGCCGACGCCTGGATGGACTCGACGCCGCTCGTCTGCGTGACCGGCCAGGTGCGCAGCTTCCTGATCGGCACCGACGCGTTCCAGGAGTGCGACATCGTCGGCGTGACGACGCCGATCGTGAAGCATTCGTGGCTCGTCCAGGACGTCGAGGAGATCCCACGCGTGCTGAAGGCGGCGTTCCACGTCGCGCGCACCGGCCGCTGCGGGCCGGTGCTGGTCGACATCCCCCGCGACGTCCAGGAAGCCGCCGTCGACTTCAGCTACCCCGACGAGGTCGACCTGCCGGGCTGGCGCCCGCCGACCCGGGGCCACCCCCGGCAGATCGGGGAGGCGGCGAAGCAGATCGCAGCGGCGGAGCGCCCGGTGCTCTACGTCGGCGGGGGGACGCTCAACGCCGACGCGTGCGGAGAGCTGCTCGAGCTGGCCGAGGCCGGACGGCTGCCCGTGGTGACGACGCTGATGGCGAAGAGCGCGTTCCCGGAGACGCACGAGCTCCACTTCGGGTGGCCCGGCATGCACGGCCCCAAGTGGTCGAACCTGGCGATGAACAAGTGCGACCTGCTCGTCGCCGTCGGGGCCCGGTTCGACGACCGCGTGACGGGGAAGCTCTCGGCGTTCGCGCCCGGGGCGACGGTCGTCCACCTCGACATCGACGCCGCCGAGATCTCGAAGCTGCGCCGCGCAGACGTGCCGGTCGTCGGGCCGCTGAAGCAGGTGCTCGCCGACCTCGCCGCGCAGCTGGGCACGCGGCCCGCGCCGCAGACCGGGCCGTGGCTCCGCCAGCTCGAGGCGTGGCGGGACGAGTTTCCGCTCCGCTACGGCACCGGCGACACGCTGAAGCCGCAGCGCGTGCTCGAGACCCTGCAGCGCCTCACCGCCGGGCGCGACGACGTGATCTGGACGACCGGGGTCGGCCAGCACCAGATGTGGGCAATGCAGTACCTGCGCTGCGACGTGCCGCGGACGTTCATCACCTCGGGCGGGCTCGGGACGATGGGCTACGGAATCCCGGCGGCGATCGGCGCGAAGGCGGCGCGGCCGGAGGCGACCGTCGTCTGCGTCGACGGCGACGGCTGCTTCCAGATGACCGGCCAGGAGCTGGCGACCGCCGTGCTCGAGGACCTGCCGATCGTCGCCGTCGTCGTCAACAACGGCTACCTCGGGATGGTCCAGCAGTGGCAGTCGATGTTCTTCGAGGAGCGCCACTCGCACGTCCACCTGACGCACGCCGTTCCCGACTACGCCGCGCTGGCGCGCGCGTACGGCGGCCTCGGGTTTACCGTCGCCGACGAGGACGAGCTCGAAGAGGCGCTGCCGGAGGCGCTCGCGTCGGGCCGGACTGCGGTTGTCGACGCCCGCGTCGACCCGCTCGAGCAGTGCTTCCCGATGATCCCGGCCGGAGCCGCGGCGCTGGAGATGGTGGAGTACGAGGAGGCCGAGCCGGACGCGGCCGAGCGGGTGAGGGTCGCGTGATCCACACGCTCTCCGTGCTCGTCGAGGACAAGCCAGGCGCGCTCGTGCGCGTCTGCCAGCTGTTCGCGCGGAGGGGGTTCAACATCGAGAGCCTGGCGGTCGGCCCGACCGAGCGCCCCGACGTGTCCTGCATCACCCTCCGCGTCAACTGCGACCAGCAGCCGCTCGAGCAGATCGAGAAGCAGATGCACAAGCTCGTCAACGTGCTGCGGGTCCGTGAGCTCGAGCCCGGCGAGTCGGTCGAGCGAGAGCTCGCCCTGATCACGATCGCCGCTGGGCCGGAGCGGCGCGCGGAGCTGATGGCGCTGACCGACGTCTTCAACGCGCGCGTCGCCGATGTCGGCCCCGACAGCCTCGTCTTCGAGGTGCTCGGCGAGCCCGAGGACCTGGACTCCTTCGAGGAGCTCGTCCGCCCGCACGGAATCCGCGAGCTCGTCCGCACCGGCCGCATCGGCCTTCGCCGCGCCGCGCGCCGGGCCCCGCACCTCCAGAAAGTCCACGTCTAGGAAGGGAGCTTCGATGGCAACGGTTCACCGCACCGGCGACCTCGGCCTTCTCCAGGGCAAGGTCGCCGTCGTCGGCTACGGCAGCCAGGGCCACGCGCACGCGCTCAACCTGCACGACTCGGGCGTCGAGGTCGAGGTCGGCCTGCGGGCCGGCAGCCCGTCGTGGCACGCGGCCGAGGAGGCCGGGCTCGCGGTCGCGACCGTCGCCGAGGCGACGCGCGGGGCACAGGTCATCTCGATGCTCCTCCCCGACCAGGTGCAGCCGGCCGTGTACGAGGCAGACGTCGCTCCCAACCTCGGCGAGAGCGCCGCGGTGCTGTTCGCGCACGGCTTCAACGTCCACTACGGGCGGATCGAACCGCCGCCCGCGCACGACGTGATCATGGTCGCGCCCAAGGGCCCCGGCCACATCGTCCGGCGCCTCTTCACCGAGGGGTACGGGACGCCGGCGCTCGTCGCCGTCGCGCAGGACGCGAGCGGGCGCGCCCTCGACCTCGCGCTCGCCTACGCGGCCGGGATCGGCGCGACGCGGGCCGGCGTGATCGAGACGACCTTCGTCGAGGAGACCGAGAGCGACCTCTTCGGCGAGCAGGCCGTCCTCTGCGGCGGCGTCACCGAGCTGATCAGGCTCGGTTTCGAGACGCTGGTCGAGGCGGGCTACCAGCCGGAGATCGCCTACTACGAGTGCCTGCACGAGCTCAAGCTGATCGTCGATCTGATCTACGAGGGCGGCCTCGCCGGCATGCGCTTCTCGGTCTCGGACACCGCGGAGTACGGCGACCTCACGCGGGGGCCGCAGGTGATCGACGACCACGTCCGCGAGAACATGCGCAAGCTGCTCTCCGACATCCGTGAGGGCACGTTCGCGCACGAGTGGATCCAGCAGATGAAGACCGGCGAGCCGCGGCTGAAGGAGCTCCGCGCGAAGGCGGCGGACGAGCGGATCGAGGAGGTCGGCCGCGAGCTGCGCAGCCTGATGCACCGCGCGGTGCCGGAGGCGGAGCCGGCGGCCTAGCGGGTCGCTGTCGCCACCGGCGCAGCGGTCGACTCGCGGACGACGAGCCGCGTCGCGAGCTCGATGCTCATCGCCTCGACACGCTGGTGGTCGAGCAGGCGGAGGAGCACGCTGACCCCCATTCGGCCCATCTCCGCGAGCGGCTGGCGGACCGTGGTCAGCGCCGGTGTGACGAGCCCCGACTGCTCCGAGTCGTCGAAGCCGACGACCGACACGTCGCCCGGAACGGCAAGACCCCGCGCCTCGGCGGCGCGCAGCGCACCGATCGCGACGTTGTCGTTGAAGCCGAAGACCGCGGTCGGCCGCTCGGGGAGGTCGAGCAGCGCGGCGGCCGCCTCCTCGCCGCTTTCGATCGAGAAGTCGGACTCGACGACGAGCTCGGGATCGGGCAGGACTCCGGCGGCGGCGAGCGCAGAGCCGTAGCCGTTCAGCCGCTCGGTGCTGGCCATCCACTCGCGGGGTCCAAGGATCGCGCCGATGCGCCGGTGTCCGAGCGAGAGCAGGTGCTGTACGGCTGCGCGGGCGCCGGACGCGTTCGCGGCGGAGACCGCCGGGATCCCCTCGTCAAGAGGCACACGCGGGTCGACGACGACGAAGGGGTAGCCGGTGTCCTGGAGCGCACGCAGCTCGGCGTTCGACTCCTCCGGGAGCATCAGGACCGCGCCGTCCGTGGTGCCGTGCATCAGGCGGTCGAGCAGCGTGACCTCGCGCTCGTGCTGGTGGAGGGTCGGACAGAGGACGATCCGCATGTCGTTCTCGTAGAGCGCTTCGGCTGCGCCCGAGACGATCACGGCGAAGTACGCGGCCTCGAGGATCGGCAGCGTCACGCCGACGAGCCCCGTCCGTCCGCCGGAGAGCGCGCGGGCATTCCGGTTCGTGCTGAACCCGTGCTCGCGTACGACGCGCAGCACGGCCTCGCGCGTCTGCGGCGCGACGTCGGGCCTTCCGTTGATCACGCGCGAGACCGTCGCGATCGACACGCCGGCGGCGCGGGCGATCTCGCGGATGGTCGCCCGCGTCTGCTCGCCGTTGCCGTCGTACCGGGCCATCGGCGTATTCAAGCACAACTACCGGAACCGGTTACAGCCTCTTTGCCGCACGAGGCCGCGGAATCGGATCGTAGTGTCCTTGACTTCTCTGTAACGACCTGGTAACCGTTCCCGGAACATGCGTCAGAGTTGGCTCGCCCTTCTCCACCACCGAAAGGAAGGTCACATGAAGAGCCCAGCTCGCTCCGTCTCCCTCGGCCTCCGGGCGGCCGGCGCTCTCGGTCTCGCCGGTGCCGTCGCCGTCGCCTTGCTCGTGCAGAGCGCGGGCGCGCGGCCGGCCAAGGAGAGCTCAGCCGCAGCGGTCTCGGCCGGCCACCGCTGCCTCGTCATGACCGGCTCCGGCGACCCCGCGTTCACGCGGAACTTCAACCCGTATGCGGGCGGCGGGCTGCCGACCAACGGGATCGCGCAGGGTGCGTTCTACGAGCCGCTGATCGTGACCCCCGCCGGCGGGACGAGGACCGTGCCGTGGCTCGCCCGCAGCTGGAAGTGGTCGAACGGCAACAGGGTGCTCACGCTGAACCTTGCGAAGAATGCCAGGTGGTCGGACGGCAAGCCGCTGACCTCCGCCGATGTCCTCTACAGCCTGACCGCCGGCCGGCAGGACAAGACG
This sequence comes from Actinomycetota bacterium, assembly GCA_046734415.1. Taxonomy (GTDB): domain Bacteria; phylum Actinomycetota; class Thermoleophilia; order Gaiellales; family Gaiellaceae; genus DATBLE01. Next base: position 7,333 of record JBKPRD010000295.1, on the reverse strand, counting down.
ATGGACCGCATCGGCCTCGTCGGGACGGGCAACAACGTCGCCTCGATCAGGGCCCGGGGGCGATACACCGTCTCGATCACGCTGAAGACGCCGGACTCGCAGTTCATTCCCGCGATCCTGAATCGCCAGTTCGTCGTGCCGCAGCACATCTGGTCGAAGGTGAAGGAACCCGCGACCTTCGCGAACCCGAAGCCCGTGGGCTCGGGGCCGTTCAACGTGATCGCGCGGTTCACGACGCAGGACTACGTCCTGAGCAAGAACCCGCACTACTGGCAGGCCGGGCTGCCGAAGATCCCGTGCCTCGAGTACGTACAGGCCTCGTCCAACGACGCTGCCCTGGCGCTGATCCAGAACGGCTCAGTCGACTGGACGCACAACTTCGTGCCGAACGTCGAGAAGGCGTATGAAGCGAAGGACAAGGCCCACTACCACGCCTTCTACTCGAACGCGGACTATCCGATCTCGCTCGTCTTCGACAACACGCAGTATCCGTACAGCCTGCCGGCGTTCCGCAAGGCGCTGAGCCTGGCGATCGACCGGACGACGGTGTGGAAGCTGGGTGAGTACGGCTACGAGCCGCCGGCCGACGCGCTCGGGCTGAGCGGCCTCTTCCCGCAGTGGGTGACCGACCCGGCGGTGAAGGCGCAGGCGAAGAGGATGACGACCTACAACCCAGCGGCCGCGAAGAAAATGCTCACGGACAACGGGTTCACCTACAAGGGCTCGAGCCTGATGGACCCGAAGGGCAACCCGGTCAACCTCGACATCCACGTGATCTCCGGCTGGTCGGACTGGGTCGCCTCGAACCAGATCATCACCAAGAACTTCCGCGACATCGGCATCAACTCGCAGGTCAAGCTCGAGGCGTCGTGGGGTGACTGGTTCCCGAACGCGTTCTCGACCAAGAACCCGACGCTGCTGTGGCAGGTCGCCTCGCGCGGCTCGCCGTACGGCTACTTCTACGCCAACCTGTCGCAGAACGCGTACATCCCCTCGGGGCAGGATGGGACTCCGACCGGGAACTGGCACCACTTCTACGACGCCAGGGCGACACCGCCGCTGAACGTGTGGAAGAACTCACTCGACGCGAAGAAGCAGCATCAGGCCGCGACGGCGCTGCAGAAGCTCTTCCTGCAGAACCTGCCGATCATCCCGGTGATGATCGGAGCGCGGTGGTCGACGTACTCGACGAAGTACTTCCATTGCTTCCCAACCGCGAAGAACTTCTACGCCGACCCGATCTTCACCACGAACCCCGACAACATCCTCCTGCTCACCACCATCTGCCCCGGCGGGAAAGCGGGGCTCTAGTCGAGTCGCGTTCCGGCGGGCGGGGCCTCGGCCTCGCCCGCCGGATACGCTCCTCCGACGCGACATGCGCTGGTTCGCCCGTCGTCTCGTCTTCTACGTCTTCGCGATCTGGGTCGCGCTGACGATCAACTTCCTGCTCCCGCGGCTGATGCCCGGGAGCCCGCTCGCCGGCCTGCTCCAGCACCTGGACTCGGCGCAGCTGGCGGGAAACCCCGGGCTGATCCAGACCTACCAGGCCCTCCTCGGGGGCGGACACCACTCGATCTTGCACGACTACGTCGTCTACCTGGGCCACGTCGTCCGGTTCGACTTCGGGATCTCGACATCGAACTTCCCGACGCCGGTGTCCGAGGTCGTCGGCCGGACGCTCCCCTACTCGATCTTCCTCGTCGGCTTCGCGTTCCTGCTCTCGTTCGTCCTCGGCACGGTGATCGGGATGGTCGCGGCCTGGCGCCGGGGCCGCGTCGTCGACAACGTCGTCGCGCCGGCGTTTCTCGCCCTCGGCGCTCTGCCGGCGTTCTTCACCGCGCTGCTCGGCCTCTACTTCTTCGGCCTCCAGCTGCACTGGTTCCCGATCCAGCACGCATACGACACCGGGCTGACCCCCAGCTTCAGCTGGGCGTTCCTCTCCAGCACGTTCCGCCACGCCCAGCTGCCGATCCTCGTGATCATGCTCGCCTTCACGGGCGGCTGGGTGCTGAACATGCGCACCGTGATGATCAACACGATCAGCGAGGACTACGTGGCGATGGCGCACGCGAAGGGCCTGCGCGACCGCCGCGTGATGACGCGGTACGCGGGCCGGAACGCGATCCTCCCGCCGCTGAACGGCTTCGCGCCACTCTTCGCGGCCGCCGTGGGTGGGCTCGTCTTCGTCGAGTACGTCTTCAGCTACCCGGGCGCAGGCCTGACGCTCCAGCAGGCCGTCCTCGGTCACGACTACCCGCTCGCGCAGGCGCTCCTCGTCGTGCTGTCCATCGCGGTGATCGTCGCGAATTTGATCATGGACGTGCTCAACCTGGTCCTCGACCCACGGCTGCGGACCGGCTGATGTCGCAGCTCGAGCCCGCCGCCCTCGATCTCCCGGTCGTCGCACCATCCCGCACCCGGAGCCGGCGGCGCGTCCACGCGCCTGACTGGCTCGTGCTCCTGCTCCGCAACCCGAAGTCGCGGCTCGGCATCTTGATCGTCGGTTCGATCGTGATCGTCGCCCTGATCTCGCCGCTGATCTCGGTGAGCGACCCGAACGCCTTCAGCATCACCGACGCCCGGCAGGCGCCCTCGTGGCATCACCTGTTCGGCACCACCGACCAGGGAAGCGACATCTTCTCGCAGGTCGTCGTCGGCGCGAGGCGCTCGCTGTTGCTCGGCGTCGCAGCAGGCCTGCTGGCGACGGCCCTGGCGGCGATCCTCGGGATCACCGCCGGGTACTGCGGGGGGCTGGTCGACGACGTCATCAACTTCCTGATCAACGTCTTCCTGACGATTCCGGCGATTCCGCTCCTGATCGTCATCTCCGGCTACCTCGGCTCGCGCGGAATGTGGACGATGGTCTCAGTCCTCGCACTTGTCCTCTGGGCCTTCGAGGCACGGATCCTGCGCGGGCAGACCCTCTCGCTCAAGAACCGGGACTTCATCCAGGCGGCCAAGGTCTCCGGCGAGTCGACGCCCCGGATCGTCTTCGGCGAGCTGATGCCGAACATGATCAGCCGGATCGCGGCCGCGTTCGTGCTCGTCTTCTACATCGCCCTGCTCACCGACGCGGGGCTCGAGTTCCTCGGCCTCGGCGACCAGTCGAAGACGAGCTGGGGCGTGACGCTGTACTGGGCGCAGACGAACTCGACCGTGCTCCAGGGCGAGTGGTGGCCGTTCTTCTTCCCGGGTGCCGCGCTCGCACTGACCGTGCTCGGGCTGGTGCTGATCCTGGCCGGGATCGACGAGCTGAGCAATCCGCGGCTGCGGGCTGAGCACACCGGCCCCGGCCTGACCAGACGCATGGTCGCCGCGCTCGTCGGCGGTCGCGCCGTGGTTCGCGCGGAGGGGGCGTGATCGCCACCGAGTCCATGCCCCAGGCGCCGTCTGCCCCTGCCGCGGCGGCTCCGGCCTTGCTCGAGCTCCGTGGGCTCGCGGTCGAGTACCGGCTCGGCGACAAAGTCGCCCGCGCCGTCGACGGCGTCGACCTCGAGATCGCCGTCGGCGAGATCGTCGGGCTGGCAGGCGAGTCCGGCTGCGGCAAGAGCACGATCGCCAACGCGGTGATGCAGATCCTCCGCCCGCCCGCGTACATGGCCGGCGGCAGCATCGTCTTCCAGGGCGAGGAGCTGAACGGCAAGACCGACGAGGAGCTGCGCCGCTACCGCTGGCGAAACGTCTCGATGGTCTTCCAGAGCGCGATGAATTCGCTCAACCCGGTGATGCGGGTCGGCGACCAGTTCGTCGACATGATGCAGGCGCACGAGCCCGTCTCGAAGCGGCGCGCGCTCGCAAACGCCGGGAACCTGCTCGAGCTCGTCGGGATCGATCGCCGCCGCGTCCGCTCGTACCCGCACCAGCTGTCCGGCGGGATGCGGCAGCGCGTGATCATCGCGATGGCGCTCGCCCTGAAGCCCGAGCTCGTCATCCTCGACGAGCCGACGACCGCGCTCGACGTCGTCGTGCAGCGAGAGATCCTGCAGCAGCTCAGGCAGCTCAAGGAGGAGCTCGGCTTCTCGGTGCTCTTCATCACGCACGACCTCTCCCTCCTGCTCTCGCTCGCCGACCGCGTGGCGATCATGTACGCCGGTGAGCTGGTCGAGACCGCCACCGGAGCCGAGCTGGCAGCGAGCCCGCGGCATCCCTACACCCAGGGGTTGCTCCGCTCGTTCCCGCCTCTGCACGGCCCGCTGACCAGGCTGACCGGAATCCCGGGGACGCCACCAGACCTCGCCGACCCGCCGGCCGGCTGCCGCTTCCATCCGCGCTGCCCCCATTGCGTGCGCGACGAGTCGCAGCTCTACGTGCGGCAGACGACGGAGCGTCCGGTGCTCCGCGAGATCGAGCCGGGGCACCGGGTCGCGTGCCACCTCGTCGCGGGAGACGAATCGTGAGCGCGACGCTCGAGGTCCGCGGCCTGACGAAGCGCTTCCCGCTCGGCGGCAGGGACCGCCGCGCGTACGTCAACGCGGCAGACGACGTCTCTTTCGAGCTCCGGCCGGGCACGATCACCGCGCTCGTCGGCGAGAGCGGCAGCGGCAAGACGACGGTCGCGCGCCTGATCGCGCGGCTGCACGATCCGACAGCGGGCAACGTCCTCTTCGAGGGCGCCGACGTCTCGGGTGGGCTGCGAGGGCGAGGACTGCTGCGCTACCGGTCGCAGGTGCAGATGATCTTCCAGGATCCGTTCGGGTCGCTGAATCCGGTGAAGACGATCCGGCACCATCTCGAACGGCCGCTGCGGATCCATCGGATCGTCCCGCGCGCGCAGGTCGAGGAGCGGGTCCACGAGCTGCTCCGGACGGTCGGTCTCGTGCCGCCGGAGCACATCGCCGCCAAGTACCCGTACGAGCTCTCCGGCGGCCAACGCCAGCGCGTCGCGATCGCGCGCGCGCTGGCCGTCGAGCCGAAGGTCGTCCTCGCGGACGAGCCGATCAGCATGCTCGACGTCTCGATCCGGATCGGGATCCTGAACCTGATGCTGAAGCTGAAGGAGGAGCGCGAGCTCGCGCTGCTGTACGTCACCCACGATCTCGCCAGCGCGCGGTACGTCGCCGACGAGATGCTGGTGATGTTCGCGGGCCAGATCGTCGAGCGCGGCCCGACGGAAGAAGTGCTGCAGAACCCGCTCCACCCGTACACGCGTCTCCTCCTCTCGTCGGTCCCGGATCCGGCCGAAGGCCTGGACCTGCAGCGCGTCGAGCGTCGGCCGGCCGACCACGTCGTCACCGCGGAAACCGTCGGCTGCCGGTTCGTCGCCCGTTGTCCGCTTGCAATCGAGCGCTGTCGCCAGGAGCCGCCGGCGCTCCTCGAGGCGCGCCCGCACCAGAGCGCCCGATGTCACGTCACTGCCCCGGAGCCATGGCACGCATCGGCCTGATGCTCTACAGCGTGCGCGACGAGTGCGCGCGCGACTTCGAGGGCGTCCTCCGCTCCGTCGCCGGTATGGGCTACGAGGGCGTGGAGATCTTCGACCTGCACGGCCAGGATGCGACGGCCGTCCGCGCCTGGCTGGACGCGCTCGGGCTCGTCGCGGTCTCCCGGCATGCGGGGCTCGACGTGATCGAGACGCGGCTGCCCGAGCTGGCAGAGGAGGGCCGGGCGCTCGGCTGGCGGCGGCTCGCGCTCAGCTGGCTCGACCCGGAGACGCTCGAGACGCCTGGCCTCGCGGCGCACATCGGCGAGCTCGCAACGGCAGCCCGCGAGCACGGGCTCGAGCTCGGATTCCACAACCACGACGCCGAGCTCCGCCCCCTCTCCTCCGGCACGACCTTCTTCGACGAGCTGCCGTCCGAGCTCTGGATCGAGCTCGACCTCGGCTGGGCCTGGTACGCGGGCGTGGACGTTCCTGCCCTCCTCGACCGCGTCCACGACCGGTGCCCGATCGTCCACGTCAAGGACATCGCCTCGCGCGAGGGCAGGGAGTTCCGTCCGGTCGGCGACGGGGCGGTCGGTTACGACCGGCTCGCCCCGGCGGCGGTTGCGGCGGGCGTCGAATGGCTGCTCGTCGAGCAGGACGAGGCCGAGGGGTCGACGCTCGACGCGGCCGAGCGGTCGTTCGAGGCGCTGACGGGCATGCTCAGGGTGGCGGCGTGAACGTCGGGATCGTCGGCTGCGGCGTGATCAGCAAGCACTACGCCGACAACTCCTCGGCGTTCGACGCGTTCGACATCGTCGCGTGTGCGGACCTACTGCCGGCTGCGGCCGAGGAGCTCGCCGCAGAGCACAGGCTGACCGCGCTGCCCGTCGAGGGCCTGCTCGCCGACCCGGGCATCGACGTCGTCCTCAACCTGACCCCGTCGTCGGAGCACGCCGGCGTGACGCGCGCCGCGCTGGCAGCCGGTAAACACGTCTACACGGAGAAGCCGCTCGGGCTGGAGGTCGGCGACGCGGCGAGGCTCCTCGAGGAGGCCGAGCGGCGCGGCCTGCGGATCGGCTGTGCGCCCGACATCTTCCTCGGCGGCGCGTACCAGGCGGCGCGCGAGCTGATCGATCAGGGCGCGATCGGCGAGCCGCTGGCGGTCTCCGCGGCGATGCTCCTCGGCGGGGCCGACGCGTGGCACCCGAGCCCGGAGCAGTTCTTCCAGGACGGCGCCGGGCCGCTGCTCGACATGGGCCCGTACTACATCTCGGCGATCGTCGCCCTGCTCGGCCCGATCCGCCGCGTCGCCGGCTTCGCATCCGCGCATCGGCCGGCTCGGCGGATCATGGTCGGCCCGCGTGCCGGCGAGGAGTTCCCGGTCGAGACGCCGACGCACACCTCCGCGACGATGGAACTCGACGGCGGCATGACCGCGAACCTGGTCGCGAGCTTCGACGCGACGGACCGCTACGTCTGCGACTTCTTCGTGCACGGAACGGGCGGCGACCTGTCGCTGCCGGACCCGAACGACTTCGAGGGGCAGCTCCGGATCCGCCGCGGCCACGGCGACTGGGAGCAGGCGGCGTACGCCTCGCGCGGCCCCTGCGAGGCGCGCGGGATCGGCCTCGCCGACATGGCGGAGGCCATCGCCGAGGGCGGCGACCATCGCGCGAGCGGCGAGCTGGGCCTCCACGTGGTCGATGTCGCCCGCAGCATCCTCCGATCCGCGGAGGAGGGGCAGGCGATCGCGATCGGCACCGACGCGGCACGCCCGGCCGCACTCCCTGTCGGCGCCTCCGCCGCTCGCTGACGCCGCGAATCGCGCAAGCTGCCGACATGACGCTTCCGCCGGAGGCAGCGCTGCGCCGCGACGTACGCCTGCTCGGCGACGTCCTCGGCCGCGTGCTCGTCGAGCAGGGCGGCAAGGGCCTGCTGCGCGACGAGGAGCGGATCCGCGAGCTCTCGCGC
>JBKPRD010000294.1:0-3171 GCA_046734415.1 Actinomycetota bacterium | reverse complement strand
GGTGTCGAACGAGGCCACGCGGTACGGGCCGGTGCCGGGGAGCGCGCGCGAGGCCGCCGGGCTACGTGCGGATCGCGCGGGCACGAACGAGGCGCCCGGGAACGTGAGCGCGTAGAGAAACTCGTTGTCCGGCCGGGTCAGGCGGATCGTGATCGTGCCCGCACGGTCGTCGGCGACGATCCCCGCCGAGAGATCACACGGCTTGCCAGGGCGGCACTTCTCAGCCCCGACGACTCCAGAGAACACGCCGACACCGCCGGAGAGCCTGATGAAGCGCTCGACGGAGGGACGGAAGTCGGAAGCCCGCACGGGCGATCCGTCCGAGTAGCGGATGCCCTTCCGGAGCCGGAAGGTGTAGGTCTTGCGGCCGTCCGACGGCGCCGGCAGGCGGGCAGCGAGGTCGGGGACGAGCGTCGCTCCGGCCGTACCGCCCACCCGACGGTACGCGACGAGCCCGTCGTAGACGAGCCACCAGACCGCCCCGTCGGTGACATTGTCAAAGAACGCGCAGGCGGGATCGGCGAAGCGGCAGACCGACGGGTCGCCCTCGACCCGCAGCACTCCGCCGCGATGACCGGCAAGCGGAACGACGGTCGCCGCGTAGACCTTCCCCTGCGCGAGCGCGAGGGCGCTCGGACGGCTGCCGAGCGCCAGTGTCTTCGCCACGTCGCCGGTCTCGGGGTCGATACGGCTGACCGTGGCCGCGTCGCCGTCGGCGACCCACACCGCGCCGTCGTCCGCGGCGACCGCCGACGGACTGGTGCCGACGGGAACGGTCGCGCGGACCGAGTTCGTCGACGGGTCGATCCGCGACACGGTTCCGTCACGCGTGTTCGCCACCCATACGCTCCCCGCGCCGATCGCGACGCCGGTCGGGCCATTCCCCACGGGGATCGCCTGCACGACGTCCCCCGACGCGGGGTCGATGCGGAGCAGGGTGCTCGAGTTCTCGCTCGCCATCCACACCCCGCCCAGACCGGCCGCGATTCCCGCGGGGCCGGGGCCGACCGGCACGGTCTTCGTGACGGACCCGGTGCCGAGATCGAATCGCGACACCGTGCCGTCGACCTCGTTCACAACCCAGACCGCGTCGTCGCCGAACGCCACTGCACCGGGCGAGTTGCCGACAGAAATCCGCTGCACCACCGCCGAGGTGCGGGGGTTGATCTGCACGAGCTTCCGGTTCTCGCTGTCCGTGACCCAGAGCGACTCGTCCCCGTACGCCACGCCGCCCGGAGGGCCATCAAGGGTGACCGTCTGGCTGTGGCCCGATCTGGGGTCGAGGCGCGTGACCGTCCCGTCGGCCTTGCTCGCGACCCAGACGGAGCCATCTCCCGCCGCGGCGGCGCTCGGCGCACCCGGAAGCTTCACCTGCGACGAGATCCCGGCCGCGTTCGCATCGATCGTGCCGAGCGCGTCGGCGTCGAGAGCGGGGAGGTAGTCGCGCCCGCCCGAGCTGAGAAGTAGGAACGCGACGATCCCGACGACGACCAGCAGGCCGGCCGCGGCAGCGGCGGCCATGCGCCCTCGCGTGACCCGCCGACGCTTCGGCGCCACCGCCTCGGGAAGTGGCGGCAGGCCCTCCTCGGGCACGACCTCGATGACGCGCAACGCCTTCTCGAGACCCTTGACCTTGGTGGCGCGCCGCTCGACGAAGCGGATGCCCTCGACCCGCCGGGCAAGGCTGACGACCGTCTCCGACGCCAGGATCTGGCCGGGTGCGGCCAGGCTGCACAACCGCGCGGCCGTGTTCAGCGCACCGCCCCGGTAGCCGCCCTCGATCGGCACCGCTTCTCCCGCGTCCAGACCGATGCCCACCGGAAGAGGAAAGACGGGAAGGGTCTCGGCGCGTCTCCGGAAGGCCCGTTGGAGCTCGACCGCGGCGCGAAGCGCCTGACGCGCCGAGCCGAAGACACACAGGGCCTCGTCGCCGCGTAGCTCGATCAGCTCACCGTCGAGCGCGAGGACCGTTTCGCGTGCAAGCTCGGCAAAGAGCGCGGCGAGCCGACCTGCTTCCTCGTCGCCGCGGTCCTGCGTGAACCGCGTGTAGCCACGGACGTCTGCGATCAGGAAGGTTAGGACGACGGGCGACGCGGACACGCTGCTCAGACCGGCTCCAGAAGCCTCGTGCTCTCGCCCGCCCATGGCTGCCTATCGTATGAGTAAGGATCGGCTGATCCAAGAGCCGGACGCGATTAGGCTCATTTGGTACAACCGCTCACCGGCGCGGTGGCCTTAAGTGGGCGCTCTCCTGACCACTGGCCACCTGTCGTCCATGCAGGTGAGTCGAAGGGACACCCAGACGAACCGCACCCGCATATGGCGTTTCTTGGGCGCCGTGGTGCGCTACATCAAATCCGATCACACGGCCCGTGGCGAGCAAGCTTGCGACTTTTCGGCGTCTTGACGCACCGAGGCCGCAAGTCTGGGCGCGCACCTAATCGAACGTCAATCAACGTGTTCCCGACGAGGCGGCGACTTCTTTTTTCTTCCTGACCTACGGGTCGGATGTGCAGTGGGTGAAGAATGTCCTCGCGGCCGGTTCCTGCTCGATCGAGACAGGCGGTCGAGTTGTTGAGCCCGTCGAGCCTGAGCCAATCACCGATCCCGAGCTACGACCTGCGCCGCCTCACGTCCGCTTCGTCCAACGGCGGATCGCTGGTGCCACAGATGATCGAGCCCATCTACGCCGCACTCGAACGCGGCGAGAAGCTCAACATCTACTTCGAACTCGCGGAGGATTTTCACGGCCTTGACTCCGGCGCTCTCTGGCAGGACGTGAAGGCGGCAGGCTCGGTTGGCTTGAAGCACCGATCCCCTTGGGAGCGGATGGCACTGGTCACGGATAAGGACTGGGTCAGGCACGGGGGCGAGCGCGTTCGGCTGGCTCGCGCCCGGCGAACTGCGTCTGTTCGAGCCGTCAGAGCGCGAAGAAGCCCGCGCCTGGCTCGGGCGCGAGGTCGTCCCCCTAGCCATCGACTGAGCTCAAAGCTCGACGCGGGGCGAGGTCCTGGTCGGTCGGGCTGTCTAGGGAGTACCCGACCATAGCTCGGCAACGTTGTGAGCAACCGCTTCGACGAGCCTCGAGACGTCGGCGGCGGCCGTTGCGTGCAGTGCCTCTGCGACGATGAGGACGTCGCTCGTCTCCTTGCGGACGGCTGAGTAGCCGCT
>JBKPRD010000293.1:0-11818 GCA_046734415.1 Actinomycetota bacterium | reverse complement strand
TGCAGCCGCTCGAGTAGACGCTGTTCGGACGCGCCGTAGAGCTCACGCTCGATCTGCACCGCTACCCCCTCGCCGAGCGCCGGGGCGATCCGTTCGAACGTCTCTTGCGCGCGCCGCGCCGACGAGCACAGCACGAGCGCGGGTGCGACCCCCTCTCGCCCCAGGTGGTCGGCGATCAGCGTCAGCGCGTGCTCCCCGCGCGGCGCGAGCGGCCGGTCGTGGTCGGCGAGATCAGAGTCGTCCCAGCTCGACTTCGCGTGGCGAAGGAGAAACAGCTGCTTCATCGGCGGCTCCGGGGTTCACGGTACCGCGGGATCCCCCGACGCCAAACCCTCGGGCTCACCAGCTGACGAGCTTCCAGATCTCGGGCAGGCGAGTTGCCTCGTCGGCGCCGACTTCGCTGAAGATCGCGACCGCGCGCTTCATGTGAGCCATGGCTGCCTCGTCGTCGCCTGCGGCGTGGAGCAGATCGGCCAGGTTGTTCTCGAGCGCGGCCTCGCGGTGGCGGTCGCCGCTCGCCGCGCACAGCGCGAGCGCCTGGCCGGTCAGCTCCAGCGCGAGCTGCAGCCCGCCCGCGTCACGCTCGACAAGCGCGAGGTTGTTGAGGGCGGCCACCTCTGCCGCTGGATCGCCCAGCTCGTGCGCCAGCTCGAGGCTGAGCTCCAGCTGCTCGCGAGCGGTTGCCGGCTCGCCCTCGCTTCGGGCGAGCACGCCGAGCATGTTGTGCGCCTGCGCCCGGGCGCGCCGATCGTCCGCCGCCTCGGCGAGCAGGAGCGCATCGCGGCAGAAAGCGGTCGCCTCTGTGCCGCGGCCGACATGGTGCAGCGTCAGGCTCAGATCGGCGTGGATGCGAGCCAGCAATCCGAGGTCCTCGGTCGGCGCCGCCGCGAGTGCGCTCTCCAGCCGCGCCTCGGCGCGCCCCCACTCGCCGCGACGGAGGTGGACACCGCCGACCTTGTGCTCGATCGCCGCGAGCGCTGCCGGCTTGCACTGAGCGGCGGCGCTCTCGTAGCTCGCCAGGGCACCGCGGTAGTCGCCGAGCAACGTCCGCAGGTCGCCGATTCGCTCGAGCACCGCGGCGGGGTCCGAGTAGCCGAGGGCGAGCGCCGCCTCCAGATGCTCGAGCGCGTCGACGTGCGCGTGAAGCGACGCGGCGTGCTCCGCGGCGCGCCGGTAGTGCTCGGCGGCGCCGGCTTGGTCCCCGGCCAGGCGCAGATGGTGAGCGATGCTCGCCGCGGCCTCGCCGCCCGACCGCCTGCGCGCGAGGGCCGCCGCGACCCGTTCGTGAAGCAGGCGGCGCCGCGCCAGGCTGGTCTGCTCGTAGACGCGCTCGCGAAGCCTCTCGTGCGAGAAGTCGTAGGCGGGCTCCATTCCCGGGAGCTCGCGGACCAGGCCCCGGCCGACGAGCTCTTCGAGCGCGGTCACCGCTTCCTCGTCGCTGCGCCCGCTCGCCTGACGCACGCTGTCGAGGTCGAATGACCGCCCGATCGCCGAAGCGGCGCCAAGCACCTGCCGCGCGACGTCGCTCAATCCGCTCAGGCGGGCGTCCAAGACGCTGCGCACCTCGGCAGGCAATCCGTCCTCGAGTTCGGCGTAGCCCGCGTGCAGGGCCGCCAGCTGCTCGGCCACGAAGAGCGGCAGGCCTTCGCTGTCGACGTAGACGCGCCGCTCGAGGTCCTGCTCGGCCGAATCCGGATACAGGGCGCGGACGAGCGCCGCGACCTGGCTCTCCGTGAGCCGGCCGGGTCTGACGATCGTGGCCCGTCCATCTCGCAACAGGTCCCCAGCGAGGCGCCGCAGCCGATCGCCCGGCGCAACCGCCTCGCTGCGCCACGTCAGCACGATTAGCAACGCGCGCCCCCCGAGCCGGCGCCCGAGGTACGAGATCACGTCGAGAGTCGCCGCGTCCGCAGCGTGCACGTCGTCGAGCCAGAGGAGCCCGGGCTCGCTGCCGGCGCATACGGCGCTGATCACGGCCGCGACTCCCTCGAGCAGCCGCACCTGCGCGCCCGGCCCGCCGAGTGGGGGCGCATCGGCGGCGAGGGAGCGCAATCCTGCGAGCTCGGGCAGGAGCAGGGACGCATCGGTGAGGTGCTGCGGAGCGATGAGATCCGGCCAGCCGCCCTGCTCGGACCCAACGGCGTCGCGCAGCAGCTCGACGATCGGTCCGTACGGCAGTCCGGCCTCGTCGTCGTGGCAGCGTGCGGCCAGCACGGTCGCCCCTGCGGCCGCGGTCCTGTCGGAAAGCTCGCGCGCCAGCCGCGTCTTGCCGATCCCCGGCTCGCCCTCGATGACTGCGAGGCGACCGTGCGGCGTCGCCGCAGCATGGGCGGCGAGGAGTGCGGCAAGCTCGTCGGCTCGTCCGACGAGGGGAAGCTCAGGCGGGGCTCCGCCCACCGTCGATGGTGGCGCGACCCCGACCGCGCTCTCGGCACGCGGGGGGGCGAGGCGGCCTTCGCTGACCTGTTCGTAGAGGAGGGCCGTCTCTTCGAGCGGGGCGACCCCGAGCTCCTGGCTCAGCGTGCGTACACACGTCCGGTACTGCTCGAAGGCAGCGGCCCGGTCGCCGGTCCAGGCATACAGGCGTATCAGCTCGCGGTGAGCCGGCTCGTGCAGCGGATCGAGCTCGAGCCAGCGGCGCGCGTGCGGAATCGCCTGCTCGAACTCAGCGGCGGTGACCAGCTGCTCGACGAGGCGGCGCAGCACCGAGCCGAGCTCGCGTTCGAGGCGGTCGGCCTCGGCGGCCTGCCAGTGGTCGAACTCGGGGCTGTCACGCAGCGAGAATCCCTCGAGGAAATCCGCGGCGAAGAGCGCGGCGGCCGCGCTCAAGCGCTCGCGCGTGGCGCCGTCCGCCGCCAGGGCCCTGAAGTTCTCCACGTCCAGCTCGAACCCGGCGGATCGCCGGAGCGCGAGGCTGTCGCCGACGGCGTCGATCCAGTCGTCGCCGATCCCCTGCCGAAGCGTCGAGAGCGTGCGCCGGAGGGCGCCCCTCCCGCGCTCCGGGTCGTGGGCCGGCCACAGCAGCGCGCAGAGCGACTCGCGCGAGCGCGGCCGCTCGGCGAGGCTCAGATGCGCAAGGAGCGCCAGGGCCTTGCGCGTATCGAAGGTCACCGGCTGCCCGTCGCGTTCCACGCGCGGAGGACCAAGCAACCTGATCACAAGCGCCACGGCGCCACGATACGCGCGCGGGAGACGGTTTCGTAACGGATCGCGGACGGCGAGGCGCCAGGATCCGAGGCCGTGACTCCTGCAGGCCGATCCACGCCGGGACGCTTGCCGCAGCGCGAGGCTCGTAAGAGAATGGCGAACGGCTCATGACCACGCGCCGTCTGGCCGGCTTCACCCGGGGCACCTGCCTGTTGCTCGTGCTGGGAACCCTGCGGGAGGCGACCCGGTGACCCGTCCGCGACCGCGCCTGGTCGCCGCCATGGCCGCGGCCACGACGCTGCTGCTGATCGTTGCGACCGTCACAGCTGTGGCCACGCCAGGCCGCCCCGCCCGCGACTTCGTTCAGGGATTCGCCTTCGTCGTCCCGGTGGTCGCGTTCTCCGTCGTCGGCACGGTGATCGCGCGCCGGCGGCCGGAGAACCTGATCGGCTGGCTCTTGGCGACCATAGGGCTGCTCTGGTCGCTCGTCATCGCGTCGTCCTTCGCCAGCACATGGGCCCTCAAGACGGGGACGCTCCCGAAGACGGTTGCCGAGTGGATCGACATCCCCGCCTACGCCTGGGTGGCCGCGCTCGGTCTACTCGGCACGCAGCTGCCGCTCCGCGTGCCCGACGGCGAGCTGCCATCACCACGCTGGCGCTGGTTCTCCCGGATCACGCTGGGGATGATCGCTGTCGCAATCGTGGGGATGGCCAGCACGCCGGGCAAGGTGGAGGGCTTCGCCGGCACGACCAACCCGCTCGGCTCGCACGTGCTGCGCTGGCTCTCGGCCGCCTTCCTGCTCGTAGCCGTCGGCTTCCTGGGCGGACTCGCCGCAGTAATCGTGCGCTACCGCCGGTCGAGTGCGCACGACCGCGTCCAACTCAGGTGGATCGCGTTCGGCGCGGCAGTGTTCGTCGCGGGCTACGTCGTGACGTACCTGATCGACATCCCGCTCGCCAACAACGGCGCGGCCGGCACCGCGAACACCGCCGTCAGCCAGATGGGCTTCGCGGCGCTGCCGATCGCGATCGGGTATGCAGTACTCAAGCACCACCTCTACGACATCGACACGGTGGTGAACCGGGCAGTCGTCTACGGCGCCCTGACGGCGACGCTGGCGGCGGGCTACCTCGGGACCGTGCTCCTGCTGCAGCTGGTCCTGAGCCCGTCGTCGGATCTCGCGATCGCCGCGTCCACGCTCGCCGTCGCGGCGCTGTTCCGTCCCGCGCGCGCCCGTATCCAGAAGGCGGTCGACCGGCGCTTCTACCGGCGCAAGTACGACGCCGCGCAGACGCTCGGGAAGTTCAACGCGCGCCTGCGCGACGAGGTGGACCTCGCGACGCTCGGCGCAGCGCTTCAGCGCGTCGTCGCGGAAACGATGCAGCCGTCGCACGTCTCGCTGTGGCTGCGCGCCCCGGAGCCGAGACGTTGAGCGCACGCGCGACCACCCGCCTGGCATGGGGACTGGCCGGAGTGGTGTTCGTTCTCATGGTCTCCGCGACAGTGGTGTCCGCGATGGGCGGTAACGGCGCCCACAGCACCGGCTTTTTCATATGGGCCATCGCCATCGTCTTCGCTGCGGTCGGGGTCATGATCGCGGTGCGTCAACCGGGCAACGCCATCGGTTGGCTCTTCCTCGTCGCGGCCGTCGGTGCGGGGCTCGGGGCGCTCAGCTCGTCCTACGCCGACAACTGGGTCGACGCCAGGACCGGCCCGGCGCTGCTTGGCAAGACCGCCGCGTGGTACGGAGACCTCTCCTGGATGCCGTTCATCCTGGTGCCGGCCACGTTCCTGCTGCTGCTCTTTCCCGACGGGCGGCTGCTCTCGCGTCGCTGGCGGCTGGTCGCGTGGTGCGCCGGGGTCGGTATCGCGGCGAACTTCGTCGGGGAAGGACTCCACGCGGGCCGTATCTCCGACTACCCCCAGATCAGGAATCCCTATGGAGTCGACAGCGTTGCCGTCGACGCGCTCCAGGGGCTCGCGGCGTTGTGCCTGTTCGTTGCGGTTGCCGGGTCGGCGCTGTCGCTCGTGCTGCGCTTCCGCCGCGCCGCGGGCGAGCAGCGCGAGCAGCTCAAATGGCTTGCGTTCGCCGGAACGATTGCCGCGGTGACGCTCGTCGTCGCCGTCGTCACCTCGGACCAAATCGGCGCGACCGCCTCGAACATCGCGATCATGACGAGCGTCCTGGGTCTCCCGATCGCGACCGCCATCGCGATCCTGCGCTACCGCCTGTACGACATCGACGTCGTGATCAACCGGACGCTGGTCTACGGCGCGCTGACCGCCACCCTGGCAGCCGTGTACCTCGTCAGCGTGCTGGTACTTCAGCTCGTGCTGACCGGCTTGACGCGCGGCTCCGGGCTGGCCGTGGCCGTCTCCACGCTCACCGCCGCAGCGGTCTTCCGGCCGGCGCGCGCCCGTATCCAGGACGCGGTCGACCGCCGCTTCTTCCGCCGCAAGTACGACGCCCAGCGGACGCTCGAGGCCTTCTCGGCAAAGCTGCGCGACCAGGTCGACCTGGCCTCGATGAGCGGCGATCTGAGCGCCGTGGTGGCGGAGACACTGCAACCCGCGCACGTGACGCTCTGGCTTAGGGAGCGCACGTGACCGCGACAGGTGCAACCTCACGCAGTGCCGGCGCGATCGCGGTGGCGCTTTCCGCTTTGATCGCGCTTGGGAGCATCGTGTTGCTGGCACTCGGGCCGGGGCGCTCTTTGCCGGCCGACGTATTCGGCGGCGTCGGTGGCGCCTCATTCCTGCTGCTCTCGCTGTCCCTCGTGGCCGTCGGTTGGATCGTGACCTCGCGGCTGCCAGGGAACCGGATCGGCTGGATCTTCTGCGCTCTCGGCCTCCTGATCGGCGCGACGGTGCTCGCCTGGGTGTATGCCGACTACGGGCTCTACGCAGTCTCGACGCGACTGCCCGGCGCGGGCGCTGCGGCCGCGTTCCCGGGAGAGCCAGTTGCGGCGCTGCTCGGCTTCGCGGTGCTGCTCTTCCCCGATGGGCGCCTTCCCTCCCGGCGATGGCAGCCCGTCGCGTACATGCTCGGACTCGCCAGCGTGCTGCTTCTCGTCACCGACGTTCTCAGGCCCGGACGACTCGACGACCCCTTCGCGATCGTCTCGAACCCGTTCGGCATCTCAGGCACGCGCGCGGCCATGGATGCCGTCAACCTGGGCGCCTGGCTGCTCGTTGCGGTCGGTCTCGCGCTTGCCAGCGGGTCGTTGCTGATCCGGCTTCGGCGAGCGCGGGGCACCGAGCGCCAACAGCTCAAGCTCGTGCTGGCCGTCGGGGCGATAGTGGGGCTCGTGACGGCGCTGGTCATGAGCACCTGGCTCATCTGGCCCCACGGCAATCTTCAGCTCCGGATGGGCGTGCTGGGCCTCAGCTTCGCCGCCTTCCCAATGGCGGCCGGGGTCGCGATCCTCCGCTACCGGCTCTACGACATCGACGTCGTGATCAACCGGACGCTGGTCTACAGCGCCTTGACGGCGACGCTGGCCGCGGCCTATCTGGGCAGCGTGCTTCTGCTCCAACTCGTCTTGAGCGGGGTCGCCGGTGGATCAGGGCTTGCGGTCGCAGCCTCGACGCTCGTCGCTGCAGCGCTGTTCCGACCTGCGCGGGCACGCATCCAACACGCGGTCGACCGGCACTTCTACCGGGGCAAGTACGACGCGCAGCGGACGCTCGAGGGGTTCTCTGCTCGTCTGCGCAACGAGGTCGACCTCGCGGCGTTGAAAGGCGAGCTGCGGGCGGTCGTCCGTGAGACGCTACAGCCCGCGCACGTGACCCTCTGGCTGCGGGAGCGCACGTGAGTCGCTCCACGGCGACCGCACGACTTGCCTGGGCGATTTGCGCGCTCACGGTCGCCCTGACGATCTCGGTTGTCGTTCTCGCGATCATCGATCCGAACGTCGGCGGCCCCAAGCACGTGGCGCCGTCGGGACCGACACCGCGCGACAAGCCGGACGGTGGCTACGTGCCGTACGCGGCGCTCAGCGCAGTCGTGTTCTCGGCCTTTGCAGTGGTCGGCGCAATTGTCGCGGCGCGGCGCCCCCGTAACCCGGTCGGCTGGCTAATCGGTGCGGGCGCATTCCTGTGGTCTGTCGGAGTCTTCTCGAGCGCGGTTTACTGGCACGTCGCGTTCGGGCGCTCGAACGCGCCGCGCGCAGCGGACTATGTCGCCTGGCTCGGGAGTTGGACCTTCGTGCCCGCGTTCGTCTGCCTGCTCGCGCTGGTCCCGCTGCTGTTCCCGACCGGTGCGCCGCCCGGCCCGCGCTGGCACGTGGTCGCGTGGGCGGCAATCGTGGTGGGAGCCGTAGCCACGCTCAGCACCGCGCTGGCCCCGGGGCCCTTGGACACGGCTGACTTTCCGTGGGTAGACAACCCGTTCGGAGTCGAGGGCATTGGCCTGCGGGCAGTCGCGGGTGCGTCATTCGCGGCGGTCGCCGCTGCTGCGCTGGCCGGTTTCGCTTCGCTCGTCGTGCGCTATCGGCGCGCGCACGGAATCGAGCGCTTGCAGCTGCGGTGGGTCGCAAGCGCCGGTTGCCTGCTGGTCGTGGGTGCGGTCGCCGGTTCGGCGGCGTCGGGCTGGCTCGGGTCCGGGGTCGGCTGGGTTGCGATCCTGATAGGCCTGCTGGCGGTGGCGGGTGGGCTCGCGGTCGCGCTGTTGCGCTACCGGCTCTACGACATCGACGTCGTCGTCAACCGGACGCTCGTCTACGGCGCCCTGACGGCGACGCTCGCGGCGGCCTATCTGGGCAGCGTGCTCCTGCTCCAGCTCACGCTCAGCGGGGTCGCCGGCGGGTCCGGCCTCGCCGTGGCGGTCTCGACACTTGCGGCTGCAGCGCTGTTCCGGCCTGCACGCGCACGCATCCAGAACGCAGTCGACCGTCGCTTCTACCGTCGGAGATACGACGCGCGACGCACGCTCGAAGGCTTCTCGGCGCACCTGCGGAACGAAGTCGACCTCGTGGCCCTGAACGCCGAGCTGAGCGCCGTCGTGCGCGAGACCCTTCAGCCCGCGCACGTGTCGGTGTGGCTGCGGTCGCCGGAGGCGCGAGCGTGAGCGCGCGCGTCGAGCCAGAGTGGCAGATGGTCACTCTCGCCTTCGTCGACATCCGCGGCTTCACGAGCTTCTCTGACCGCTCGACCGCGCGCGTGGCGGTTGACTACCTGAACGAATTCTTCGAATTGGTGATCCCGGTCGTGACGGATCACGGTGGGCACGTCAACAAGCTCACCGGGGATGGGCTCCTGGCTGTGTTCGGATCCCCGGACCATGCGGACGTGGCGCTGGCCGCCGGCGAGGAGATCCTGGCCGCGGTCGAGTCGCAGTTCGGCGACCGCTGCCGGATCGGGATCGGGATCAACTCGGGACTGGTGCTGATCGGAACGGTGGGCGGCGGCGGTTTCACCGAGGTGGCGGTGATAGGCGACCCCGTGAATGTCGCGGCACGGGTGCAGGACGCGACCCGCGACCTGGGCGAGGAATTGCTGTTGACCGAGGCAACCCACTGCCTGCTCGACGGCCCGGACGACGGGCTGGTCGAGCGCAGCCGGCTCACGCTCAGAGGCAAGCCCAAGCCGGTCGCGGTCTACGGCCTTTCGTCTCGTAACGGATCCCGGACGCCGGCGGCGTAGAAACGGAGTGCGATGGCGGCGATTCGCAAATCACTCGGGCGCAGGCTCCGTCGCGGCACCGCAGAAGCAGAGCCGCCGACCGCCCCGCCGGACGACACGCCCGCGCCCGAGCCGGCGCCCGTCGACATCGGCCCCAATGACCCGCTCCTCGCGCTGTTCGAGAGCGCGAGCGGAGTGGTCGACCTCGACGACCTGGATCTGGACTCCCCGGCGGTCCGCGAGCTCAGGGCCGCGGGCGTGAAGCTGGCCGTCCCGCTGATCAGCCAAGGCGAGCTCATCGGCGTCCTCAACCTCGGGCCACGACTCTCAGAGCAGGACTACTCGACCGACGACCGCAAGTTGCTTGACAATCTGGCCGCCCAGGCTGCGCCGGCGCTGCGCGTCGGTCAGCTGGTGCGCGAACAGGAGGCGGAAGCGGCGACGCGGCAGCGCTTCGAACAGGAGCTCGAAGTCGCGCGCCTGATCCAGCAGCACTTCCTGCCCAAGGAGCTCCCCGACCTGCCCGGCTGGCATGTGGCCGCCTACTACCGGCCGGCGCGCGAGGTCGGAGGCGACTTCTACGACGTGATCCCGCTCTCCGACGGCCGCGTGGGCTTCGTCGTGGGCGACGTGACCGACAAGGGCGTGCCCGCCGCGCTCGTGATGTCCGCCACGCGCAGCGTCCTGCGTGCGTCGGCTCAGCGCCTCATCGAGCCGGGCGTGGTCCTCGAGCGCGTCAACGAGCACCTGTGCCCCGACATGCCGGAGAAGATGTTCGTGACCTGCCTGTACGGCGTACTCGATGTGGAGACCGGACGGCTGCGCTTCGCCAACGCGGGCCACGACCTGCCCTACGTGAAGACCGCCGGCGGCGTGGTCGAGCTGCGCGCGCGGGGCATGCCGCTGGGCCTCATGCCCGGCATGGACTACGAGGAGAAGGAGATCGTTCTGGAGCCTGGCGACAGCGTTCTCTTGCATTCGGACGGCGTCGTCGAGGCTCACGATCCCGAACGCGCCATGTTCGGCTTCCCGCGGCTGAAGGAAACGGTCGCCGCGGGGCCTGGTGGCGAGGAGTTGATCAACCGCGTGCTGCGCGACCTCACGGCTTTCACGGGCCCGGCGAGCGAACAGGAGGACGACATCACGATGGTGACCCTCGAACGGTCTCCCGGCTCAGCGCACGCGCTCGGCGCGTCGAACGGCAACGTCCTCGCCTCCTTCGACTTGCCGAGTGCACCCGGTAACGAGCGCGAGGCGATGGACCGCGTGGCGCTCGCCGTCGCCGGACTCGGCATCGAGCCGGCCAGGCTCGAGCGCCTGAAGACTGCCGTCGCCGAGGCTGCGATGAACGCGATGGAGCACGGCAACGAGTACCGCGCCGACCGGCCGGTCTCAATACGCGTCGTGCGCTCAGCAGGCCGCGTGGTGGTGCAGGTGTCCGACCGCGGCGACGCTGGTGAGCTCGCCGAAGCCGATGCGCCGGACATCGAGGCGAAGCTCGAAGGCCGTCAAACCCCGCGTGGGTGGGGCCTGTTCCTGATCGAGAAGATGGTCGACGAGGCGCGCGTTACGAACGAGGGCGGCGGCCGTACCGTCGAACTCGCCCTGCGCCTGGAAGGAGAAGGCGATGGCAACGAGTGAGCTGCGCGCGACCGTCCGCGAGCGCGACGGCGTAGCGGTGATCGACCTCGTCGGCGACGTGAATGCGTCCGCCGAGGCCGCCTTGAACGAGGCATATGCGCACGCCACCGACGGCGGCGCCGCCTCGGTCGCACTGAACTTCGAGCGCGCCGACTACATCAACAGCACGGGAATCGCGCTGATCGTCGGACTGCTGGCCGATGCCCGCAAGAGCGGCATCGAAATCAGGGCGTTCGGGCTGTCGAGCCACTACCGCGAGATCTTCGAGATCACCCGGCTGGCCGACTTCATGACGATCGCCGACAACGAAGACCGCGCCGTGAGCGGCGCCGAAGGGAACGATCATGCCTGAAGCGGCGACCACATTCGAGGTGCGCGAGGTCGCGGATGCGACCCGCCTGATCGAGGTCAAGGGTGAGATCACCGCCCAGAGCGAGGATGTGCTGATGGACGCTTACAGCCGCGCCAACGGCCCGGGCGTCAGGGCGATCATCCTCGACTTCGGCGATCTGGACTACATGAACAGCGGTGGCATCGGACTGCTCGTCACGCTGCTCGTCCGGGCCCAGCGCCAACACCAGCGCGTGCTCGCGTTCGGCTTGTCCGACCACTACCGCCAGATCTTCGAGCTGACGCGCCTCGACGAGGCGGTCGGCATCCACGACTCCGAAGCCGACGCGGTGGCCGCGATTGGGGCGTGAGGAGCAGCCATGAACGATGAGCGAACAGAAGTGCCCGTCGACGAGCCGGATGCGGCGCGCGACGCCGCGAGCTGGGCCAAGTCGGTGTCGCGGCTGAACGTCTCCGACGTACCGGAGGGAGCCGTGAACCTGAACGTCGATGGTCGTCGGCTCACTTCGCCGATCCAGGGCTTCGGGAAGATGTGGCAGAAGACCTATCAGGTGCGGCTGCCGGCCGCCAGGGTCTCGGCGACCGACCTGATCACCAGCTGGAAACAGCGCTTCCCGGACTTCTGGCCCGATGGCAACCGCTTCTACGCACCGCTCACCGGCATCGAGCCGGGGGAAGTGGCGCTGCTGAACATGGCCCTGCCGGGAAAGATGAAGCTGTCGACGGGCGTGATGGTGCTCTATGCAGACGAGGAGTCGTTCACCCTCATGACCCCGCAGGGCCACATGTTCGCGGGCTGGATCACGTTCAGCGCGACCGAGGTCGCCGACGACACGGTCGCCCAGGCTCAGGTCCTGATGCGCGCAAGCGACCCGATCTTCGAGCTCGGGCTCATGATGGGCGGCCACAAGCAGGAGGATCGCTTCTGGCAGCACACCTTGACTGCACTGGCGGCGCACTTCCACTGCGACGCCGCCGTCGACACGCGCGTGGTCTGCGTGGACAAGAAGCGCCAGTGGTCGAAGTGGCGCAATGTGTGGCACAGCTCTGCGAT
>JBKPRD010000292.1:0-5576 GCA_046734415.1 Actinomycetota bacterium | reverse complement strand
AACGAGAAGCGTACTAGCGGAGCAGAAAGCCGGGCGTCGGCGCGCATTCGCGTATCGGTGACCCTGCCCTCGCGGATCAGGGGCGCTGCGGGCGCTGGTCGGCCGGATCCACTGGGCCTCGGCCGAGACCGCGGCGCGGTTCTGGGGCGACATGGACGGCGCCTTTCTCGACCGAGGGCGTAGACTCGCCCGGAAGTCAGACATCCGAAACGGAGGAGGGACCCGTGGCAACGCAGACGCAGCAGCTGACCCGTGAGCAACTCGCGGCCCTGCCGGACAGCTACTTCAAGGCGGTCGACGCGAAGGACGTGGACGCTATCCTCTCCCACTTCGCCGATGACTGCGTGCTCACGGTCCAGACCGATCACGCGGTCTTCTCGGGCGCCGAAGAGATCCGCCGAATGTTCACCGACTTCTGCGCCAACTCGGCCTCGATCTTCCACGAGATCAAGAACATCGTCGTCGAGCCTGACGCGGGGAAGGTCGCGACCGAGCAGAGCTACATCGGCGAGCTCGTCGACGGCACGAAGAACGACATGCACAACTGCAACTTCTTCGACGTCGATGCGGAGGGGAAGTTCAGCCGCGTGATCATCTGGATGGCCGGCTCGAACCCCCTCAAGTAGGGACAGGCTTCAGCCCGCCCCGACGAGCTACAGCGCGCGCTCGAAGAACTCGGTCACGATCCGCACGGCGTCGGCCGGGCACTCGACCAGGTCGGCATGCCCGATGTCGGGGAACTCGACGAGCTCGATGTGGTCGTTCAGCTCCGTCATGCGCCGCGCGCCCAGGCCGCTCGGCGCCAGGTCGGGCGGACAGAGGATGTCGTACGTCCCGTTCGTCATCAGCAGCGGCCGCTCGACCTTCGGGACGAGCGGCGAGAGGTCCATGTTCTCCATTGCAAGGCACGCCTGACGCACGGTGTAAGGGTCGTTGAGCGCGACGATGTCGCGGACGAGCTGGAAGATGTTCTCGCCCTCGGAACTCTCCATGAACCTCGCGCCGACCGCCTGCGTCGTCACGTGGTCCGAGAACTCGTCCCACGGCATCGACTCCGCCATCCGCCGCCAGACGCGGAAGAGCGTCCGCCTGTAGAGATCAGGCTTCGCGAAGGCGACGTCGGCGCACGCGGCGATCGTCATCTCCGGGTACAGCGCCGTGAACGCGATCGCGATCATCCCGCCCATCGACGTCCCGTGGACGAGCGCCCGCTCGAGCCCGACGGCATCGAGGAGGCCTGCTGCGTCGGCCGCCCAGCCCTGGATCGAGTACGCCTCGCGCGGATGGTCGGAGGCGCCGTAGCCGCGGGCGTCGAACGACAGGAGCCGGAACCTCTCCCGGAAGCCGTCGTTGACCAGCCCGAAGTTGTGCCGGCCGAACAGCCCGCCGCCGAGCTGGAGGATCACCGGCGCGTCCTCGGGGCCGGTCAGCTCGTAGTAGAGGCGCGTCCCGTCCTCGAGGTGCGCGTAGGCCATCGGCCCTGCGCTAGTCCCAGCTCCTGCCGACCCGGTCCCAGGCGACGTCGCTGGGGAGCCACTCGGTGAAGATCGGCGACCAGACCCGTTCGACGGATTTGGCCCCGCACTTCGGGCACGGGGGAGCCGGCTTCGTGGAGGTTGAGAGATACTCCTCGAAGCGCTCCTCGCACTTCTTGCACCGGTACTCGTAAATCGGCATGGGTAGTGAGTCTAACCTCGTCTCCGCGCTGCGGGAGCTCGCCCGGCAGCAGGGCGTCGAGCCGACCGAGGCCGACCTCGAGGGCGTGCTCGACTTCCTCGACCGGATCCTGCCTGCGCTGGCCGCGATCGAGGAGCGGCTTCCTCCGGAGACCGCGCCGTGACCCTCGATCCGTACAACGCGTTCCTGCACCGCGTGGACGACGAGGGCGACTGGCGGATCGCCGTCAAGGACGTGATCGACGTCGCCCGCATGCCGACCACGGCGGCATCGAAGATCCTCCACCGCGTCCCCGATCGCGACGCCGAGTGCGTCGCACGGCTCCGGGCGGCCGGGGCGACGATCGTCGGCAAGCTGAACACGCACGAGTTCGCGTTCGGCGCGCTCACGAACAGCCCGCATTTCGGGCCGGCGCTCAATCCGTGGGACCCGGACCGCACGACGGGAGGCTCGAGCGGCGGCAGCGGCGCGGCCGTCGCGGCCGGACTCGTCGACGTCGCGCTCGGTACCGACACGGCCGGTTCGATCCGGATCCCCGCTGCGTTCTGCGGGGTTACCGGGCACAAGCCGTCAGCGCGCCTCGTTCCCAAAGACGGCGTCTTCCCCACGGCCTGGAGCCTCGACACAGTCGGCCCGCTCGCTCGCACCGCCGAGCAGTGCCGGCGCGCCCTCGAGATCATGGCGGGACGCTCGCTCGAGGCGAAGATCGCGCCCCAACGGATCGGCGTGGTGACCAGGCTCTTCGAGGAGGCGAGCCCGGCGGTCGCAGCCCTCTGTGAGAGCGCCGTCGGCGCATTGCCGGGTGACCGCCGGCCCGTCGAGCTTCCGTTGCATGAAGAGATCGCGACGATCACCCAGCTCGTGATGCTCCCGGAGGCGGCCGCCGGCCACCTCGGCTGGCTGAGGACGCGGCTGCCCGATTACGGGCCCGATGTCCGTGCGCGTCTCCTCGCAGGGCTGCTCCTCCCGTCGACGGCGCACGTCACGGGACTCCGAGCCCGGAACTGGGTGCGGTCGCTGTGGGGCCGCGAGCTGGCCGACTTCGACCTGCTCGTCGCGCCTGCGATGCCGATCGTCCCGCCGCGACTGGACGCGATCCCACCCGACTACCGGCTGCTGCTCATGCCGTACAACTCGCCGGCCTCCCTCCTCGGTCTGCCGGTCACGGTCGTGCCGTGCGGTTTCGTCGACGACCTGCCGGTCGGCCTGTCGCTGATGGGACGCCTCGGCGAGGACGAGCTCACCCTCCGGGCCGCCGAGGAGTTCCAGCAGGCGACCGACTGGCACGAGCGCAGACCGGTTGACGCACCTCCCGCAGAGGTTTTGTATACAACCGACACCACCGAGTAGAAGGGGGAAGACCGCTTATGTCCGTGCTGATCAAGGGCGGGCGCATCGTGACCGCGTCCGACGACTACGTCGGCGACATCTATGCCGACGACGGCACCGTGACGACGATCGGCCGGTCGCTGGACGTCGACGCCGACAAGGTGGTCGACGCGAGCGGCAAGTACGTGATTCCGGGCGCGATCGACCCGCACACCCACATCGAGATGTTCTTCGGCGGGACGACGACCTGCGACGACTTCACCTCCGGCACCGTCGCAGCCGCGTTCGGCGGCACCACGTCACTCGTCGACTTCTGCATGCAGGCGCCGGGGACGCCGTTCCAGCAGGCGCTGGACAACTACTTCGAGAAGATCGAGCGCTGCAAGCCGGTGATCGACGTCGGCTTCCACATCGGCGTCACCGACCTCGAGGGAGGCGGCGGGCTCGAGGCACTGGCCAAGCTGCCCGACGAGGGGATCACCTCCTACAAGCTCTTCATGGCGTACAAGGGCGCGGTCATGGTCGACGACGAGACGCTGTTCAAGACGATGCAGGTCGCGAACGAGACCGGCGGCCTGGTGATGGTGCACGCCGAGAACGGCGACGCGATCGACGTGATCGTCAAGGAGGCGGTCGCCGCGGGGAAGGGCGATCCGATCTGGCACGCGCGGACGCGGCCGATGGAGACCGAGGCGGAGGCGACCAACCGGGCGATCCAGCTCGCGCGGGTCGCGCACGCCGCCCTGTACGTCGTCCACGTCTCTTGCCAGCCGGCCGTCGAGCCGATTGCGCTCGCGCGTGACAAGGGCTGGGACGTCTGGGGCGAGACCTGCACCCAGTACCTGTTCGTCGACGAGTCGGCGCTCGAGAAGCCCGACTGGGAGGGTGCGAAGTACATCTACACGCCGCCGCCGCGGCCGAAGGACCAGCAGGAGCATCTCTGGAAGGCGCTCCAGAACGACGTCCTCTCCGTCGTCTCGACCGACCACTGCCCGTTCAACTGGCCCGAGCAGAAGGGAATCAACGGCCGCGACTTCCAGGTCGTGCCGAACGGCGGTCCGGGGATCGAGAACCGGCTGCACATGCTGCACGAGTTCGGCGTGCGCACCGGGCGGATCTCGATGAACCGCTTCGTCGAGCTGACCTCTACGAGCGTCGCTAAGCGGTTCGGCCTCTATCCGCGGAAGGGCACGATCGCGGTCGGGAGCGATGCCGACATCGTCGTCTGGGATCCCGAGAAGACGCTGACGATCTCCGCGGAGACCCACCACTCGAACGTGAACTACAGCCTGTTCGAGGGGGCGAAGGTCACCGGCGCGCCGGAGCTCGTGATGATGCGCGGCCAGGTGATCGTCGAGAATGACGAGCTCGTCGCCGAGCCCGGGACCGGGCAGTTCCTGAAGCGGGCGCGGGTCGGCGAGCAGCTTGGCTCGGCGGAGCAGGTCCCCGCATGAGCGGCGACGAGACCCGCGAGGTCTACGCGAAGGCGCGGCTGGGCGAGAGCGTCACCCTCGGCTCCCGCCCCGCCGTCCTCGTCGTCGACTTCAGCTGCGGCTTCACCGACCCCGAGTGCACCCTCGGCTCGGACATGACCGACGCGGTCGAGGCGACGAAGCGGCTGCTCGACGCCGCCCGGGCGAAGGGGCTGCCCGTCGTCTTCACGACGATCGGCTACGAGCCGAGCCTGAAGGACGGCGGGCTCTGGCTCCAGAAGGTGCCGAGCCTCGGCGACCTCCAGGTCGGCGGACGCTGGGTCGAGATCGACCCGCGGCTCGAGCCGCGCGACGACGAGACGATCGTGCTGAAGAAGGGCGCCTCGGCGTTCTTCGGGACGAACCTGCCGTCGATCCTGATCAGCCAGGGCGTCGACTCGGTCGTGCTCTGCGGGGCGACGACGAGCGGCTGCATCCGGGCGACGGCGATCGACCTGCTCCAGTACGGCTACCCGACGCTCGTCCCGCGCGAGTGCGTCGCGGACCGCGCACAGGCACCGCACGAGGCGAACCTGTTCGACATCCAGGCGAAGTACGCGGACGTGGTGTCGGTCGACGAGGCCCTGGAGTACCTCGAGAGCGTGCCCGAGAAGGTCGGCGCGGGAGCGTGACGTACCGGGTCGCCCTGCTCCCCGGCGACGGGGTCGGCCCAGAGGTGATCGCGGAAGCCCGGCGGGCGCTCGACGCCCTCGGGCTCCCGCTCGAGTGGACGGAGCTGCCGTGGGGCTCCGCCTACTGGCACGAGCACGGCCGGATGATGCCGGAGGACTGGGAGGAGACCGTCCGTGCGCACGAGGCGGTGCTGATGGGCGCCGTCGGCGACCCCTCGGTGCCCGACCATCTCTCGCTCTGGGGCCTGATCCTCCTGATCCGCCAGCGGCTCGACCTCTGGGCGAACATCCGCCCGGCTCGGCTGCTCGAGGGGATCCCCTGCCCGCTCGCGGGTCGCGGGCCGGAGGACGTCGACATGCTCTTCGTTCGCGAGAACACCGAGGGGGAGTACTCGGGCGTCGGCGGCCGTGCTCACGAAGGTCACGCGACCGAGGTCGGGATCGAGACCAGCGTCTTCACCCGGGC
>JBKPRD010000291.1:0-6835 GCA_046734415.1 Actinomycetota bacterium | reverse complement strand
ACCCGAGGCAGGCCGCGGTCGTCGCTGCCGCCGAGGAGCTCGAGCGGCTCGGCGTGCCGACGGAGCGCCAGACCATCCTCGTCGCCGCCGGGCTCGCCCGGCGCCCGAGCAGGCGCGCGGTCGAGAGCCTCGTCACGCCCGGCTTCGCGCTTCGCTTCCACGGCCACGTCACGGTGCACGACGCGGAGGATCCGGAGCTGGTCGACCTCGGCGCGCATCACGGGACGCCCCTGCGGGTGAACCCGGTGCTCGTGAACGCGGACGCCGTCGTCGCGGTCACGGCGGCCGAGACCGTGCTGCACGGCGGCCCGGCCGCGGTGCTCGGCGCCTCGGGAGCCGAGACGATCCGCGCGGCGACGGCGGAGTCGCTGCTCGAGACCCACCTCGCGCCCGGTTGGGAGCTCGCACTCGAGCTCGAGCGGGTCCTCGCCGCGCGTACGCCCTTGATCGGCGCGTCGCTCGTGCTCGACCTGCCCCGGCTCGGCGGCACGCTCCGCGGCTACCCCTACGAGCCCGAGGCGGTCGAGCGCGTAGGCCGCTCGCGGCTCGCGCGTGCTCTGCGGTTCGTGCCGGGGGCGGTTCGCGGTCGCGTGCTCGCCGCGCTCCCGCTCGACGTGACGGCGTCGGCCGCCTTCGCTGGCACCCCCTCGGTGGCCCACGCCGAGGCTCTCGTCCGGAGCGTCGAGACGGAGTCGGCGTCGCTCCCAGAGCCGCTCGACGTGCTCTGCATCGGGATCCCGCGCACGACTCCGTTCCTGCCGCGGGAGCGGCCGAACGCGCTGACGGCGACGGCGCTCGGCCTCGGCTACGCGCTGCGGCTGTGGCGCAATGCCTTTCCCGTACGCGAGGGCGGCACCGTCGTCCTGGTCAACCCGCTGCGCCGCCGTTTCCAGCACCCGACCCAGCAGCCCTACCGGACGTTCTTCCAGGCGACCCGTGCCGGTCGCGAGACGGCGCTCCTCGCCGAGGCCGAACGCGCCGTCGCGGCCGACCCGCGCGCGATCGAGGCCTACCGCGACGGGCGCACGTGTCACCCGCGGCTGCCGTTCGCCGACTGGGACGCCTGCCGGCCGGCGCTCGACCGGCTCGGCGCGGTGATCGTCGCGGGGTGCCGCGACGCCGTCGCCGCCCGGCAGCTCGGCTTCGTCCCGACCCACGGCGTGGCCGCCGCACTCGAGATCGCACGCGGGCTTGCGGGCGCCTCGCCCCGAATCGGCTTCCTCCTCTCGCCACCGTATTTCCCGATCAGCGTCGGCTAGAGGATCTTCGAGAGGAACTGCTTCGTCCGCTCCATGATGGGCGCGTCGAAGAACTGGTCCGGCGGCGCCTCCTCGACGAATGTGCCCTCGTCCATCATCACGACCCGGTCGGCGACCCGCCTGGCAAACCCCATCTCGTGCGTGACCACGATCATCGTCATGCCCTCCTCCGCGAGCTCCTCCATCACCTCGAGCACCTCGCCGATCACCTCCGGGTCGAGCGCGCTCGTCGCCTCGTCGAAGAGCATCAGCGCGGGATCCATCGCCAGCGCGCGCGCGATCGCGACTCGTTGCTGCTGGCCGCCCGAGAGCTTGCCGGGATAGACGTCCCGCTTGTCGGCGAGCCCGACCCGCTCGAGCAGCTCCTCCGCGGTCGCGATCGCCTGCTCCTGCGGGATCCCGAGGACCCGGGTGGGCGCCTCGATCACGTTCCCGAGCGCGGTCTTGTGCGGGAACAGATTGAGGCGCTGGAAGACCATGCCGATCTCCCGGCGCTGCCTGGCGGTCGACGCATCGGAGTCCTCGACGAGCTTCCCGTTCCGCTCTCGGTAGCCGATCAGGTGGCCGTTCACCTCGATCCGACCGGAGTCGATCTTCTCGAGGTGGTTGATGCAGCGGAGGAACGTCGACTTCCCGGACCCGGACGGCCCGATGACGCAGACCGTCTCTCTCCGCCTCACCTCGAGGTTCACGTCGTCGAGCACGTGCAGCCGGCCGTACCACTTGTGCACGCCGGCGGCGCGGACGACCAGCTCGGCCGCCTGCTCGGCGGCCGCGGTGATCAGCGAGCTCCCCGAGCCCAGGCCTGAACCGGTGTCCATGCCTCCGCCAGCCGCTCGAAGAACGAGACCTCGTCGCCACGCTCGCTGGCCGCGAGCCGCCGTTCGATATACGCCTGGATCACGCTCCAGACCCCGGTCAGCACCAGGTACCAGAAGGCCACCGCAGCGAAGAACTCGACCGGCTTGAAGGTCTGCGAGTAGTGGATCTCGGCATCGGCGAACATCTCGTACACGCCGATCGTGAAGACGAGCGACGTCGTCTTCAGCATGTTGTTGAACTCGTTGCCGAGCGGCGGAACGATCACCCGGGCGGCCTGCGGCAGGACGATGCGGCGCATCGCCAGGCGGTAGGTCATCCCCAGGGAACGCGCCGCCTCCATCTGGCCCCGGTCGACCGCATCGATCCCCGCCCGGATGATCTCGCGCATGTACGCGCCTTCGTTGATCCCGAGTGCGAGGATCCCGGCCACGACCGCTCCGTCGAGCCGGAACAGGCCGAGATCGAGACTGTTCGGGATCAGCGTGAACCCGAGCAGGAGATTGGCGCCGAAGTAGATGAAGAAGATCTGGACGAGCAGCGGCGTACCGCGGAAGAGCAGGACGTAGAACCCGGAGAGCAGCCGCAGCGGCAGGAACTTGGACTGCCGCATCAGCGCGGCGACGAGCCCGAGGAGGACCCCCATCACCTGGGCGATCACGGCGATGTAGACCGTCGTGTACAGCGCCCGGAAGAAGACGTGGTCCGGGTGGAAGATCCGCTCCCAGATGACGTGCCAGTCGACCGTGGCGAGCATCGCGCCCTCCTCCCGGAGCCGCTACTTGAGGAACTTCACGGCTGAGGCCATCCCCCACTTGGCGACGATCCGCCTGATCGACCCGTTGGCGTAGAGCGCGTTGATCGCCTTCTGCACGGCGGGGCGAAGCGGGTCGTGCTTGCGCAGCGCAATTCCGATCGGAAACGGGTTGATCGGATGGCAGCAGACCTCCACCTTGGATGCGTTCTGCTTTGCGTAGTACGCCGCAGGAGGGGCATCGGCGTAGTAGGCGTCGACTCTTCCGGCCAGGAGCGCCGCAAAGGCGTCGGTGTCCTTCGGGAAGGTGACGATCTTGATCGGCTTCTTGCTCTGCTTGACGAGCTTCTTCGACGCCTGTACAAGGAAGTCGCGGTTCGTCGTCCCCGACTCGACTGAGACACTTTTCCCGGACAGGCTCGCGAACGTCGTGAAGTGCAGCGGGTTGCCCTTCCTCACGGTGATCGCCTGGCCGACGCTGAGGTAGTCGACGAAGTCGACCTGCTTGCGGCGCTCGGGGGTGTCGTTCATGCCGCTGATGATCGCGTCGCATTTCTTCGCGAGCAGGGAGGCGATGATCGAGTCGAAGACGACGTTCTTGATCTGCGGCTTGACGCCCATCAGTGCCGAGACCCCGGCTGCGATGTCGATGTCGGATCCAACCGCAGTCGTGCCCTTGAAGTACTCCTCGGGCGGATACGTCACGTCCGAGCACCACACGATCTTCCCCGCCTTGGCGATCTTCGCCGGCGGCGTGATCTTGGCGCTGCCGCTCGCAGAGGCGGCGACGGCGACCGCCGCGGCAACGGCGCCCGCGGCCAGGAACGTAACCGGATATCTGAGCACGTGAACTCCTTTTCTTGACGACCTCCAAGAGGATGCCAACACGGGGCCGGCCACGCGCCGGTCCCGGCGCTATTCCTCGCCGAGATAGGTCTTGCGTACGTCCTCGTTCTGACGTAACGCCTGGGCGGTGTCCGAGAGGGCGATCTTCCCGGTCTCGAGCACGTAGCCTCGCTGGGCAACATCGAGCGCCATCAGCGCGTTCTGCTCGACGAGCAGGATCGGCGTCCCCTGCTTGTTGATCTCGACGACGATCTCGAAGATCTTCTCGACGAAGATCGGCGCGAGCCCCATCGACGGCTCGTCGAGCAGGAGCAGGGTCGGGTGAGCCATCAGCGCCCGGCCGATCGCGCACATCTGCTGCTCGCCGCCGGACATCGTCCCCGCCTTCTGCGACTTGCGCTCGGCGAGACGCGGGAACAGCGCGAAGACACGGTCGAGATCCTCTCTCAGGCCGCTCTTGTCCTTGCGCTGGAAGGCGCCCATCTCCAGGTTCTCGAGCACCGTCATACGCGGGAAGAGCTTCCGGCCCTCCGGAGACTGGGCGACGCCGCGGGCGACGATGTCGTGCGGCTTCGCGTACGTGATGTCGTCGCCGCGGAAGCGGATGCGCCCGCGGCGCGGGTGGTTCAGACCGTTGATCGAGCGCAGCGTCGTCGACTTGCCGGCGCCGTTCGCGCCGAGCAGAGTGACGATCTCGGCCTCCCGAACCTCGAGCGAGACCCCCTTGATCGCGTGGATGGCGCCGTAGTACGTATGGACGTTGTCGAGCTCGAGGACGGTGCCGTTGGGCTGCTGGTCGGTCATGCCGTCGCCGTTGCCCCCGCCTTGCCGAGGTACGCCTCGATCACACGCGGGTCCTTCTGAACGTCGAGGGGAACTCCCTCCGCGATCTTCTCTCCGTAGTCGAGCACGGTGATGCGGTCGGAGAGGCCCATGACGACGCGCATGTCGTGCTCGATCAGCAGCACGGTCAGGCCCCGCTCCCGCCGCAGCTCCTGCACGAACCGCGTGAACTGGTCCGACTCCTGCGGGTTCATGCCGGCGGTCGGCTCGTCGAGGAGCAGCAGCCTCGGCTCGGTCGCGAGCGCGCGTGCGACCTCGAGCCTGCGCTGGTCGCCGTACGGAAGGTTGCGCGCGTAGTCGTCCTCGCGTCCCTCGAGCGAGCAGTACGCCAGCAGCTCGCGCGCCTTCTCGTCGGCCGCCGCCTCCTCGCGCCTGACCTTGCGGGTCCCGACGATGCTGCCGACGATGCCGCCGTGCATGCGCGAGTGCATGCCCACCAGCACGTTCTCGAGCGAGGTCATGTCCTGGAAGAGACGGATGTTCTGGAAGGTCCGGCCGATCCCGCGCTCGGTGACGGCGTGCGGCGGCTTGCCGGTGATGTCGCTCCCGTCGAAGATGACGCGCCCGAGCGTGGGCTTGTAGACGCCCGTGATCATGTTGAAGAAGGTCGTCTTGCCCGCGCCGTTCGGCCCGATCAGGCTGACGATCGAGCCCTCCGGGATCGTGAAGTCGATGTCGGAGACGGCGACGAGCCCGCCGAACTCCTTGCGCATCGCGATCGCTTCGAGCAGGTTCGCGGCCATCAGGTCCCCGGCGCCTCCACGTAGACGGGCGTGTCGTGCGACTCGACGTCGTAGAGGTACTCGTCGTGCGTGCCGTACTCGAGCTCGCGCTTGCGCCGCGCGCTCGGGAGCAATCCCTGTGGTCGGAGGAGCATGACGATGACGATGATCACACCGTAGATCCCGCTCGAGTACTGCGGCACGTCGATGTGGGCGCCGAAGTGGAGGTTCAGCCAGGCGCCGGTGTTCGCGAGACCCTCCTGGTTCAGGTACGAGAGGAAGGCGGCGCCGAGGATGACGCCCCAGACGTTCCCCATCCCGCCCAGAATCACCATGCAAAGGATGAAGACAGAGATGTTGAAGTAGAAGTCCTGCGGAAACGTCGAGCTCTTGAACGCCGCGAAGTACGCGCCGGCGAGCCCGCCGAAGAAGGCGCCGCAGGCGTAGGCCCAGGTCTTCGTCCGCATCAACGGGACGCCCATCGCCGAGGCGGCGACCTCGTCTTCGCGAATCGCGATCCACGCCCGCCCGAGCCGGGAATCGCGCAGACGCAGGGAGCAGAAGACCGTGAAGAGGAGCAGGAGCAGGGCGGTCCAATAGAAGACGCTCGCGCTGTTCGTCGCGGTCAGGTAGTTCGCCGGCAGGAACCCGCCGGTCCAGCGCGACAGGGTGTTCCCGAAGCCCGGCGCGTCGATCGGCGTCACCCCCTGCGGCCCGCCGGTCAGGTTGAAGCCGGTATTGAAGAGGTCGTTCCCGTTCCTGGCGATCTGGGGCATGATCTCGCCGAAACCGAGCGTCACGATCGCGAGGTAGTCGCCGCGCAGACGCAGGGTGGGCAGGCCGATGAGCACGCCGATCAGCGCCGTGAGGAAGCCGGCGACGGCCAAGATCAGCCAGACCGAGACATGGATGCCTGCGAGGTTCTTGTCGATCCCGACGGCGCCGAAGTGGAACGTCACGGTCGGGAACTGCAGCGAGGCGAACCACGCGGCGGTATAGGCCCCCATCGCGTAGAAGGCGACATAGCCGAGGTCGAGCAGCCCCGCATAGCCGACGACGATGTTCAGGCCGACGGCCATCATGATGAAGACGATCATGTAGACCGCCGTCTCCGTCGACGGGAACTCGCCGAAGATCGGGATCGTGAACATGTGCCCCGTGTAGTAGGGGAAGGTGAAGGCAAGGGCGAGGATCCCGAGCGGGATCACGTACTTCCCGACCCAGGGCAGCTCGCGCCAGGGCGGAACGAGCAGCAGCGCGATCACGGCGAACGTGAGCCAGGCGGCGGCGTCGAAGCTGACGATCGGGACGTTCAATCCCGACGTGCCGAGGAAGCGCTCGAGCGCGTTGATGACGACCGAGATCAGGAAGGCGATGATCCCTCCCAGGCCGACCTTGCCCGCCATCTGCTGCCAGCCGGGCAGCTCGTGGAAGCGCTCCCGGGTCAGCCCGGTCTTGCCGATCAGGTCCCACCAGACGTTGCCGAACTCGCTGCGACGTCTCCAGAGGTCGCCGATGCCCACGCTATGCGCCCTCCGGTGTCCGCTCGCCGAGGAGGCCCTCGGGGCGGAAGACGAGGATCAGGATCAGGA
>JBKPRD010000290.1:0-9922 GCA_046734415.1 Actinomycetota bacterium | reverse complement strand
GGGCTCATCGGCGGCCAGGTTCGTCAGGCAACCGTGACCGCGGATGGGCCGATGCGGTGTCTGGTGATGGCCGCCTGGGACTTCCGGAGGTTCGTCCAGCGCAGCCCCGACGTCTCCTGGAAGCTCCTTCAGTATCTCGCCCGCTTGGTCACCGCCGAGCGCGACAGAGGTGTCAAGGCGGGGGCGCCCGCAGCCGATCGGTAGGCGCGCACCCCGACCGTTTATGAGACGGTGCGCAGCGGCAGGCATCTAACGAAGGGAGATCCGTATGGCTGTCCTGATCCGCCACCGCACGCAAGACTTGGGCACGAGTGACTACGACCGCATCTCTCCGCCGATCGTGGAGAAGTTGAAGCAGCAGCCCGGGTTCGTCCTCCACGTTGCGTTCGAGGACTCACAAGGGTTCTGCGTCGCCGAGATCTGGGAGTCACAGGAGCAGCACGACGCGTGGTTCGACGAGAACGTCGTGCCGAACGTGCCGGCAGAGATCAAGCAGGAGGTAGTTCAGATCCACAACATCGTCGAGCCCTAGAGAGACCGGGGCCCCGAACGGGGCCCCGTTCCTCGACACCCTCCATGCCCGTTCGGTTCCGCAAGAACCCTCACCGTCCAACGGCGGCGGGCCCTCAGTGACTTCATCTCGACGTCAGGCGCACAACCGCCGTGCGTGGGACTCGATCTCGTCGACAGGACGGCGCGGGAGCATCGTCCGCTCAACCAAGCCGATCGATGGTGATGGGCGCGGGCTGACCTAGAACGTGCCCGCGTATGGAGAGCTATGCGGCGCGCTTCCCGCTCGTGAATTCGGGTGATACCCGCCGCGGGACAGTCGCCGCGAACCGGGCGCGGGAGACTTGCCCGTATTCACGCTGCCTGAGCGCATCTGTCGGCCCGTACCCGCTTGCTCTCCACATTCGTTGCCAGAGTCCTGTCATCGACATCTTCCTGCCCGTGGAACCAGCGGGCGAAACCCCTTTCGCGGAACGTGCTTGCGCGGATGCGTTTCCCTTGCCATTCGAGGTCGGCGGATGTCGACTCTCGTCGACAAACCAGGCAGACTCAGTAGGCACCACGATGGCCAAATGCCCGACATGAGGGAATCCGCCGCATGTCTCTCGTAGGCGACGAACAGGCAGCCGCCACGCCAGCGGCCGGTGTCTCAGCGCCGGGAAGCGCCGACCTCGTCTCGTTTGTCCCGCGTCTGACCCTCGAGTGGCTGCGCACAAGCCCCGAGCGGCACTGGCTCGAGCTCGAGGGGACGCTGGCGTTCATCGACATCTCCGGTTTCACGGCCATGTCCGAGAAGCTGTCCAGCCTCGGGCGCGCGGGCGCGGAGGAAGTGACGGACGTGATGAATGCGACGTTCTCGGCACTCCTCCAGGTCGCGTACGAGCAGGGTGGCGGCCTTCTCAAGTTCGGAGGCGATGCCCTCCTCCTCCTGTACGACGGCGACGATCACGGGCCGAGGGCCGCGCGGGCCGCATTCGACATGCGGCGCACGCTTCGTGCGATCGGACGCCCCCGCACCTCGGCCGGGGCCATCCAGCTGAAGATGCACGCAGGCCTCAACTCCGGACGCTTCCAGTTCTTCCTCGTCGGCGACTTGCACCGCGAGCTCCTCGTCACCGGCCCGGGCGCCACCCGGACGGTGGAGATGGAGGCGGCGTCGGAGGCCGGCGAGATCCTTCTCAGCCCCGAGACAGTCGCGCTGCTGGATCCCGTGACCGTGGGTGACGAAAAGGGTCCCGGACTGCTGCTCAAGGCAGCACCCGACGCGGAACGAGCGGCGGCTCCGCTTCCGGACGTCGCGGGCATCCCACTGGAGATCGCTGTCCCCGCCCCCCTCCGTGCGCAGCTGCTCGAGGTGGGGCCGCTCGAGGGGGAGCACCGGCACGCGTCCATCGCCTTCGTCCGCTTCTCCGGGATCGACGAGGCGATCGAGACCGAAGGTGCCGAGGCGGCGGCTGAGGCGCTGAAATTCCTCGTCCAGACGGTGCAAGGCGCCGCCGAGGAGCACAAGGTGACGTTCCTCGAGAGCGACATCGACAAGGACGGCGGAAGGATCATCCTCGTCTCGGGCGCGCCCCAGACGTTCGGCAATGACGAGGAGCGGCTCCTCCGGACGGTGCGTGCGGTCGTTCACGCGGGCGTGCCGCTCCCCGTCCACATCGGCGTCAGCGAGGGCCGCGTCTTCACCGGCCAGGTCGGCGCGCCCTTCCGCAGGACCTACACAGTCCTTGGCGACACGGCTGCGCTTGCTGCTCGGCTGATGGCCCGCGCAGGCGAGGACGAGGTCTGGGTCTCGGCGAGTGCCTTCGCTCGAGGTGGTGCGAGCTTCGCGTCGACGGAGCTCGAGCCGTTCTCCGTGAAGGGAAAAAGCGAGCCGGTCCAGGCCGTAGTACTCGGCGAGCTCACGCGGGAAGCGGAACGACCGGAAGCAGCGGACGAGGTCACGGAGGCGCTTCCATTCGTGGACCGCGAGCGGGAGCGCGCCGTCTTGTCAGCCTCCGTCGCACCGGTGCGGATGGGCTTCGGAACGCTCGTGGAGCTCGTCGGCGAACCGGGGATCGGGAAGTCGCGGCTCGCCCAGGAGCTGCGCGAGAACTGCGTCGACATGCGGCAGATCTCCCTGCGGTGCGAGGAATACGAGGCGTCGACGCCCTACTACCCGTTTCGCCCCTTTCTCCGCTCGCTCCTCGACGTCGAGCTGAACGGCGGAGGCGCGCGCAACCGAGTGACACTCGAAAAGCGCCTGGCTGTGGTGGACGAAGACCTCGTTCCCTGGACACCTCTTCTCGCCGCTCCGCTCGACATCGAGGTGGAGACGACGACCGAGGTCGAGAACCTCGACCCGGCGTTCTGGCGCGCTCGCCTCCACGGGGTGATGGGCGCGCTCCTCGGCCAGCTCCTCGACTCGCCGACGCTCCTCGTCTTCGACGACGTGCACTGGATGGACGATGCCTCGTCCGAGCTCCTGCGCTACCTCGGGACCCAGCTCCCGACGCGGCCGTGGCTGGCCTGCACCACGCGACGGCCGATCGAAGGCGGCTTCGCCGCCGCCGAAGGCACGCCGCCGCTCCCGGCGCTGACGCTGCGGCTCGAGCCACTTCCGGCCGAAGACGCGAGGAAGCTGGCACTGGCAGCTGCGGGCGACCGTCGGCTGACCGATGAAGAGCTTGCCGCCCTGATGGAACGCGGCGCGGGCAACCCGCTCTTCCTGCAGCGGCTGGCGAGCGTGGGTGAGACGAGCGAAGAGGCGAAGGAGCTCCCCGAGACGGTCGAAGCGCTCGTCGCGACGCGCATTGACCAGCTCGCGCCGGGCGATCGTGCACTACTTCGGTGGGCATCCGTGCTTGGCGTGTCGTTTTCCGGCACGCTCATCCAGGACGTACTCGAGGGTGACTCTGTCGTAGCCGCCGGTTCCGAGGCGTGGGACCGACTGGGCGAGTTCGTCGAGCGCGACCCCGCCGTCGCCGGCGCTTTCCGCTTCCGGCATGCGCTCATTCGCGACGCTGCCTACGAAGGGCTCTCCTACAAGAGACGGCGAGAACTGCACGGGCGCGTTGCCGAGGTCATCGAGGGAAGCCAGGGAGATCGTCCCGAGGAGGTGGCGGAGCTCCTCTCGTTGCACTACTTCAACGCCGGCCGCTGGCTCCTGGCGTGGAAGTACTCGCGGATGGGCGGAGAGCAGGCCGAGGCCGTGTACGCGCATGCCGACGCGGCGACCTTCTTCGAGCGGGCCCTCGAGGCTGCACATCATTTCGACGTTCCCTCCCGGGAGATCTACGAGGTCGCGAGCGCCCTTGGCCATGCGCGCTTCTTGCTCGGGCGCTACGAAGCCGCCACCGCGGCCTACCGTATCGCGCAGGAGCACGTCGACCCCGATGACCCGTATTCGGAAGCGAGGCTGGTCATCAAGCAGATGGACGTCCCACTCCGGCAGAAGCGGTACCCGCAGGCCCTGCGGTATCTGACGCGCGGGCTCGAACTCCTCGAAGGGCTCGAGGGGGCGATCGCCGCGGCAATCAGGGCGGAGCTGTGTGCGTGGTACGGGCGAACGAGGGCCTATCAACAGCGGTATGAAGACGCTCTCGAGTGGGCGCAGCGTGCGATCTCCGAGGCCGATGCGTCAGGCGGTACCGCAGACGTCTCGATCGGCCGCGCGTACTTCGTCCTCGACCTCGCGAACGTCGGGCTCGGCCGCGAGAGCGACGAGCCGTACGCCGAGCGCGCGTTGGAGTACTTCGAGCGGGCCGGGAATCTCAGAGGCGTCTCCGCGACCGTCAACGTGCTGGCCGCGCGTGCCTACCTCGCGGGCCGCTGGGAGGAGAGTATTCGGCTCGAGAAGCGCTCTCGCGACCTCGACGAGGAGATCGGCGACAGCTACTCGGCGGCGATGAGCGACCTCAACATCGGCGAGATGCTCGCCGACCAGGGGCGTGC
Source organism: Actinomycetota bacterium (assembly GCA_046734415.1). Lineage (GTDB taxonomy): Bacteria > Actinomycetota > Thermoleophilia > Gaiellales > Gaiellaceae > DATBLE01. The sequence goes on along the minus strand of JBKPRD010000290.1, from coordinate 5,479 downwards.
CGAGGAGGCTGAGTCGAGAGCTCGCGAGGCACTTCGGGTATGGAAGGCTCCTGGCGCGGAAGCCGGCACGATCGCCGCCGAGGCTACGCGTCTTCTCGGGTACGCGGTCGCCCAGCAAGGCCGCTTCGACGAGGCATTGCCGCTCCTCGAAGAGTCGAGAGATGCCTTTCGCGAGGCCGGAGACCGAAGAAGCGAGGAGCTCGAGGCGGAGCTTCGCATCGCTCAGTGCCTCCTTCTGCACGGAGATGCCGAAAGCGCCCTGGCGCATGCGACTGCGGCCGTCTCTGAGGTAGATCGCAGTCGGGACCCGATGCTCGTCGCGGCGCTGCAGAGGGTGCGGGGCCTGGCGCTGATGGAGAGTGGACGCCTCGACGAGGCACGAGAAGGGTTCGAGGACAGCCTCGCCGTCGCTCGCTCGGGAGCGCCGGATGCGGGTTTCAAGAGCCCGGACTACGAGGTCGGTCTCACGTTCGATGCGCTCGACCGTCTCGCTGAGCTCACGGGCCGCGGCGATCAGGACTATGCGACACGCAGGGACGCCATACTCGAAGGTCTCGGCGTGGTGGCAATTCCCGACGTTCGCCAGGAATGACGAGGAGCGCCGTCAGGCGCTCCTCGTCGTCGCACAAGGTCGACCTATTTGAAATTCCAATCCCAGTCGTACGGGATGCAGACCGTCCACGACCGCCACTGCTCCGTTGCCCCGTTGAGGCCGGTGGGAAGATCCACCGTCCCGCGGCCACACACCGCCGGGTCGGCCGTGACCTTGCTCGGGTTCGCGACCGTGTAGATCACGCCGTGGAAGTACTGGTCGGTGGGGTTCCACTTCGCAGGCCCGTACTTCCCGGTGAAAGGTACGGCCAACGGGTTTGTCTGCGGATCGCCGTTCTTGTAGGTATCGACCTGATGCCTGGCGTTGACGCAGAACTCCATGTCCTGGTTACCACGTGACACGTTCGTGAGCACCCATTCCGAGTTCCGGACGAGATACGTGACCTGCAGCATCTTCGTTCCCCAGCTGTAGTTCAGGGTGACGCTCGGGAAGTAGACGGTCGTCCCGGAGGCATCCGTGTAGAAGGCGCGATTCCAGGGCGAGCACAGCGGATCGGCGACCCCAGCCGGGCCGAAGTCGATCGTGACGGGTCCGGGAAGCGTGTTGTTGATGCCGAGTGCCACCGTTCCCTGCGCATTGGGATCGAGGTTCGATTCCGCGGGAGGACATTTCTGACCGGCGGGGCAGACGCTGTCGGCAACCTGGAACGGCTGGTTGCCGGCGGTGTTGGAGTCCGAATCGGAGGTGGCAGAGGAAACCCCCGATCCCGATGCGACGAGGTTGTACGCACCGCTCGGCGCAGTCGCGTTCGGCATCGCGTCCGGCCACGTCCAGGTGAAGCTGTTCGAGTCGTAACTTGCAGTGCCGAAATCGAAGTTGCCTGTCGTTCCCGCACTACCAGCAAGCACCGCGAGCGAAGGGTTCAGCCCGCTCGACGGAACTGGAGTACTTCCCGCCTTCAGTGCCACTGCGACCGCCGGAGACGCCTTCGTCGCCTTCTGCCACGGGTTCGGAGGCTGCTGGGTAAACGCGAGCGTGCAGGTCTCGATGTCGACGTACGGATTGCTGCCCTGGATGCTGAGCGTGTTCGAGAGATCGAGGTCGCCGGGGTTGAAGTCGTTCGCCTGCTTGACCAGTGAGTACCAGTACTTCTTACCCGGTGCCCCGACGTTCGCTGTGACGTGCACGATCACCGCCGCGGACGGCGTCTGGCCGCCCGGGACTTGGAGGTTCCGGAGCGAGATCAGGGAGCGCCCCGTGGAAGTCGGATCGTTGGTGTCCGGGGTGACAGGATTCGGGTACGTCGTACGGGCGATGCTCGCTGTCGATCCACCACCGGACACGATCGAGGCGGCGGTGACCGTGATGTTCGCCGGCGCATAGAGGTCAGCCGAGCCGAGGCTCTGCGTCTTCGAGGTGTTCGTCAATGTGACGTCGAACGTCAGCGACCCTTGTCCCGCACACGCACCTGCGTTGCCCGCGAACATGTATGTCGCGGGGCGACCGCCGCTCGTACTCCCGCTGGCAAGCGGGATGACGACGGCGGCGAGGATGAAGGCCAAGGCGAGCGTGAAGCCCCAGGCCCCCTTTCGATGCTTCCGATAGCCGGTGCCTAGGTGCTGTGTCAAATCCCCTCTCCCTTCAGGCCGCAGTCGACTTCGCCAACAAGATCAGCTAGTCCCAGTATTGGACCGACGGATACTACTCCATGTAGACGTTTTTGCCAGCTTTCCGTAAGACAAGACGGTGATCGGCGCAGCGATCTTCCCGCCGCAGGCCACGTCCCCGGCTCGCGCTGCCACGCCGAACCCCGCCTGCCCGGACGCAGCATCGGCCGAGCCTGCAAACAGGCGCCGACCGCTCGCGCGTTCGAGCACCCGACGTGGGTTCATGCGCTCCTTGGCAGCTCGATGCGTTACCACGGACGGATCAGCTCGCCCCGGCGAGGGCGCTTGGCGCGAATTGACTCCTTGCGCTCGGGTGGCGCGGGTGCGACAGTAGGTGTGTCGAAGGAGCGCCGATGGCAGGACGCCTCGTCGCTGCGGCTGCAGTGCTTGCGTTGGTCGTCTCGGCCTCGTTTGGAGCGCGGTCGCAGGCAGCGCCGCTCGCCAACTGCGGGCTGCCGGAGACCGCGCCCGTTTGGATCGACTACGGCGAGCCATCGTTGACCCAAGACGTCCGTGCGGTCTTCACGCGCCCGGGCGTTGTCGTCGCGACAAGCGGCCCGGTCGTCCCGGCCGCGTTCCGGGCGGGCGGGGCGGCGACGGTCCTTTTCGTGCGGACGCTGCCGACGTTGGTCGGCGAGCCGGCCGACCCGGCCGACGCGGCGTCGATCCCCACGGCCGCCGACGCGCTGCTGAAGCGGGCGCAGACGCAGACCGCGTGCGCAACGCCGTGGATCATCCTCAACGAACTGCTCGGCGCAGCTGTAGTGACGCCGTGGAGCGCGAACGTCACGCAGTACCGCGCCAATGTGCTGACGCTGATGCAACGGCTCGCCGCCGGCGGAGCCCGGCCGGTGCTGCTCGTACACGGGGCGCCGAGCGTCGCCGGCGACGCGGCCGAGTGGTGGCGCCAAGCGGCGCAGACGGGCGGGCTCGCCTACGAGGCCTATTACGATGCGCCGCGGATCACTCGGATGGGCGCGGTCGCGGGCAACCGGCGGATGCGGCTCGGGATGCGCACATCTCTGGAGCTCTTCGAGCAGATCGGCATCCCGGACAGCCAGCTCGGGCTCGTGCTCGGCTTCCACTCCGCACCCACGCCGGGGATCGGTGGCCGGCAGGGACTGCAGCCGCGCGAGCAGTGGCTGCGGTTCGTGAAGTGGAATGCACTGGCGGCTCAGCAGGTCGCGCAGGACGGCGGCCTCTTCACCGTCATCTCCTGGGGGTGGGGCACGTTCGGTCCCGAGAGTGTCGACGCTGACAAGGCTGCCGCCGCCTGCGTGTATCTCTGGGCGCGCGACACGGCTCTCTGCGACGGCCCGGCCGCGGCCGGGCTCGCGTTTAAGGCGTCGCTGACCGAGGGGCAGATCGTCCTGCGGCCGGGGCAGTTCTGCACCTTCGCCGGCGGGCCGATCCTGGCCAGTCAGATCGACGTTCTCACCCGCTTCACGAACGACCGCCGGGTTGCGCTCGACGCGCTTTTCGCGCGCAGGCTGCTCGCAGGCGTGAAGGTGGACGAGCGCGCAGTGGTCGCGGGCGAGCAACGCGTGATCGACAGTCGGTTCGGAGGCAAGCGGGCCGCATTCGAGCGCACGCTCGCAACGAAGAGGGCGACGGTCGCGATCGCCCGCGCGATCATCCGCGACGATCTGCGCCGGCGCCTCTACGCGGCCGTGCTGAGGGCTACCGCCTTGACGCAGACGCCGCTCGAGGCGCTCGCCGATCGCGCGACCGCCGTCCTCGCCGGTGCGACCTGCCTGCACGACGACCTACCCGGCTGGGGCTGGTTCCCACAGAGCGACGCCCGCGACTTCGTCGCGCCGCCACTCGCGCGGAAGCTGCCGTTCCTGCTCGCCGACGAAGCGGCTCCCGCCGCATCGACGGGACTGGTCGCGACGGCGGCGAACACCGGCGTCACCCTCACCTGGCAGCCGAGCCGCGAAGTCGACCTCGCCGGCTACGCCGTCTACCGCGCGAACTCGCCCGAAGGTCCGTGGGCGCCGCTCACGACCGTCCTGCTCGTCCGCCCGTCCTTCCAGGACACAGCGCCCCCACCCGGCTCCGTCTACGTCGTCCGCGCAGTCGACACGTCGGGGAACGTCGGCACGGCGTCGAACGCCGCCCCAGTGCCGACGCTGAGTCCGTGAGCCACGAGCTTCGACGAGAGCGCGTGCTCGGTGTGTCGTGGCCGGCAGAACGGCGGGAACCGAAGGCTCGGGACGCGTCAAAAGAACGCGCCATAAGGCCCTTCCAAACCGTCGCCCTTTGCGGGAACTGCGACAGCTTGTCACCTCCTGCTTCAGTTCGAGGTCGGCTCAGATTGGTGAGCCCTTGGTGAGTAAGGCGTGGGAGAGTCGGGGAAACGCGGCCTTCTCGCGCCGGTAGCGGCCTCCATCACGACCTCTTGCCGCTGACGCAGGCGGTCGTGAGGACAACGCGGCCGAGCTCGAGCGGCCTACTCGTATCTGAGCCGTCGGGATCACACACGTTCGAATCACCCCTGGTACACCGGCCAAAGTTGGCCCAAACGAACTAGGCGCCTCCGCCGGCTCCGGCCTAGGGTCGAGGCGCGGCGCCTGCCTGCCCCTCGCCCCTCTCAGGGCAGAGGGCGCCGCAACTGGTTCCCCAGCGCGCCGCCGCCTGGCTGAACACTAAAGCACGGCTGCGATCCGACTCGCGAAGTGCGATCCGCCCGGGTGCCGTCGTGCATCGCCGCGAAGACGACGGCGAGGACGCGGCCGAGCGCGCCCTCGACCGAGAGGTGCCGCCCACCCGAGGTGGGGGCCGGGTCATGCCCGGCCCCCTTTGAGCTTTGGATGTCTACGGGCTGGTGTGGAAGTCGCCGGCCTCGTCGGTGAGGATGTCGACGCCGTTCTGCTGGATGTGCAGGACGACACCGAGATAGTCCACATGGAAAACGACCACAGTCCACTTCTTGCTCGGACACACGTCCGCCGCGTCCGGCGGCGTCGCTGGCAGCGAGACGTTGAAGGTGATCTGGCCGTTGTGCGGCGAGATCTCCTCGACCGGGCCGGTGACCGCGTTCGAGACAGCAGGATGCCCAGGGGCAAAGTTCTGCCCGTGGTTCTGGCACTGGAAAGTGACGCTGATCGACTCAGCGGTCAGGAACGCCCGCGTCGGCGAGTTCCCCATCCCTGTCGCCTTGCCAGTGGCGGTCAGGGCAGTGGTCGTGGGCGAGTAGGTCGGGCCCTTGTTGAACTGCGGGTTATCCGCGAGTGCCGCGGAGGCAAACGCGACGCCG
>JBKPRD010000289.1:0-5215 GCA_046734415.1 Actinomycetota bacterium | reverse complement strand
CGCTCGACCAGCGGGACGAGCTGGGTGACATCGTTGCGGTTGCCGCCGGTGACCGTCCAGGCCAGCGGGATCCCGGCCGCGTCTACAAGTAGGTGATGCTTGGAGCCGTTTCTGGCTCTATCAACTGGGCTCGGGCCCGTCTCGGAGCCCCCTTTTTCGCTTGCACGTGGCTGGAGTCGGCGATCGCCCGCGACCATTCGAGCTCGCCGGCGGCGCGTAGCTCAGCGAGCAGGACCGCGTGCAGCCGCTCCCACACCCCAGCCCGCTGCCACTCGTCCATCCGCCGGTAGCAGGTCGAGCCGCCACCGAAACCGAGCTCCGCCGGCAGATGCCGCCAGGCGATCCCCGTGTGCAGCACGAACAGGATCCCCTGCAACGCGGCCCGATCCGGCAACCGCTTGCGACCCGGGTAGCGGAAGCGCCGCTCGACCTTCGGCAACAGCGGCTCGATCCGCACCCACAACTCGTCCGACACAATCCACGGCGCAGCAGCCATCGGCACCCCTCCAAGCTTGACGACAGGTACCGACGGCCTTCGTCGTCAGCGAACGGGTCCCTTCATTCCGGTTCGAGTTCTAAACCCGCGTTGCTCTCGACCTAGATCCCTGACCCTAGAACGCTTTGGGCGACTCGAGTGGGCTGCGCGGCAGCTCGGCGTGCGGATCTCCCTCGTTGTAGACGGAAGGCGCTACGTCGTTCGGCGCATCGGCGTAGAAGAGGCTTGCGAGCGTTTGGATCTGTAGGCGCCCGACGCCTAGCTCGAGTTGTCCGCCGCCGTACATCACGACGCCGTTCTGCTCGCACCAGTCGATCGTTTCGAGCAGCCGTGCCATGGTGCCGAAGCGAGAGGGTTTGATGTTCAGGAAGCGCGGCTCGCGTTCGAGCGCCCGGACGTCGTCGAGCGAATGGATCGGCGCGTCCCAGCTCCAGCGGTCCTCGCTCCCGTGCAAGGCGTCGCGCGTGGCGTCGTTCAGCGCCGGGTCTTCGATGATCGCGTCGCGAAAGAGGGTAGCCACGGAGCGGTAAAGCCTCGGGTCCGGAGGCTGGTCGACCGGCGTGCCCTCGTACTGCCCCTTTAGGTCAAGGACACGGACGCGATCGAGCGCGGCGAGCTCGCGGACCCGGGCATCGGTCCAGTCACTGGTCGGGTCGAGCTTGAACTCGAGCTCCGAGTTCGCTTCGAGCCACGGCTCGATTTCGTCGCGCGTCGACATAACGAAGCGCACGGGTCGGTACTCGCGGTCAACTGCGTCGCCCAACGTCAGCCTGTTCTGCCTAAGGCGCGAGGTCGAGCGCGGCACTCTCGAACGCCCAGCGGCGGTAGTCCACAGAAGCGGGCATCGATGCACCATTCGGGAACAACTCGCAGCCATCGAGCAACCGCGAGTGCGCGTCCAGGGCGCGGCGCCCGGCGAGCGGTAGACGGTCCGGATAGTCGTCGTGGTCGGACGCCGTGTAGGTCACGTCCTCACCGCGGCCCTCAATGCCATGGCCACGCATCACCACGGTCGTCGTCACGCGGGCGAAATCGTGCGCGCCCGGCAACTCGAGCCGCTCGAGTCGGTAATCGTCGATCTCCACGGACAGCGCGGCCAGACGGTCGTACACCCCATCAATCTGTCATGCGCTCGCCCCGTCCTCCTATGCAAGCGTGCTGCGCCATCTTGGGGGTGGGTACCACCCCACCCCTGCCCCTCCACGTCGACAAGCCAAATCGGCATTCGGCTCGTTCATGCGGAGTCCCCTGATACGCGCGTAGGGACGCGTCAGAACCCCGAATGCGCTCGTTTGCGGAGGCGCACAACTGGCGCGTGGCTCGCCTTGTGGCAAAGATGTCAAGGAACTCCCGGTAGAGGCTCTCGAAACTCCCTCAGTGGACCGACGCGCGCCTTCACTCCGTGCGGACGGTGAGGCTCTTGAACTGCTCCGAGGCTGACTCTGACGGGAGTTGTGCCACTGCTGGTTGGGGCTACGTGCGGTCCCCGCTTTGAGCGGCGTGGTCAGCGAGAACACGTGCTCGCAGGCGCTGGCGCTTGACCGTCTGGTAGACGATGGCGATCGCGAGGGCGGCCGCGACGATGTCGAGGGAGTCGCTGACCAGCAGCTCCGCCGTTGCAGACGACAGGCTTGACGCCGTGTCCGCGTTGAGAAAGTGCTGGTTGGCAAACCGCTCGAACAGGCCAGAGACGATGAACAGGGCCACCACGCGGTGTGGTACCACGGCACGCGACCCAGGTCGCCGCCCGGGGGAAGCGGCGCATGCGCCGCCAAGCCGGGATCGCTTCCACGCCAGATGTCGTTCGCGATCGATTTCGGCCGCACGAAGTTCAGCAGCGGGACGAACCACGCGCCAACCGCCCAGCGCTCACTCCAGCGGAGGCCGTAGATGCCGAGGCGGCCGAGGTTCCGATAGGCGCGAGAGAACCAGAGAATGAAGACGATCGCGGTGGCGCCGAAGAGAACGAGCTGCACCACGCCGATCTTGCTTTGCCGGTCGTCAGCGGCTTGCGCCTGTTCCGGAGTCACGCCCCCGCCCGGTATCCGTTCGACGAGGCTGTGGTACGAGGCATCCGAGACCACGGCGACCAGGTCGATCGCGATCGTCAGCGAGAGCGCGAGAAGCACCACACGCGTCGCCCACTTCAGAGGATCGAACGACATGCCTACGGTGGTGTCAGCCCGGGCGGCCAAAGCCTGATCTTCGTGACGACCAGCACCTCCTAAGCCGCAAGCCTGGCACGGTCTCTCGTTGCCGGCAAATCACCGCAGCAGGCCAGGACCCGGTCTGCCCTGAGCCTTGACGCAGCCGCCCGTGAAACGCTGCGGGTCCTTTACATGCCTCGCAGGTATCGGCCACTGGCGCAGTAGTCGGCTGTCGCACTGACGACGGGGTACGAACTCAGAGCACTGGTCGGAGGTTCTGGCGCAGTCGCCGTGGCGGGAAAGGCGGTCGGCTCATCGACGGTGGCTCTGGCGCAGGGTTCTCTCAACGAACACGACCTCGTAGGAGCCGCCTCCCCTTCGCACTCGATTGCGAGTACGACGGGTACCTGTTCTGGCCGCACAAGGCGGTCGCGCGGGCGAGCCCTGGCCGCTCAGGGTCCCTGGGCTGGAGGCGTTCTACAGCTTCTACGCGCCGCCCGATTATGCGTGGGGTTCTTCGTCGGCTGGTCGATCGTCGAGGTCTGGAGTTGACCCCATCACGCGCAATGACCTTCAAGAGAATCTCCGGTCTGTGCCTCGAACGCATCGAGCAGCGGTTGGCCGAAGTCCTGTCCAGGCGAGTACGTGCGCATCGAGCAGCGCGCATGCGCGTAGCGCGTTGCCAACGTTGTGGGGAAACTTCGGGTCAACGAGCAGGACGGCGGCGGCCATACCAACACGGTATGCAGGAGCCTGCGCCGCCCGCGCTTAGAAGGAGAAGTCCGACCCGCAAGAATCGGGTCGGACTTCTCGCCAAGGGATGAAGGACCACCTTGACGATCGGAGCGGCCGTCGGTGCCGCCCGCGAGATCTGGCTGGCAGCTAGAGCTTGCCCGCGGCCTTCCACTTGGCCCAGATCTGCCTCATCTCCCTGGCGGTCGCCCGAACAGAAGCCGCGGCGCTCATCCTGCCCTGCGAGACGGCGGCGAACATCGACGGGATCAGGAACCTGTTGAGCGTCTCGTCGAGAGCGACATGCGAATACCCGGGGTAGCCGATGTTGTGGGTGTCCCTCGATGCGATCGTGGTGAGGATCGTGTACTTGCCGCGGGGTCGGTGTGTGTCTGCCGCAGCGGTCTTGTAGATCTGCGCCGCGGGAAAGGCTCCGGGAAAGCTGGGGAAGTTGAACAGCTTCGAGGCGATCGTCGCATCCCGGTAGCCGATGCAGAGGTCGGCGATGAACTTCTCGGCCGTCTCCCTGTTCTGCGCGAACTTCCAGATCGAGTAGACGCCGGTCGATTGCGCCAGCCCGAGCCTGCCTTGCGCCCTCGGCATCGGCCACAACCAGAGGTCGTTCACGAACGGAAGTTGCAGACTCTCGGCCAGGCGGACGGCTGAGATTGCGTTGACGATCATCGACCCCCTGCCGGAGAAGACGAGCTGGTTGTTCGACGCCTCGGTCCAGGAGAAGATCTGGTTCTCCTCACCGCGGCTGTACAGGTCGGCCATGAACTGCACGGCCTCGACGGTGTTCTTGCTGTCGATCGTCAGGGCGTTGGACTCGTCCTGGATGAACGAGCCGAAGCACATCATGAACGCGATCAGAGCGACGTTCGACTCGTGCTCGTTCGACTGCCCGATGCCGATCGGATGGCCGGCCGCCTTCAGCTTCGGGGCGGCGAGTCGCACGTGGTCCCAGGACGCCGGCGACTCGCCGATGTCGTTCCAGAGATCGTGGCGCCAGAGCACAGGAGCAGGGACGTAGTTGTCGGAAACGCCGAAGTACTTCTTCGTCTTCGGGTTGTATGTGCTTCGCAACCCGACATCCCCGTACGTGCCGACGGCACGCTCGATCTCGCGGACGATCGCGGCGTGGTCGATCACCTGGTCCTCGTACGCGGGCGGCGGAGCCTGGAAGCCGAAGATGTCATGGCCCTGCTGCGCCTTCACCTCTGCGGCGGCCACCGGCGGGAGACGCGTGGTGTAGAGGTGGTCGATGTCGACCTGGACGTCGTTCTCCTCGCCCCAGGTCTGCGCCCACGTCAGGTCGAACCAGACGTCGTACTCCGGTACGACGTGCCGCCATTGAGCGATCGAGAGGCTGCCCTTGAGTTGTCGCCCCGTGTACCTCAGGGGGCCCGCGAACGCGCGACGTCCCGTCGCACCGCCGAAGGCCAGGGCGGCCGCCGCGACACCCGACCGCCGGAGTAGCGCCGACCTGGTGATCGCCTCCGGAGCAGGGTCTGTCGAGCCCGGCACGCCGCCTCACCAGGGGAGAGAGCCCAGCGGCACAGTCGTGAGGGCGAACACCCCCTGGAGCGGGACCGAGAACTCGATCGTCCCGTTCGAGTCGGTGTCGACGAACCCGATCTCGATGTTCGTGCCGCTCCCGTCGGCGTTCCAGACGAGCAGGCGGAAGCGCGTGTTGGGGGGAAGACCGCCGAGGCTGTAGACGACCGGATCCGAGCCCGCTGCGATCGCGGCGCCGTCGGTGTCGAGACCGAGGATCGTGACATCGCCCGACGGCGCGGTGTAGGCGGTGAGCAGCTTCCTCAGGTCGGCGCCGGCTGCC
>JBKPRD010000288.1:0-7039 GCA_046734415.1 Actinomycetota bacterium | reverse complement strand
GAGCCGAGAGGTCTGCGAAGCGCTCGAGATCCCGATCGAGTGGCTGCCTCCGGTGCGCGAGTCGACCGAGATCGGCGGGGCCGGCGACCAGCAGGCAGGTGCGCTCGGGGTCGGCGTCGTCGGGCCCGGACCGCTCTCGGTCGTGCTCGGCACGTCGGGGGTCGTGTTCTCGGCACTCGACGGCTACTGCACCGACCCGCAGGCGCGCCTCCACGTCTTCTGCCACGCGGTACCGGATACGTGGGAAGCGATGGGCGTGATGCTGTCCGCGGCGGGGTCGCTGCGCTGGCTGCGTGACGCCGTCGGCGGGTCGTACGACGAGCTCGTCACGGAGGCGAAGCGCTGGCCCGCCGGCACGGAGGGATTGACGTTCCTGCCCTACCTCCAGGGTGAGCGGACCCCGCATGCGGACCCGGACGCGCGCGGCGCGTTCGTGGGGCTTTCGCTCCGCCACGACCGCGGGGCGCTCGTGCGCGCGGTGCTGGAAGGCGTCGCCTACGGGCTCCGCGACTCGCTCGAGCTGCTGCGGGAGCTCGGGGTCGAGCCGACGATCGGCCGTGTTTCCGGCGGCGGCGCCCGGAGCGAGCTCTGGCTGCGGATCGTCGCCTCGGTGCTCGGCATCCCGCTCGAACGGGCGGCGGTCGAGGAGGGCGCGGCCTACGGCGCGGCGCTGCTCGGCGGCGTCGCGGCCGGCACGTTCGCCGATGCCGGTGCAGCGGTCGCCGCTTGCGTGCGCGTGCGCGACGCGGTCGAGCCCGACCCCGAGTGGCAGCGCGTCTACGAGGACGGGTACGCGCGCTTCAGGTCTCTTTATCCGGCACTGCGAAGACTGGAGGAGCAATGACCAGCTTGAACGGGAAGGTCGCGTTCGTCACCGGCGCCAGCGGCGGGATCGGAGCCGCCGTCGCCCGCTCGCTCTCCGCGGCGGGAGTGAAGGTCGGCCTCGCCTCGCGGCGGGGCGACGACCTCGGACTGCCTGAATCGATCGGAGTCGCGTGTGACGTCAGCGGCTCCGAGCAGGTCGACGCAGCGGTCGCGGCCACCGTCGAGCGGTTCGGCCGGCTCGACATCGTCGTCGCGAACGCAGGCGTGGGCGCCTACGGACCGTTCCTCGAGCTCGAGCCCCGGTTCCTCGAGGAGATGATCGACGTCAACCTGAGGGGAACGCTCTACACCGTCCGCGCGGCGCTGCCCCATCTCCTCGAGAGCGGAGAGGCGGACGTGGTCACGCTCGCCTCGGAGGCCGGGCGGCGCGGGTTGCCGTACGAGGCGGTCTACTGCGCCTCGAAGTTCGGGCAGGTCGGGTTCACACGGGCACTCGACCACGAGCTCCGCGAGCAGGGCGTCCGCTGCACGAACGTCTGTCCCGGCGGCGTCGCCACCGAGTTCGCGCTCGAGGACGGGCGCGGCCGGAAGCCCGAGGCGCTGGCCGGCATGATGACCGCCGAGGACGTGGCCGAGGTGGTCGTGTTCGTCCTCACCCGCCCGCGCAACCACCGGATCCTCGAGACGGCGTTCCGGCCGATGACGGAGCCGAGCTGGGGATAAGGAGTCTCGGATTCGTTCCACCCGGAGTGCCAGGCACTCGCCGTCGGAAACCGGCCGTCAGCGGCGGATGCCGAGCGTAAGCAAATACTCGCGGTCGTGCTCGATCGAGCCGTTCGAGCGATAGTTCGTCTCGACGAACTCGACCCAGGCCTGGTGAAACTCCTCGCGGCCCTCGTCGTCCAGTGACTCGGCGATCGTCTTCACCGGGCCGAAGTTCGCAACGTAGAACCGCCAGTAGTCCTCGCCGCTGTCGGTCCGGTACGTCGAGACGCGCCGCTCGAAGCGGAGGTCGAATGCATCGCCGAGCAGCGACTCGACGTACTCCTCCCGGCCCCAGTCGAGCGGCACTCCCGCTCCCTCGGGAGGCGGCGGCTGGAACTTCGCAGTGACTTGGAACATCTTCCCGACGCCGCCCTCGGGCGTCCAGGTCGCGAGCCCGAGGCGACCGCCCGCCTTGGTCACCCGGGCGAGCTCGGCGGCAGCACGCGCATGGTCCGGCGCGAACATCACGCCGAAGGTCGACGAGACGACGTCGAAGCTCGCGTCGGCGACGTCAAGTCGCTCGGCGTCCCCGACTCGATAGTCGATCTCGAGGCCGCGTTCCTGCGCGATCCGCTTCGCCGTCTCGATCAAGGCGGGCGCGAGATCGATCCCGGTCACGCTCGCGCCTGCCGCCGCCGCGCGCGAGGACACCGCCCCGGTCCCGCAGGCCACGTCCAGCCACGTCTCTCCCGCCGCCGGCGCGAGGGTCTCGACGATCCCCTCGTGCGCGTCCGCCACGGTGTCGCTGACCTGCTCGAACGCACCGTTTCCCCAGACGAACGCCTGCCGCTCCTTCAGCTCCTCGAACGCCATCTCGAGCCTCCTTTCGGGACGACCGCGAGAGTATGACGTCTGATGGAATAGGGGCGTGGACGCAGCCGGGACGCTGAAGGTCGGAAGGGAGACGTACGAGATCTTCCGCCTCGATGCGCTCCAGGAGCAGTGGGACGTGGTGCGCCTGCCCTACACCCTCCGCGTCCTGCTCGAGAACGTGCTCCGGGCGGGGAGTGCCGGGGACGCCGAGGCGATCGCCGGCTGGGTCGCAAACGACGAGCCGAGCCGCGAGATCTCCTTCCGGCCGAGCCGCGTCCTCCACCAGGATTTCACCGGCGTCCCGGCGATCGTCGATCTCGCCGCGTTGCGGAACGCGATGGAGGACCTCGGCGCCGACCCGAGCCGGATCAACCCGGTCATTCCCGCCGAGCTCGTGATCGACCACTCCGTGCAGGTCGACGAGTTCGCCACGCGCCTCGCGTTCAGCCGCAACGTCGAGCTCGAGTTCGAGCGCAACCGCGAGCGCTACGCCTTCCTCCGCTGGGGCCAGGGCGCCTTCGCGGACTTCAAGGTCGTCCCGCCCGGGACCGGCATCGTCCACCAGGTCAACCTCGAGTACCTGGCGCGCGTCGTCGAGTCGCGCGACGGCCGGGCGTTCCCCGACACGCTCGTCGGCACAGACTCGCACACGACCATGGTCAACGGCCTCGGCGTGCTCGGCTGGGGCGTCGGCGGGATCGAGGCCGAGGCGGCGATGCTGGGCGAGCCGCTCTCGATGCTCGTGCCACAGGTGGTCGGCTTCCGCTTCTCCGGCGCGCTGCCCGAAGGGGCGACCGCGACCGACCTCGTCCTGACGGTGACCGAGATCCTGCGCCGGACGGGCGTCGTCGGAAAGTTCGTCGAGTACTTCGGCCCCGGCCTTGCCGCGCTCTCGCTCGCCGACCGCGCGACGCTCGGGAACATGTCGCCGGAGTACGGGGCGACGTGCGGGTTCTTCCCCGTCGACGAGCAGACGATCCAGTACCTGCGCCTCACCGGCCGGCCGGAGGAGCGCGTCGCCCTCGTCGAGGCGTACTGCAAGGAGAACCTGCTCTGGCACGAGGCCGAGGACCACCCGACCTACTCGCAGGTCGTCGAGCTCGACCTCGGCACCGTGGAGCCGAGTCTGGCCGGGCCACGCCGGCCGCAGGACCGCGTGCCGCTGCGCAGCGCGAAGGACGCGTTCGTCGGCGAGCTACCGAGCTTCGGGGTCGACTACGGCAATGCGAAGGACGAGGCCGGCGCCGAGAGCTTTCCGGCGTCGGACCCGCCCGCCTACGTCGAGCCGGGACATCACGATCTCGCCGGGGCGCCGGCCCCCGCGGTCGCGGTCGTCGGGGAGCACGAGCCTGCGCACGCGCACGTCACGCTCGGAGACATCGAGTTCGAGCTCGACCACGGCAGCGTCGTCATCGCCGCGATCACGAGCTGCACGAACACCTCGAACCCGCAGGTGATGGTCGCCGCCGGCCTGCTCGCGAAGAAGGCGGTCGAGCGCGGCCTCGACCGGGAGCCGTGGGTGAAGTCGAGCCTCGCTCCCGGCTCGCGCGTCGTCACCGACTACTACGAGAAGGCGGGCCTGACCCCGTACCTCGAGGCACTCGGGTTCCACACCGTCGGGTACGGGTGCACGACCTGCATCGGGAACTCCGGGCCGTTGCCGGAAGAGATCTCGGCCGCGGTCGCCGAGAACGAGCTCGTCGTCTGCGCCGTCCTCTCGGGCAACCGCAACTTCGAGGCGCGGATCCATCCGGAGGTGAAGGCCAACTACCTCGCCTCCCCGCCGCTTGTCGTCGCCTACGCGCTCGCCGGCCGGATGGACGTCGACCTGACGAGCGAGCCGATCGGCCGGGATCCCGACGGGAACGACGTCTACCTCCACGAGCTCTGGCCCTCGTCGGAGGAGATCTCCGACACGATCGCCGCCTCCGTGTCCGGAGAGCTCTTCCGCGGCCGCTACGCCGACGTGTTCACCGGTGACGAGACCTGGCGCGGTCTCGACACTCCCGCCGGCGACCTCTACGCGTGGGATCCGGACTCGACGTACGTGCGGCGGCCGCCGTACTTCGACGGGATGGAGCTCGAGCCCTCGCCGGTCGAGGACATCGCCGACGCCCGCTGCCTGGTCATGCTCGGCGACTCCGTGACGACCGACCACATTTCCCCAGCCGGCGCGATCAGGCCGGACAGCCCGGCCGGCCGGTACCTCGTCGAGCACGGCGTCGAGCGCCGGGAGTTCAACTCGTACGGCTCACGCCGCGGGAACCATGAGGTGATGGTGCGCGGCACGTTCGCGAACGTGCGCCTGCGCAACCTGCTCGTGCCCGGAAGCGAGGGCACGTGGACCGTCCATGTCCCGAGCGGCGAGGAAGGCTCGATCTTCGAAGTCGCCGAGCGCTACCGCGCAGAGGGGACGCCGCTGATCGTCCTCGCCGGCAACGAATACGGCACCGGCTCCTCCCGCGACTGGGCGGCGAAGGGTCCCAGGCTGCTCGGCGTCCGCGCCGTGATCGCCGAGAGCTACGAGCGGATCCACCGCTCGAACCTGCTGATGATGGGCGTCCTCCCGCTCCAGTACCGGAAGGGGGAGAACGCCGAGAAGCTGGGCCTGACCGGACGCGAGTCGTTCTCCATCACCGGTATCGAAAACGCCGACGCGGAGGAGGTCACGGTCCGGGCCGACGACAGGGAGTTCACCGCGCGCGTCCGGCTCGACACGCCGCGGGAGCGCGACTACCTGCGGCACGGCGGGATCCTGCCCTTCGTGTTGCGCCGACTGCTGTCGGCCTCGTAGCCGGAAAGCCCGCACCTCCATCCGCGGACACCACGATGCGCTCCGTCACCCCTGCTGGCACGCTGATCCCATGGCAAGCGCGATCGGCACTCCCGAGGCGCGACGGGAGCTGCGCGACCTCCGCGTCGAGGAACGCGCGGATCTCGGGCTCGCGGCGATCGCGATCGGCCTGGCGCTCGTCGCGACGCAGGTTGCGCCGACGCTGGCTCTGCCGCTCTTTCTCGGCGGCCTCGTGATCGCGGTTCTCGGGGGCCGTGCGTTCTTCCGCCGCTGGGATCTATCCGAACGCCTGCTGCTCGACCCGGACGCGTACGAGATCGCCGAGATCCGTGACCGGGCCGCGCAATTCGCAACGCTCGAGGAGCGAAGCCGGCTGGCGTGGTCGATCCGCCGCCTGCTCGCCGAGGAGGGCACCTTCCGCACCTCGCGGGTGGAGGCGCTCGCCGGGGAGCTCGCCCAGCTCGCCGAGGAGCTCGACGACGAGCACCTCGTGCTCGAGCCGATCTGCGCCGCACGCTGCCGGCTGCTCCTCACGGACAGCGCGGAGAGCCCGCTGCTGAATCCCGACGTACCTTCGGACGGCCTCCGGATTGCACTGACACGGATCCGCGCCGGCTTCGACCAACACCGCTAGCGCCGCTCACCGTGTGAGTTCCATACTTGCGTCGGAATGGAGACGCGCTGGCGGAGGTTGATCGAGACCGGGATCGCGGTCACGTCGGAGCTCTCCCTCGACACGCTCCTACAGCGGATCGTCGAGGCGGCCGCACAGCTGACGGGCGCCAAGTACGCCGCCCTCGGCGTCATCGACCCCGCCGGCCGCGCGCTCGAGCGCTTCCTGACGACGGGGATCGACCCGGAGACGCAGGAGCGCATCGGCGACCTCCCCCACGGCCGCGGCATCCTCGGTGTGCTGATCCGGGACGCGCAGCCTCTCCGGCTCCACGACCTGACGACGGACCCGCGGTCGGTCGGGTTCCCGCCCCACCACCCGGCGATGCGGACGTTTCTCGGCGTGCCGATCATGCTGCGCGGCGTCGCCTACGGGAACCTGTACCTGTCCGAGAAGGAGAGCGGCGAGGATTTCACCGGCGAGGACGAGGAGCTCGTGACGCTGCTCGCAGCGCAGGCGGCGGTTGCGATCGAGAACGCGCGCCTGTACGAGTCTGCGACGCGGTGGCTGGCGCAGCTCGAGTCTCTGACGGAGATCGGCAATGCCCTGGCGGGCGAGACCGAGCTCCATCCCCTGCTCGACCTGATCGCGACGCGCCTCGCCGGCCTGATCGACGCGGAGCTCGTCGTGATCGTCATTCCCGCCGGCGACGGCGACTTGCGGATCGAGGCCGCCGCCGGGCCGGCGGCCGAGGACATGGTCGGCACGACGCTCTCGCGGGACGGCTCCAAGAGCGGGCGGGTGCTCGAGCGGCGGCGCAGCGAGCGCGTCGACTCGACGCTGGAAGACGTCGAGCTCGACCAGGAGCTCGCCCGCCGCATGGGCCTCCGCTCCGGACTGTTCGTCCCGATGATCGTCGCTGACCGCGCGATCGGCGTGATCGCGGCGCACAACAAGCTCGCTGCCGACCCGCGCTTCACGGACGAGGACCTCCGCCTCGCGGAGACGTTCGCCCAACGCGCGGCTGTCGCCGTCGACCTCGCCGACCGCGTCGCCCGTGACGCCCTGCGCCGTGTCGTCGAAGGCCTGGAGCTCGAGCGCCGCCGGCTCGCGCGCGAGCTCCACGACGAGACGGGGCAGGCACTCACGTCGATCCTGCTCGGGCTCAAGCGCGTCGAGGACGCGAAGACGCCGGCGGATGCGCGCACCGCGGCCGCCGGTCTCCGGGA
>JBKPRD010000287.1:0-11058 GCA_046734415.1 Actinomycetota bacterium | reverse complement strand
CCTCCGGCGAGATGAACGACTCCCCCTCCCGACCGGCGCGCCTAGACACGCGCACGTAGCCATCAGCCGTCCGCGTCACAAAAGTGGAGGTTACCAGAAATCTAGATGATTAGAAGCATCCAGACGGGAACAGGGTCGAGTTCTACCCCGACGGCCGCGCGACCAGTGGCCGGACGACATGTACACGGCGCCACTCGATCTGCACGCTCTGCTCGCCGAGGCGGCGTAGTGCGCTATATCTGTCGGTAGATGGCCAAGGCAGTCGAGCGCGTCGACCAGGTCACCATCCGCTTCGCCGGCGACTCCGGCGACGGCATGCAGCTGACCGGCGCCCGCTTCACGAGCGAGACCGCCGTGCTCGGCAACGACCTCTCGACGCTCCCCGACTTCCCCGCCGAGATCCGCGCGCCGGCGGGGTCGCTGCCCGGCGTCTCGGGCTTCCAGATCCACTTCGCCGACCACGACATCCTCACGCCCGGGGACCGGCCGAACGTGCTCGTCGCGATGAACCCGGCCGCGCTGAAGACGAACGTCACGGACCTGCCGAAGGGCGGCACGCTGATCGTCAACTCGGACGCGTTCAGCGAGAAGAACCTCGACAAGGCCGGCTACGCGTCGAACCCGCTCGACGACGGCTCGCTCGCCGACTACCAGGTGCACGCGATCCCGCTGACGACGATGACGCAGGAGGCCGTCAAGGACACGGGCGTGACGAGCCGCGAGGCGGAGCGCTCGAAGAACATGTTCGCGCTCGGGCTGATGTCCTGGCTCTACACGCGGCCGACGGAGTCGACGATCGAGGAGATCCGCGCGAAGTTCGCGAAGATGCCGGAGATCGCCGAGGCGAACATCAAGGCGTTCCAGGCCGGCTACGCGTTCGGCGAGACGACGGAGTCGTTCGCCGTCCAGTACGAGGTCGCGCCGGCGAAAATGGCGCCCGGCGTCTACCGGAACGTGACCGGCAATCAGGCGCTCGCGCTCGGGCTCGTGGCCGCGAGCGTGAAGAGCGGGCTGCCGCTCTTCCTCGGCGCCTATCCGATCACCCCGGCCTCGGGGATCCTGGAGGAGCTCGCGGGCTACAAGCACTTCGGCGTCCGCACCTTCCAGGCGGAGGACGAGATCGCCGCATCCGGTGCTGCGCTCGGCGCGTCGTTCGGGGGAGCGCTCGGCGTCTCGACCTCGAGCGGTCCGGGGATCGTCCTGAAGCAGGAGACGATCGGGCTCGCGGTCACGCTCGAGCTGCCGCTCGTGATCCTCGACATCCAGCGTGCCGGGCCCGCGACCGGCATGCCGACCAAGCCCGAGCAGGGCGACCTGCTGAATGTGATGTTCGGGCGGAACTCCGAGTCGCCGGTGCCGGTCGTCGCCGCGTCGACGCCCGGCGACTGCTTCGACGCGACGCTCGAGGCGTGCCGGATCGCGCTCAAGTACCGCACGCCCGTGTTCATGCTCTCCGACGCGTACCTCGCGCACGGCTCCGAGCCGTGGCTGATCCCGGATCCCGACGCGATCCCTGAGTTCGGCGTCGAGTTCGCGACCGAGCCGAATCAGAACGGCGCGTTCATGCCGTACCTCCGCGACCCGGAGACCCTGGCGCGGCCCTGGGCGGTGCCCGGGACGCCCGGGCTCGAGCACCGGATCGGCGGCCTGGAGAAGGCGGACGTGACCGGCAACGTCTCGTACGACCCCGACAACCACGACTACATGGTTCGCGTCCGCGCGCAGAAGGTCGCGGGGATCGCGTCGGACATCCCTGACCTCGAGGTCGACCACGACGAGGGGGCGAAGCTGCTCGTCCTGGGGTGGGGTGGGACGTACGGGCCGATCACGGCGGGCGTGCGGCGCGTCCGCAAGGCGGGCGGCAAGGTCGCGCAGGCGCACCTGCGGCACCTGAACCCGTTCCCACGCAACCTCGGCGACGTGCTGCGGAGCTACGAGCGCGTGCTCGTCCCGGAGATGAACCTCGGCCAGCTGCTGAAGCTCGTGCGCGCCGAGTTCCTCGTCGACGCTGCCGGCTACAACCGCGTCCGCGGGCTGCCGTTCACGTCGGCCGAGCTGGCGGAGGCGATGGAGGTGATGTCGTGAGCGGGAACGGCGACGGCAACGGGAAGCGGACGCCGACAGCGAAGGAGTTCAAGACCGACCAGGAGGTCCGCTGGTGCCCGGGCTGCGGCGACTACGCGATCCTCGCCGCGGTGCAGAGCTTCATGCCGGAGCTCGGGATCGATCGCGAGCGCCTCGTCTTCGTCTCCGGGATCGGCTGCGCCGCGCGGTTCCCGTACTACATGCAGACCTACGGGATGCACTCGATCCACGGCCGCGCGCCGGCGATCGCGACGGGCCTCGCCGCCTCGCGTCCGGACCTCTCGGTCTGGGTCGTGACCGGTGACGGCGACGCGCTCTCAATCGGAGGCAACCACCTGATCCATGCGCTGCGCCGCAACGTCAACCTGAAGATCCTGCTCTTCAACAACCAGATCTACGGGCTGACCAAGGGCCAGTACTCGCCGACGAGCGAGCTCGGCAAGGTGACGAAGTCGACGCCGATGGGGTCGCTCGACTACCCGTTCAACCCGGTCTCTCTGGCGATCGGCGCCGAGGCGACGTTCGTCGCCCGCTCGATCGACACCGACCGCAAGCACCTGACCGAGGTGCTGCGCCGCGCGGCGGCTCACAAGGGCACCGCCTTCGTCGAGATCTACCAGAACTGCAACATCTTCAACGACGGCGCGTTCGACGCGGTCAAGGAGCAGACCGAGAACCAGATCCGGCTCGAGCACGGGCAGCCGATCCGCTTCGGCGCCGAGGGCGCGCGCGGCGTGCGCCAGCGCGCGGACGGCTCGTGCGAGCTCGTCGACGTCACCGAGGTCGGGGAGGACGCGCTGCTCGTCCACGACGAGCACCACTCGACCTCGAGCCTGGCCTTCGCGCTCTCGCGCATCGCCCACACGCCCGAGGGCCCGACCCCGGTCGGCGTCTTCCGGGACGTCGAGCGCCAGGTCTACGACGAGCTGATGGCCGACCAGATCGCGACGGCGAAGGAGAAGCGCGGGGACGGCAACCTCCGCGAGCTCCTCCACGCCGGCGACACCTGGACGATTTCGTAGGGACGGGCTTCAGCCTGTCCCGTCGCCCCAGGGCAGCCCTTCGAAGCTCTGGGGCCGGCCGTGTTGCCACGGCGGGAAGCGCGCGTACGCCTCCTTCGGCTCGGTCGTCTCCTGCTCGACGCCGACGCCGTGCCGAAGCGCGAGGTCGTTCCGCGGGTAGACGGCGCTGTGGGGGTGGAACCGCGACCCCGACATGAAGATCACGCACCGTCCGTGGCCCGCGCCGACGAACCCGTGCTCCGTCCCGGACGGGCAGTGGACGAAGTCCCAGGTCTTCAGCCGCCGCTCCTCGCCCTCGATCACCAGGATGCACTCGCCCTGGAGGACGAGGAAGTCCTCCTGGTTCTCCTCCTGGTGGTAGCGGCCGCCCGACTGGCCGGGCTCGAGCACGGCGATCGTGAAGCCGAGCTCCGGGAAGGGAATCTGGTTGCCCTCGAAGACACAGGCGTCGCCCAGGATCGGGTTCGTCACCCACGCCGCGTCGCGCACGTTGACGACGAACCAGCCCTCGGTCGCCGCGACGAGCCCGGCGTCCGACGGCTCCAGCCTCGCCTCCGGAACCACATCCGTACCGTAACGCCCCGGCGGTCCGCGAGACTAATAGGCATGACACAGAGAGCGACATTCGCAGCCGGGTGCTTCTGGGGCGTCGAGTCGGCGTTCCGGCGCATCCCCGGCGTCACCGCCACCCGCGTCGGCTACACGGGTGGCCACACCGAGGATCCCTCCTACTACGACGTGTGCTCGGACACGACCGGCCATGCCGAGGCAGTCGAGGTCGAGTTCGACCCGGAGCAGGTCTCGTACGAGGAGCTGCTCGCGGTCTTCTGGGCGAACCACGACCCGACGACGCCGAACCGGCAGGGGCCGGACGTCGGCAGCCAGTATCGGTCGGCGGTCTTCTTCCACTCGCCCGAGCAGGAGGAGGCCGCGCTGAAGAGCAAGGCGGCGATCCAGGCGGGCCTGCCCGTTTCGGTCGTCACCCAGGTAATCCCCGCAGCGACCTTCTACGAGGCCGAGGACTACCACCAGCAGTACTTCGAAAAGCAGGGCCGCACGAGCTGCCACGCGGGACTCCGCACGGCAACGGCGAGCTAGAGCTCCGGCTCCTCCTCCGCAACCGCGACCACCGGTCCCCGCCTGCGCGGCGCTCTGATGCCGCGCAGGCGTGCGACCGCCAGCGCGGTCGCCGTCAGCCCAGCGGTACCGGCGACCGCGAAGGCGAGTTCGGTGCCGCCGACCGAGGCGAGCCAGCCGGCCAGCAGGCCGCCGATCGGCGAGAGGCCGGCGAACGCGAACAGGTAGAGGCTCAGGACACGCCCGCGCAGGTGGTCCGGCGCGGTCAGCTGGAGGATCGACTGGCTGTTCGCCGTCCAGGTCGAGAAGCAGAAGCCGATGACGAGCAGCAGCAGCGCGGCGATTGCCTCGTTCCGAACGGGCGCGAGTAGAAGCATCGCGCTGCTGAATCCGGCGGCGCCGAGGGTGACGGCGCGCCAGCTGGCCCGACTCATCGCCGCCGCTCCGAGTGCACCGAGCAGGGCGCCGGCTCCGAAGCAGGCGAACAGCGCTCCGAAGACCGCCGCGTCGGCGTGGAGCGTCTTGGAGGCGAGCACCGGCAGGAGCACGCGGAAGTTGAACCCGGCGGCCGCGACGACGGTCGTGATCGCGAGGACCAGCCACACGTCGGGCGTGCGCCGTACGTAGGCGAATCCCTCGCGGATCGCGGCAGCCGCCTTCGCCTGCGTCCGCCCCTCGAGCGAGTACAGCTCCGATGGCCGCATCAGCAGCAGCGCCGTCAGCACCGCGAGGAACGACAGCGCGTTGAACGCGAAGCACCAGCCGACTCCGGCTGCCGCGATCAGCACGCCGCCGATCGCCGGCCCGACGATCCGGCCGGCGTTGAAGAGGCTCGAGTTCAGCGCGACGGCGTTCGGCAACTCGTCGCGGCCGACGAGCTGGAACGTCAGCGCGTGGCGGTTCGGGGCGTCGAAGACGAGAGCAGAGCCGCCGAGAAAGGCGAGCACGAAGTACGGCCAGACCTCGCTGACGCCGGAGGAGGCGAGCGTCGCCAGGGCGGCGGCGACGAGGAGCGACGCGGTCTGCGTGACGATCACCGTGCGTCGGTTGTCGAGCCGGTCGGCGAGCACTCCCGAGTGCAGGCCGAAGAGCATGAACGGCGCGTAGCGCGCGAAGACCAGCAGCCCGACGTAGACCGGCGAGTGGGTCAGCCCGAGGATCAGCCACGGCAACGCGGTGTCCTGCATCCACGTGCCGCTGACCGAGACGATCTGGCCGAAGAAGTACAGGCGGTAGTTCCGGTGCTTGCGGATGCTTGAGAACGTCCGCGAGTTGAGCGCGAGCAGGGCGGCGGTCACGCGTCGTCCTCGACTAGGCGGGAGAGCGCCTCAATCGCGCGGTCGACCGCGGCGAGCTCGGCCGGCGACAGCCCGTCGAGCCGTTCGGCCAGCCACGCAGTTCGGCGCCGCCGCACCGAGCGGAGTGCCCGAACGCCCTTTGGCGTCAGCGCGAGCCTGATCCGGCGCGCGTCCTCGGTCGAACGAGTCCTGACGACGAGCCCGGCTGCCTCCATCCGGTCGAGGTAGCGCGTCATCGCGGGCGCGGACACCCCCTCGCGGGCCGCGAGCTCGCGCACGCCCAGATCCGGATTCATGCGAATCGTCGCGAGCAGCGAGGCCTGGCCGCCGGTGATCCCCTCTGCGTGTGCCTCGCGGCGCAGACGGCGGTTGAGGTGGAGGAGAACGGGGCGCAGTCGATTCGCAAGCTCGACGGAATCGACCACAGACGATCGCATTTCGTTACCTATGGTAACGAATTGCTACCGACCCCCGGTGGCCTAATGCGCCACGTCCCGGACGTGTGCGCGACGCGAAGAACCGGTTCCAGACACCGGTGTGGCTCTAGCCGCGGCAGAGGCGAACGGCTTCCGCGTAGGCGTCCTGGTCGCTTTCGCCGCCCCAGACGCCGCCCACCTTGAAGTCGGGCTCGCCGATCAGGATGCCGTCGGCGCGCTCGTAGAACTCCTTGACGTTGTCGAGGCCGATCCCGCTGCCGATCAGAACCGGCAGCTCGACCGCCTGCTTGACGGTCTCCAGCCGTTCCCACGTCGGCGGGATCGGGCTGCGCGGCCCGGAGACGATCACCGCGTCGACGCCGCCCCGCTCGGCGAGGTCCTGCGCCGCGTAATCGATCGGGACGTCGAAGAGTGGGTGGGCGTGCTTGACGTGGACGTCGCCGAAGATCAGCACCTCCGAGCCGAGCCCGCGCCGAAGCCGCGTGAGCTCGGCGGCGCAGCCCTGGATGATTCCCTGGTCGGTCACGTACGCGCCGATGACGACGTTGCAGCGGATGAAGTCGGCGCCGCAGACCTGTGCGATCGAGAGCGCCTCCGTGCATGCATTCCGGAGGATGTTCACGCCGACGTGCATCGAGGTCGCGCGCCGCACCTCGGTGACGAGCACCGCCATCGCGGCGACCGTCGCCGGTGGCACGTGGTCGCGGAAGAGCGGGACGTCGCCCACGTTCTCGACGATGCACGCGTCGATCCCGGCCGCCTCGAGCTTCCCCGCCTCCGAGAGCGCGAACGCGACGAGCTCGTCCATCGTCTTGTCGCTCTGCGGTGCGCCGGGGAGCGCCGGCATGTGGATCATCCCGAAGATGGGCTTGTTCGAGAGCAGCTCGCGCATGGGGCGATCCTACGCGCCGATGAGTTCGATCGCGCTGCGTAGTCCTAGCCGGCGACAGAAAGGAGAGACAGAAATGGGACGTATCGTCGTATCGCAGTTCGTCACGCTGGACGGCGTGTTCGAGGATCCGGGCGGGGCGAGGGATTCGACCGCGGCGACTGGGCATTCCGGTTCGACCGGGGGACGACGGGAGCCGGAATGGAACAACTCGACGTGATCGCGGACGAAGTCGCCGCGCGCGTGGCGGAGCTCAAGGGCCGGGACGAGCACGACATCCTCGTCAACGGCAGCGCTCAGCTCGTCCGGACCCTGCTCGACGAGGGACTCGTCGACGAGTTGCGGCTGATGGTCTTCCCGGTCCTGCTCGGCGGCAGGACGCTCTTCCCGTCCGGGCCGACCGGCTTCGCCTCGGCCAGTTGAAGTGGCACGTCCCTCCCGTCCTCTTACATACGGCGACCAGGGACGAGCCCGACCCCGTTCATGTCGCGTCCGTAGATTCTCACCCGGGTCTCAGGTGCGGCCAGTACGGTGCCGCCCCATGTCCATTGACCGCGAACACCGAACCATCAGCCGCGGCGCGCTGATCAAGGCTGCCGGCGGCGCGGGGCTCGTCGCCGCCTTCGGCGCGCGCGCGCTCGATGCGTTCGCCGCAGACGCCTCGACGACGACGACCTGCGTCCTCACCCCCGAGGTCACAGAGGGGCCGTACTGGATCGACGACAAGCTCACCCGCCGGGACATCCGGGAAGGGAAGCTCGGCCTGCCGCTCGTTCTCCAACTCACGATCGTGAACGCGAAGACGTGCAAGGCGATCAGGAACGCCGACGTCGAGATCTGGCACTGCGACGCGGCGGGCAACTACTCCGGCTTCGATGGCGGCTCGGGCGGCGGAGGTCCCGGCGGCGGCGGGCCGCAAACGAGCACGCGGTACCTGCGCGGCCATCAGCGCTCGAACGCAGCCGGCACGGCGACCTTCCTCAGCGTCTTTCCGGGTTGGTACCCCGGCCGCACGCCGCACATCCACATGAAGGTGCACGTCGGCAGTGCCGCCCGCGTCGTCCACACTGGGCAGCTCTTCTTCAACGAGGCGATCACGGCGGCGGTCTACAGGCAGGCGCCGTACTCGAGCCACGGGCAGTACGACACGCCGCACGCACGCGACATGATCTTCGCCCAGGCGGGCGGCTCGCGCGCCGTCGTCCGCCTGTCGAGGCGGCCGCGGGGGGCGAGGGGCTACGTCGGCCGGATCCTGATCGGAGTCGCGGTCTAGCCGGCCGAGAGGAAGCGCGCGACGTCCTCGGCGTCGGCGACGAGCGCCCGCTGCTCGCTCCGCTTCAGCGGCACGAACGGCTCCTCGACCGCGGCGACGCCCTGGCGCATCCCCCAGATCGCGACCGCGCGTGCTCGGACATACGCGAACGGCCGGTAGTGCGCTTCCGCCGAGGCGCGGGCGGGATAGTGCGCGAGCAACGACTCGCGCGACCGCCAGCCGACGAGCAGCGGGTCCCACTGGTCGAGCAGGCACGCCTCCGGCGTACCGTCTGTGAACAAGCCCTTCAGCGTCACCAGACCGTCGTCTCGCTGCGCGAGCTCGCCCGCGATCACCTTCAGCCCCTGGCGGACGTCCCGGAGCGGCAAGCCGGCCCACTTCGCCAGATCTCGGTCGTCGGCCGGCCAGTGACCGGCGAGATAACGGCGGGCTAGCTCGGGGAGCGCGCGCTCGCGCGCGACCGGGCGGTGCGGCCCGAGCCAGTCCCGCGCGAGCACGTACGCGTGCTTGCTGTCGACCATCGGCCCGCGAACCGCTACGCCGTGGAGGCAGGCGAGCATGACCAGGTGGACGAGCGCCTGCCCGGCCGTCGGGACCCCGACCGCCTCGACGCGCTCGCGCAGCTGGTCGCGGGTCTGCGGTCCTTCGTCGGCCAATGCCCGCTCGATCGTGGCGACCCCGCGCTCGGCCGCCCGCGGCGACACGCCCGTCTGCGCGAGGCGGCGCGCATTGGCGGTGAAAAGTGGCGGCGTCGTCAGCTCGTGCAGCCACCAATAGTCCTCGTGCCGAACGAGCTGCAGGGTGCCGCGGTTCAGCCAGCCTATGACGAGCGTCCGCTCGTCGGTCAGAGCACGATCGACATCCAGCGCCGTGAGGCCGCGGGTGCGCGCGCGGACCGCGAGCCGCGCGCTGCGCAGGTCCTGCGCCTGCACGGCCAGCAGGTGCGTGCAGACGGCGACTGCGTCCGGTGCCGCGTTCCCGGCGAGCAGCTGGGCGCCGAACCGGTCCGCCCAGACGTCGGCGGTCACCGGCTGATCATCCAGGAGCTTCGAACAGGCCCGTCTGGTAGGCGAGCACGACCGCCTGGACGCGATCGCGCAGGTTGAGCTTCTGGAGGATGTGCGTGACGTGGGTTTTGACGGTCGTCTCGCTGATGTAGAGCTCCTTCCCGATCTCCGCGTTCGACAGACCATTGGACATCAGGCGGAAGACGTCCCGCTCGCGCTCGCTGAGCTCCTCGAGCTCCTGCGGAGGAGCCGGGCGCGGCGTGCGCGCGAACTTCTGGATCACGCGTTTCGTGATCGCGGGCGAGAGCAGTGCATCGCCGGCGGCGACCGTCCGGATGGCGGCAATCAGCTGTTCCGGGGAGTCGTCCTTGAGGACGAAGCCCTGGCGCCCGCCCTCAGGGCCTCGAAGACGTACTCGTCGAGGTCGAAGGTCGTCAGAACCAGAATCCGCGCGGCGGGATCGGCTGCGAGGATGCGCCGGGTCGCCTGGAGGCCGTCGAGCTCGGGCATGCGGATGTCCATCAGGATGATGCCCGGGTGGAACCGGGCAGCCTTGTCGACGGCCTCGAGCCCGTTGCTCGCCTCGGCGACGACGTCCATGTCCTCCTCACCGGCGAGCAGCATGCGAAAGCCGGCGCGGACCATCGAATGGTCGTCGGCGACGAGAACCCGGATGGTCATGGCGACTCCTCGGCGATCGGCAGCCGCGTGCTGAGGACGAACCCGCCCCCGGGTGCAGTGCCCGCGGACATCTCGCCACCGTAGATCTTGACGCGCTCGCGTACCCCGACGAGCCCGTGCCCGAGTCCGTCGTTCACCGCGCCGCCCGGGCCGTTGTCCCGCACCTCGATTTCCACTTCGTCGGGCCGGTAGCGGAGTGTCACGGCGGCGTCGCTGGCGCGCGCGTGCTTGAGCGCGTTGGTCAGGCCTTCCTGGACGATGCGATAGGCGGAGAGGTCGACTCCGCGGGGGAGCGGGAAGGGCTCGCCGTCGACGCGGAGCCGGGCAGGCAGGCCGGCGCGGCCCACCTCGTCCAGCAGCACGTGCAGGCCGTCGAGACCGGGCTGCGGAACGAACTCGACCTCGTCGTCCTCGCGGCGCATCGCGGCAAGGAGGCGGCGCATCTCGGCCAGCGCTGTCCGGCCGGCACGCTCGACGCTCCTGAGCGCATCTCGGTCCTCGGCCATTGCATCAGGGAGCTTGTGCCGGACCGCGCCCACCTGGAGGACCATCACGCTGACGGCGTGGGCGACGACGTCGTGGAGCTCGCGGGCGATCCGCGAGCGCTCCTCGGCGACCGCGATCCGCGCCGCAGCCTCGTGCTCGCCCTCTGCGCGAACCGCGCGGACCTCGGCTGCCTCGGCCTGCTGTTCCCGTGCGCGCAGTGCGAAGCCCGCGACCCAGGCCGCTGCGAACCGGAGCGTGACGAAGATGTACGCGCTAAGGGTCCAGGACCCCGGGATGTTGTAGAGCACGACGATCATCGAGCCGACGACGAGTACGAGGCCGACCAAGGCCTTCCTCCGGTCGCGCAGGTTCCCGAGTAGGAGCGCAGCCCCCAGCCCGATGACCTGGAAGCTGTCGGGGAAGACGACCAGCAGACCATCGGTGAACGTCAAGGCGGCGGCCAGGATCCAGTAGGACGCGGGGGCGGCGAACGGAAAACGCCGGCGCGTAAAGAGGGGCAGGGCGAGCAGGCACAGCGCGGGGATCTGGTACCAGAGCGTCGAGGTCGGCGCGCCCGGCGCCCCGTGCTCGACGATCAGCTGAACGATGCCGGCGACCAGCATGGCGCCGATCAGCAGTTCCCACCAGTACTCGCGGGCGGCTCATGCAGTGAAAGTACTCCAGGTTCGCGCTCGCCGCCTCATCCGTGAGTAGGAGCCGCGATCGTCGGCAAGTAGCAGCGGAAATCGTCGCCGGGTCGCAGTGCGAATCCGACTTCGCGACGGCGACCTACGAGCCGTTCC
>JBKPRD010000286.1:0-39538 GCA_046734415.1 Actinomycetota bacterium | reverse complement strand
GCTGAGCAGCCCGGCGGTGACGCTCGTCGCGATCACCGTTCCCATCACCGCGATCCCGAGCGACCCGCCGACCTGGCGCATCGCGTTGATCACGGCGGAGCCCACGCCCGCCTTGTCGACGGGGACGGAGCTCATCGCCGCGGCGGTGGTCGGCGCCATCGTGACCCCCATGCCGACGCCCCCGACGAGCAGGCCGGGCAGGATCGCCCAGAACGTCGAGCTCGCGTCGAGCGTGGCGAACAGGAGCAGCGAGACGGTCAGGAGCGTCATCCCGCCCCCCATCAGCCAGCGCGGACCGACCCGGTCGGTGAACCGGCCCGCCATTGGGGCGACGAACATGATCAGCAGCGTCATCGGCAGGAAGGTCGCGCCGGTCTGGATCGCGCTGTAGCCGAGGATGTTCTGGATGAAGAGCGAGTTGTAGAAGAAGACGCCGAACATCGCGACGCCGAGGAGCGCCATCGTCGCGTTGGCGCCGGCGAACGTCGGGTTGCGGAACAGTGACAGGTCGAGCATCGGGAGCCGCTGCCGCAACTCGACGACCACGAACGCGACGAGCGCGACGACCGCGATCGCGAGCAGCCCGAGCACCCGGGCCGAGCCCCACGCGTGCGTGTTCGTCTCGATCAACGCGTACGTGAGCGCGAACAGGCCGACCGCCGAGGTCGCAAGACCCGGAAGGTCGAGGCGCTGCTCCCGCGAGGTGTCCCTCGTCTCGTCGACGAAAAGGCGCGCGGCGAGGATCGCCAGGATCCCGACCGGGATGTTGACGAAGAAGATCCAGCTCCAGCTGACGCGCTCGGTGAGGATGCCGCCGACCATCGGCCCGATCGCCAGCGAGAGCGCGGAGACGCCCGCCCAGATGCCGATCGCCGTCCCGCGCTGTCGCGGCGGGAAGGTCGCGGTGATGATCGACAGCGTCGCGGGGTTCATCATCGCGGCGCCGACGCCCTGGACGCTCCTCGCTGCGATCAGCGAGCCTGCGCTGCCGGCCAGCCCGCACCACAGCGAGGCGCCGGTGAAGACCACGAGCCCCGTGATGAAGATCCGGCGACGCCCGAGCAGGTCGGCCAGCTTGCCGCCCGTCAGGAGCAGGACGCCGAACGTCAGCGCGTAGGCATTCACCACCCACTCGAGCTCGGAGATCGAGATGCCCAGATCCGAGCGGATCGAGGGCAGAGCCACGTTCACGACCGTGTTGTCGAGCATGATCATGAACAGGCCGAACGAGACGGCGACGAGCGTCCACCACTTGCGGTTGTCATCGGTGAAGAGCCGGGCTCTCATCGTGTTGCCGCCAACGTCGTCGCCTGCGCTCGCGCGAGCTGCGCGAGCTCGTCGCGGACGCGCGAGATCGCCGCGCTGTGCTTGTCGAGCTCCGCAATCGAGACGCCGCGGGTCTCGAGGAGAGCGCGGACGTGGACGAGGCCCTTGAGCTGGAGCAGCAGATCGTCGATTTTCCGCTGCAAGGCCCGTCCGGCGGCCGCCTCTGTCACAATTCCACTACTCATTGGTTGGCCCCCTTAATCATTGCGTGACTCTACGATAACAGAACCCAACGGTTACGCGCTACACTAATTTTTGCAATGGATACAACCGCCGCCCCGACCCAGTCCGCGCCCCTGCCCCGGGTGGCCAGAGAGCTGGTGAAGAGCAACGGCTTCCTGCTCGCGCGGCTCGGGATGGGGTTCAAGCTGAAGGCGATCGAGCTCTTCGAGCGGGAAGGCTTCGAGCTGCACGACTACCACGTGCTCGCGCTCGTCGCCGAGGGCACGCCCGAGACGCAGTCGACGATCGCCGGCGCGGTCAACGTCGACCCGAGCCGCCTCGTCGCCCTGCTCGACTCGCTCGAGCAGCGCGGCTTCGTCGTCCGCCGCCGCGACCCGCAGGACCGGCGGCGCCACGTCGTCAGCATCACGGAGGCCGGCGAGCGCGAGCTCGGCCGCCTCCGGGAGCTCGTCAAGCAGCTCGAGCAGGAGTTCCTCGCGCCGCTCGGGGCGGAGGACCGGAAGACCCTGCACGAGCTCCTGTTGACCCTCGCGCGTCACAACGACCCGCGCTGCGCCTTCGGCGCGAACAAGCCCTAGGCGGCTTCGGCCGCGAACGCGATCACGTTCGCGTCCCAGAACGGTCGAGCGCTCAGGCCGCCTCCGCGTCCGGCGCCGCCTCGACGTCCGGCTCCTCGAGCTCCTCGACGGCCTGCTCCCGCCGCCGCGGAAACGCGGTGATCGCCGCCCCCAGTCCGGCCGCGATCACGGACACGACGATCGCAGCATGGAAGCCGTCGAGCACTGCCTGGGACGATCCGCCGGCGCCCGCAGCGGCGTTGTTCACGGCAGTGGAGATGGCGAGCACGAGCGCGCCGCCGACCTGGAATGAGGTGCTGACGAGACCGCTGGCCAGCCCCTGCTCCTGCGGGGCGACACCGTTCGTACCCGCGATGTTCAACGGGCCATAGGAGAGCGCGAAGCCGAGCCCCGCCAGCAAGAACGTCGGGAGCATCGCCGCGGCGTAGCCCGAATCCAGCCCGATCGGCACGAAGAGCGCGTAGCCGACTGCGGCCGAGAGGAAGCCGACGGTGACGAGCCGCTGGATCCCGAACCGCAGCACGAGCGGGCCGACCCGCGGCGCGAGCAGCGCGACGAGCAGCCCGCCCGGGAAGATCGCCAGGCCCGTCTGGAGCGGAGACCAGCCGCGCAGCTGCTGCAGGTACAGCGTGACGATGAACTGGAAGCCGAACCAGCTGCCGACCAGCAGCATCGCTGCTAGGTTCGCCCGCACTAGCGAGCTCGAGCGCAGGATCCCGAGCCGCACGAGCGGAACGGCCGCTCGGCGCTCGACGGCGACGAAGGCGGCGAGGATCGCAGCCACGCCTGCGAAGGACAGGAGGGTCCGGGCGGAGCCCCAGCCCACGTCGGGCGCCTCGACGACCGTGTACACGAGCAGGAGCATCGCCGCGGTCAGGGTCACGGCACCTACGAGGTCGAACGAGCGCGACCTCGAGACGACTTGCAGCTCCCGCGGCACGAGGCGGATCGCCGCGAGCAGCGTGACGAGCGCGATCGGCACGGGCAGGAAGAAGACCCAGCGCCAGCCGATCTCCGTGAGCAGGCCGCCGAAGACGAGCCCGAGCGAGAAGCCGGTGGCCCCGGTCGCGGTGTAGATCGAGATCGCCTTGTTCCGGGCCGCGCCCTCGGCGAAGCTCGTCGTGATGATCGACAGGCCCGCGGGCGCGGTGAACGCGGCGCTCACGCCCTTGACGAAGCGCGTCGCGATCAGCAGCGTCCCGTCGTTCGCGAAGCCGCCGAGCGCGGAGGCGACGACGAAGACGCCCAGAGAGACGAGGAACATGCGCCGCCGCCCGAAGAGGTCGGCCGCGCGGCCGCCGAGCAGCAGGAAGCCGCCGTAGCCGAGCACGTACGCGCTCACCACCCACTGGAGCGAGCCGGTGGACAGACCGAGGTCCTCGCGGATCGAGGGCAGGGCGACGCCGATCATCGACACGTCCATCGCGTCGAGGAAGAGCGCGCCGCAGAGGACGAGCAGCATCCCGAGCGCGCGGGCGCTCAGTCGCTCGTCCGGTACTTGAGCTGAAGTCGCGTGAAGAGTCATGCACCGATCGTGGCTGCCGCGAGCAGCCTGGTACCAGAGCGTGTTCATCCTGGTATCAGCGCTACCCGGCTCAGCCCCCGGGCCCGCAGGCATACTCGGTGGAGGTGGCCACGACCGCACCCGAGCTGGACGCGATCGCCTCCGCGAACGGAATCGACCTCCGGCGCCGCGAGCTGGGCGCGTTCCTGCGCAACCGCCGGGAGCGCGTTCAGCCGGAGCAGGTCGGGATGCGGCGATCGCGGCGCAGGCGCACGCCCGGGCTGCGGCGCGAGGAGGTGGCGCAGCTCGCCGGCGTCGGCGTCACGTGGTACACGTGGCTCGAGCAGGGCCGTGACATCAATCCCTCGGCCCAGGTCCTCGACGCGATCGCACGGACGCTCCAGTTCGACTCGCACGAGCACTCCCACCTCTTCACGCTCGCCGGTGTCCCGACGGCGACCATCGCCGAGCAGTGCCTCGAGCAGTGTCCAACCGCGCAGGTGCTCCTCGACCAGCTCGAGCCGCTTCCGGCCGCGCTGATCAACGACCGCCTCGATCTGCTCGGCTACAACCGGATCTACGCGAGCTTCTTCGGCGACGAGCTCGACCGGATCCCGATCGAGGACCGGAACCTCCTCTGGCTCGCCTTCACGAACGCGACCTGGCAGCGGGCGATCGTCGACTGGGACGAGTCGGTCGGGTACCTGGTCGCGGAGTACCGGGCGGCGATGGCCGAGCACCTCGACGAGCCGGCCTGGAAAACGCTCGTCGACCGCCTCCACCACGCGTCGGCGGAGTTCACCGCGTTCTGGGACCGGCACGACGTCCAGCTGGTCGAGACCCGGAAGAAGCGCGCCCGCCACCCGACGGCGGGCCTCCTCACCCTCGTCTACACGCACCTCTGGCTCGGCCAGCGCCTCGGCACCCGGATCACCGCGTTCACGCCCGCCGACGAGAGAACCCGCCGGCGGCTCGAAGAGCTGCACGCGTCGCTCTCTCAGTAGGTCCTCCTGTGCCGCTCGAGCCGCCGACGTTCGCGGACGTCCTCGCCGCGCGCGACCGCATCTCGCCCTACCTCCGCGAGACGGCGCTCAACCGCTACCCGGCGCTCGACGAGCTCGTCGGCACCGCGGTCTGGGTCAAGCACGAGAACCATCAGCCGGTCTGCAATTTCAAGGTTCGCGGCGGCGTCAACCTCGTCGCCCGGCTGTCGGAGGACGAACGTCGCCGCGGCGTGATCACCGCCTCCACCGGCAACCACGGCCAGTCGATCGCCTTCGCCTCCCGCCTGTTCGGCGTCCACGCGATCGTCTGCGTACCCGAGGCCGCCAACCCAGTGAAGCTCGCTTCGATGCGCGGCCTCGGGGCCGACATCGTCGAGTACGGCCGCGACTTCGACGAGGCGCGCGAGCACTGCCAAGCCCTCGCCGCCGAGCACGGCTACCGCTACGTCCACTCAGGCAACGAGCCGCACCTGATCGCCGGCGTCGGCACGCAGACGCTCGAGATCCTCGAGCGAGAGCCCGAGCTCGACGCGCTGATCGTCCCGATCGGCGGCGGCAGCGGCGCCGCGGGCGCCTGCGTCGTGGCGGATGCGCTGGCGCCGAAGCTGGAGGTGATCGGCGTCCAGTCGGAGGCTGCGCCCGCGGCGTATCGGTCGTGGAAGGAAGGCGGGCTCGCCGAGGACGAGATGCAGACTGAGGCGGAGGGCCTCGCGACGCGCGTCGGCTTCGACCTCCCGCAGCGCATCCTCCGCGAGCGGCTCGACGACTTCGTCCTCGTCTCCGAGAACGAGATCCGGACCGCGATGCTGCAGATGCTCGAGCGGACGCGGAATCTCGTCGAGGCCGCCGGCTAGGCCCCACTCGCGGCCGCGCTCGGGCTTGGCGACCGGCTCGCAAGCAAGCGGGTCGCGCTGGTGGCCAGCGGAGGCAACGTCAGCCTCGACCAGCTTCGCCAGCTGCTCGACCTCCGCTAGGGAGCGCCGCCGCGGCGACGCTCCCAGCTGATCGAGGATCTACGGACAGGGGCTCGCCACCGCCGTCAGCAGGGCGTCCTCCTGCGGCCCTTCGAGCGTCGTCGTCCACGCGACCCGCCCCGAGGCAACTGCACGGACCGGCAGGAACGGGACCTCGACGAACGTCTGCCCGGCAGAGACGGTCACAGGCGTGCACGTTCCCTGGGTGATCTGGAACGAGCCCTCCTGAACCTGCACGATCGCCGGCCCCGGGTGGATGTGCCAGCCAGAGTCGTACGTGTCGGCGAGCGACCGCACCACGCGCAGATGCACGCTCGTGCTGTCGCGCACGATCGTCTGGCTGATCAGCCCCGAGAGCGCCGTTCCCGCGAGCACCGCAGCTCCGACCGCCGTGCTGACGAACACGACAAGCACCTTCTTCGAACGCAGGATGCGCATCCGTTTCCTCCTCTTCGTCTCTTGCCTGCCTTCAGGCTCGACGCTAGGAGGCCGACCTTGCCGCTACATCAGCGAAACTGCCGTAGTTTTACGCGAGCAGGCCGAGCGTCGCGGCTTTTCGCGTGGCTTCCGCGCGCGAGCGGCAGCCGAGCTTGCCGAGGATGTTCCGGACGTGCATGTCGACAGTCCGCGTGCTCAGGAAGAGCGCGCCGGCGACCTCGCGGTTCGTCCGACCCTCGGCGACCAGGCGGAGGACCTCGAGCTCCCGACGCGTCAGCCCGGCGCCGTCGTGTTGGGCGGCGGCACGACGGCCGAGCCGTCGCTCCACCTGCTCGCCGAGCGCAGCCAACTCGTGAGCCGCCTGCACCGCGAGCGGCCGCGCGCCAAGACGCCGCGCCGTCAGGTATGCCGCCGTCAGCCGCTCGGCCGCGATCGCCTTGTCGCCCGCCGCGGCATGTGCAACGCCCGATCGAAGCTGGGTCTGCGCGGCCTCGTACGGCAGGCCGGCCTCCCGAAGCAGGTCGAGCGCGCGTTCGAAGTGCCCCGCGGCGACGTCGGGATCGGCGTCGAGCAGCGCGACTTCGGCGACTACGTGCGCGGCGGCTGCCAGCGCCTCCGGGTTCGTCGTCTCGCCCGCCAGACGGGTGACCGCGGCCGCGGCGGCGCGCGCGTCCTGTCCCGCACCCTGCCGGGCGAAGAACGTCGTCGCCCAGCGGAGCGGAGGCACGGGGTAGTGGACGGATTCGCTGTGCCCCCAGCGCAACAGCAGCGCGCGGCAGCGCTCGAGCGCGGCGCGAGGGGCATCCTCGAGCTCATCGACCCAGGCCTGGGCGACGAAGTCCCACACCGCCATCCGTTCCCGCTCGTACCGCTCCGCATAGGCGCCTGACTCGTCGAGTAGGCGACGGGCGCGACGGGCGTCGCCGCGCGCCGCGGCGATCATCCCGAGGTGCTGCTTCGCGCCCATGCGTACTCCCGGCGGCGCGTGTGGAGAGGCGAGGATCTCGTGGTCGAGCTCGATCGCCCGGTCCCACTGCGCCGTGAAGAACAGGATCGCGCCGAGACAGACGAGGCAGATCTGGGCGGCCGCCTCCTCGCCGCGAGCCTCGCAGTACCCGTGCGCGGTCTCGTAGACGTTCCAGGCCTCCCGGTAATCGCCGGCGTTCTCGAGCACGTTCGCAAGGCGCTGGTACAGATCGGTCGCCGCGCCCGGCAGGTCCGCCGCGAGCGCGAGCTCGAGCCCGGCACGTGCCGAGTCGAGCCCGTCCTCGAGCCTCCCGAGCTTGGCGGTGACCGTGCCCTTGATCCCGAGAGCCCGAGCTCGCAGGTCGTCGCGGCCCGAGCGGTCCGCCTCTGCCTCTGCCCACTCGACGAGCTCGAGCGCAGCGCCGATGCTTCCGGCGGAGTCGAGGTGCGCCGCCGCCGCCAGGAGATCCGCGGCCGCCTCGGCCGACAGCGCCGCCCGCGAAAATATGGCGGCGGCTTCCTTGCGGGCGGCGAGGGCCTGCCCCCACACGCCCTGCAGCTCCCAGGACACCGCCAGGTGGCGCAGCGCCTCAGCGGCGCCCGCGTCGTCGCCGGCCGCGCGGCGGCGGGCAGCGACCTCGCGCCACGCCGTCGAGGCTTCCGCAAGGCTGCCGCACAGCTGGGCGGACTCGGCGATCCGCTCGAACAACGCGAGCCTGCCCGGCTCGTCCTCGTCCTCGGGCCACAGCTCGGCCGCGCGCCGCGCCGCGGCGAGCGCCTCGCGGTAGGCGTGGACGGCGGCGAACTCCTCCGACGCCTCGACGAGCGCCGGTCGCGCGCGGGCCGAGTCGTGAGCACCCAGTCAGTGCTCGGCGACGAGTGCGGCGCGCGCACCGCGCGCCTCGAGCGCCTCGGCAAGCGAGCGGTGGAGCTGCCGCCGGCGCGACCACGGCACCTGGGCATAGATCGCCTCACGGACGAGCGCGTGGCGAAAGGCGACCGTCCCGCGCTCGCCCTCGACGAGCAGACCCCACTCCATCGGCTCTGCCAGACCCGCGTCCCCGACGATCTCCAGCACGATGCCCGCGTCGAAGCTGGAGCCCGCCACCGACGCTGCTTCGAGCAGCTCCCTTGCGGGTTCCGAGAGAACCGAGACGCGCAGCTGGATCGCGTCCCGAATCGTGTCGGGAACCGGCAGCCGGCCGGCGACGGCAAGGGTGAGGCCGACCCGCCCCTCCCGCAGCCGGCCGCCGGCGGCGAGCGAGGCCGTGAGTTCCTCGACGAAGAGCGGGATGCCCTCCGTGCGCTCGTGCAGCACCGACACCAGCGCGGGCGCCGGCGCGGCGCCGAGAACCCCGCCCGCGATCGCCGCCGTTCCTTCGCGATCCAGCGGCTCGAGCTCGAGCTCGCGGAGTCGACCGGCGCGGCGCAGGTCCCGGCGAAGGCGCCGGAGCGGATGGCCGCGAGGAATCTCGTCGCTGCGGTAGACGCCGAGGACGAGCACGGGGTGCTCCTCCAGGGCCGCAGCGAGGAGCGGGAGAACATCGACGAGCGTCGTCTCGTCCGCCCAGTGCAGGTCGTCGAGCAGGACCGCGAGGGGCGCCTGCCTGCCGGCGAGCTCGAAGCTGCGGCGGATCGCCTCGAGCAGCGTGCTTCCGCTCGAGTCGCGCGCCCGCCGACCGAGCTCCGGGATCAGCAGCGCCAGCGAGCGGCGGAGCGGCCCGAGCTCCGCCAGTCCGCGCGGATCGTCCCTCAGGTAGTCGCGCAGTGCCTGCACGAGTGGCTCGTAGGGCGCCGCGGTCTGCTCCGCCGAGCCGCCGCGGGCGACGGCGAGGCCCGACGCGGCCAGCGCGTGCTCCGCGAGCGCGGTCTTTCCGACACCCGCCTCGCCGCACAGCAGCATGAGGCCGCCCTTCCCCGCCGCGGCGGCCGCCAGCGCAACAGCGAGCTCTGCAGCCTCTGCGCCGCGACCGACCAGTTGTTCCCCGGCCGACATGCCCCTGACGGTACGGCTGCGCGGCGGCGAGATCAGCGGTGGTCCTACCGTCTTTTCCTTTTCGCGAGGTGCTCCACGACGTGCTCGGCGTCCTCGCCGACGCCGAGGAGCAGTGCGGACTTCCGCTTGTGCAGCCAGTGCAGGCCGACGAAGTACAGGCCGGGCACGTCGGACACGCCGCGCCGTTGCAGCGGCCGCCCGCCCTCGCCGATCACGCCCCGCACGCGAATCCATCCATAGGCCGGCCGATACCCGGTCGCGAACAGCACGGCGCCGACGCCACGCAGGCCGAGCTCGCGGACGACCTCTCGACGCATTGGCGGATCGAGAGGTCGCGAATCGGCCCGGGCGACCTTGAGGCCCTGCGCTGCCGCCTGGTCGTCGCAGCGCTTCAGCAGGCCGGCGACGAACTCGCGCCCCTTCGCCAGGTTCTCGTCGAGATCGTCGCCGAAGTACGCGCGGCCGTCGTCGAGGCGCTCGACGCGGCCGACGAGTACGGCGCCCTCGCCCTCGAGTGTCAGCGGATTGCAGTCGTGGCCGTCGTCGTTGCCGGTCAGCGTGGGATTGCACGCCCAGACAGCGTCCCGGGACGGGAGCTCGTCGACCGTCTGGTCCATCAGCCCGATGTCGATCAGCCAGTGGACGATGTCCCGACCGCGGTACGTGCGGGGAGCCCACGGACAGCGACCGACGGAGAGGTAGACCTGGCGGCCGGAGCGCACGAGCTCCTCGGCGATCTGACACCCGGACTGGCCGCCGCCGACGACGAGCACCGCCCCGTCCGGGAGGTCGCCGGGGCGCTTGTAGTCGTTCGCGTGGAGCTGATCGACGCTGTTCGTGCCGACCGGCGGAACGTACGGCTCCTGGAACGCCCCGCTCGCGACGACCACGTTCCACGCCGCAAAGGGGCCGTCGCTCGTCGCAACGTGCAGTCGGCCGGCGTCCGCTGTAACGCCCGTCGCCTCGACACCCAGCCGCAGGGGTGCCGACGAGGCCGCGGCGTATTCCTCGAGGTACCCGACGAGATCCGCCGCCGTCCCGAACGCTTCCGGCGCGGCGCCCTCGTAGGGCCCCCCGGGCAGCCGCAGCGTCCAGTTCGGGGTGTTCAGGCGGAATCCGTCCCAGCAACGCGTCCTCCACGTCTCGCCCACGCGGCCGCGCTCGAGGACGACGTGCTCGCGGTCCTCCGCGGAGAGCAAGGCGCTGACGGCGAGACCCGCCTGGCCGCCGCCGACGACGACGGTCTCGACCTGCTCGGACACCGCGGTCGCTACGCGTGCGCGACTTCGGGATCGGGCCGGTTCACGACCGTCTCGAAGACGGGGAGGACTTCGTCCGCGGGCAGGCGACCGCGCCCCGCGTGCTCACGCACGTCGTCCTCGCTCTCCGCCTCGTAGATACAGATCGTCCCGAGCGAGCCGTCCTGCTCACGGAAGAAGTAGCTCCGCACCCACCGCAGTCGACCGTCCATCTCGACCTCCCGCGCGTGGTTCGAACGCTCGCCCGCGTCGTCCAGCGCCTCCCGGCTCGCCCAGCCCCGACGCCGCATGATTGCGTAGAGCTGCATCAGCGGACCGTACTCCGCACCGAGAAGAAAGACAAACGGCGGTAGGCTTGCCCGCGTCGTGGGCCGCGACTACCCGATGCTCCTCGACCTGATCGGCCGGACGCCGGTCGTCCGCCTCCAGCACGTCGGCGCCGAGCTCGGGCCGAAGCTCCTCGCCAAGCTCGAGTACCTCAACCCGGGCGGCTCGAACAAGGACCGGATCGCGCTCTCGATGATCGAGCACGCAGAGCGGGACGGAATACTGCGGCCCGGCGGGACGATCGTCGAGCCGACCTCCGGCAACACCGGCGTCGGCCTCGCGCTCGCCGCGGCGATCAAGGGCTACAAGATGATCTTCGTCGTCCCCGACAAGGTGGCGCCGGAGAAGATCGCGCTGCTCCGGGCCTTTGGCGCCGAGGTCGTGATCTGCCCGACCGCCGTGGAACCCGACTCGCCCGAGAGCTACTACCTCGTCTCCGACCGGCTCGCCGAGGAGATCCCGGGGGCGTACAAGCCCGACCAGTACTCGAACCCCGGAAACCCGAACGCGCACTACCGGACGACCGGCCCCGAGATCTGGGAGCAGACGGGCGGCGACCTGGACGCAGTGGTGATCACGGTCGGCACCGGCGGCTCGATCACGGGGATCGCCCGCTATCTGAAGGAGCAGAACCCCGATCTGCTCGTCGTCGGCGCCGATCCGGAGGGCTCGATCTACTCCGGCGGACCGGTCCACCCGTACCTCGTCGAGGGGATCGGCAAAGACACCTTCCCCGCGAGCTTCGACCCTTCCGTCGTCGACGAGTACGTGCGCGTTTCCGACCGCGAGTCGTTCCTGATGGCCCGCAGGCTCGCGCGCGAAGAGGGCATCCTCGCCGGCGGCTCGGGCGGAACCTCGGTCTTCGCGATGCTCGAGACCGCGAAGCGCCTCGGCCCGGAGGCGACGGTGCTGACGACGATTCCGGACGGCGGCCGCGGCTACCTCTCGAAGCTCTTCGACGACAACTGGATGCTCGAGCACGGCTTCCTCGAGCGCTACGCCCCGCCGGACACGGTCGAGCAGGTGCTGGCGTTCAAGCACGCCGACGGCGGCGTGCCCGACCTCGTCGTCTGCGAGTCGCACCAGAAGCTCGGCGCGGCGATCGAGCTGATGCAGCGGTACGGGATCTCGCAGCTGCCGGTCGTCCGCCACGCTCCCGCCGAGACGCTCGCCGACGTGATCGGCTCGCTGAACGAGCGCGGCCTGCTCGACCGCGTCTTCCGCAACCCGGACGCGCTCGGCGAGGACGTGGCGGGGGCGATGGGCCCGCCGCTGCAGGCCGCCGACGTCCACGACAGCGTCGAGCAGGTCTTCGCCGACCTGCGCGAGCAGAGCCAGGCCGTCGTCGTCGCGCGCGGGGGGCGGCCGGAGGCGGTGCTGACCCGGTCCGACCTGCTCGAGTACCTCGCCCGCCGCCGGTGAGGCTGTACAACAGCCAGCTGTCCGGGAACTGCTGGAAGGTGCGGCAGCTGCTCGCGCTGCTCGAGATCCCGTACGAGCGGATCGAGATCGATGTGTTCGACCGCTCCAACCGCCGCGAGCTCCTCGGCGGCAAGAACCCGGCGCTGCGGGTGCCGACGCTGGAGCTCGACGACGGGCGGCACCTGGCCGAGTCGAACGCGATCCTCTGGTACCTCGGCGACGGCACTCCGTTCGTCCCGGACGACCGGCTGGAGCGGGCCCGCGCCCTCCAGTGGATGTTCTTCGAGCAGTACGAGATCGAGCCCAACCTCGCGGTCGCCCGGTTCTGGATCACGCTGCTCGGCGAGCGGGACCGGTACGCCGATGAGCTGGACGGGAAGTGGAAGGCCGGAAACCGGGCGCTGGAGGCGGTCGACGAGCACCTGGCCGACCGCGAATGGCTCGTCGGGGACGAGTTCTCGATCGCAGACGTCTCCGTCTACGGCTACACCCACGTGGCCGAGGAGGGCGGGTTCGACCTCGAGCCCTACCCGGCCGTTCGCGCCTGGCTCGCCCGCGTCGCCGACCGGCCGGGCTACGTGCCGATGGAGGCATAGGCAGCCGCACCCGCACGTTGACCCGGAGCGTGGAGACGATCTCCCTCGCCGGGCTGCGGCGGTACGTCGTCGCCCACCAGAGGTACGCGACGCGTTTTCGCCGAGGGCGGGCGGCCGACGTCGAGGCTGCGATCCGGCGGCTCGGGTCCGTCCAGCTCGACTCGATCTCGACCGTCGACCGTGCCCACCGGCTGACCCTGACCTCGAGGATCGGCGCCTACCCGGAGCCGGCTGTCTCGCGCCTCCTCGCCGGCGGCCGGATCTTCGAGTACTGGGCGCACGAGGCGTGCCTCGTCGCGATCGAGGACTACCCGCTGTTCAAGCGGCGGATGGAGCACCTGAGCGACCGTCACTGGTGGGGCCGCAAGCACGAGCACGATCCGACGGTGAAGACGCGCGTCCTGGACGCGCTGCGCGAGCACGGGCCGCTGCCGACCCGGTTCTTCGAGGGCGGTGGTGGAGGGGGCATGTGGAACTGGAAGCCGGAGAAGCGGATCCTCGAAGACCTCTTCGCCGCCGGGGAGGTCGTCGTCGCCGGTCGCGAGAGCTTCCAGCGACTGTACGCCCTGCCCGAGCAGGTGATCCCGGCGAAGTATTTGGAGGCGCCGGCCCCGACCGAGGAGGAGTTCGTCCGGGGCTACGCGCTGCGCGCGATCCGTGCCCGCGGTGCGCTCACCGAGTCCGGGATCGCAGAGCACTGCCGCTTCGCCGGAGGAAACAAGGCGATGCGGCCGGTCGTCGACGAGCTCGAGCGGGACCGCCTCGTCCGCCGCGTCGCAGTCGAGGACGGCGGCCCGGCGGTCGTCGTCCCGGCCGGTGCAACGCTCGACGGGGCGGCTCCCAAGGCCGGCGTCCTGCTCTGCCCCTTCGACAACATGCTCTGGGACCGGCCGTTCGTCGAGCGAGTCTTCGGCTTCCGGCACGTGATCGAGGTGTACAAGCCGGCCCCGCAGCGGCAGTACGGCTACTACGTGCTGCCCTTCCTGTACGGCGCCCGGCTCCTCGGGCGCGCCGATCTGAAGGCGGAGCGCGGCGAGGGGGCACTTCGCGTCCGTGCCTTCCACCTGGAGCCGAAGGTTCGGCGGTCGCGCGCGCTCGACGCCGCCTTCGACAAGGCACTCGTTCGGCTCGCGCGCGTGCTCGGGCTCTCTTCGGTCGTCCGGCAGTGACTACGGCGAGAGCCGCGTGAGCGGAAGAGAATGCCCGCGAGCCCGAGGAACTCGACGCCGAACATCCCAACCTGCGCACGGTACGTCCCCAGTGCCCGCACCACCTTGAATCGCTGCGCGCCGTAGCCGACCCTCAACGACGCGAGGCTGAGCAGGACGAGGGCCATGATCAGCGAGGGGAACAGCGCCGCCGTCGGCCAGGGGCCGCCGACGGCTCCGGTGAAGGCGGGTCCGATCGCCGGCAGAAGCCGCGTTCGGGCGGCTCGGGGCGACGGCGCGGCGGACACGGTCGGCCAGGTCCCCGCCCCGGTGACCGCTGTTCCCACGTCCGGAATCGCGACCTTCGGCGAGGGTGGTGGGTCCGTGGTGGTAGGCGTGGACGGAACGGCCGGAACCGGAGCGGGAACGACGGCCGTCACCGCCGGCACGGTCGCTGCCGGCGTCTCGACCGGCGGCGTCGCGACCTCGACCGTGGTAACCCGCCCTACAATCGCGCGGTGATCGAGGTCTCGCGCGAGGAGGCCCGGCGCATCGCGGTCCGGGCGCAGCTGCTCGACGGGTCTGCGCGCGGCGTGCTCTCGACCGTCCGGCGGCTCGGCTTCCTGCAGATCGACACCGTCTCGACCGTCGCACCGCCTCAGCATCTCGTCCTCCACTCGCGGCTCGGCCCGCGGTACGACCGCGCCGAGCTCGACCGGTTGCTCTGGAAGACGCGCAGGCTGATCGAGGTCGACGCGTTCATCCGGCCGATCGAGGACCTGCCCCTGCTGATCGCGCGGATGCGGCGGCGGCGCGAGAAGAACGCGCGGCAGGCGCGGATCGCCGCGTTCCTGCGCGAGAACGCCGGCTACCGGCGCTACGTCCTGCGCGAGCTCGAGCGTCGCGGACCGCTGCTCTCGCGCGAGATCGAGGACCACACGGGCTTCGAACGCGAGCGGCATCCGTGGTGGGGCGACAGGAAGATGGCGCTGATGCTGATGGTGCTCGCCGAGCGGGGCCAGGTGGCGGTGGTCGGGCGGCGCCAGGGCCAGCGCGTCTGGGACCTCGCGGAGCGCTGGTACCCGGAGGTCGAGCGGATCTCGTGGCCGGAGGCGCGGCGGGTCCTCGCCGAGCGGCGCGCGCGCACGCAGGGCGTGCGCTTCGAGCGCGGCCGCTGGCTCGCGCACCCCGATGTGGCCGACGGCCCTGTGCCCGACCGGGGCGTTCTCCTCTCACCGTTCGACCGGCTCGTCTACGACCGCGACCGCGCCGAGCAGCTGTGGGACTTCCATTACCGGCTCGAG
Organism: Actinomycetota bacterium; assembly: GCA_046734415.1. Taxonomy (GTDB): domain Bacteria; phylum Actinomycetota; class Thermoleophilia; order Gaiellales; family Gaiellaceae; genus DATBLE01. The sequence goes on along the minus strand of JBKPRD010000286.1, from coordinate 24,513 downwards.
ATGTTCGTGCCGAAGGGGAAGCGCGAGTACGGCTATTACGTGCTCCCGTTGCTCGTCGGTAACCGGGTCGTCGGCCGTGCCGAGCCGGTGTTCGACGCGAAGACCAAGACGCTGCGACTCCTCGGGGCGTGGGGCGACACGTCGCGGCTCGACGAGGCGCTCGCTGACCTCGCCGACTGGCTGGGAGCTAGCATCGACGGCTGATGGACTTCGAGACACGCGCGATCCACGAGGGGCAGGAGCCGGACCCGGCGACCGGTGCGGTGACCGTCCCGATCTACCAGACCTCCACGTACGTCCAGGAGGCGGTCGGGGAGCACAAGGGCTACGAGTACTCGCGCACCGCGAACCCGACGCGGCGCGCCCTGGAGATCTGCCTCGCGTCGCTCGAGAGCGCGGAGTACGGGTTCGGGTTCTCCTCCGGGATGGGCGCGACCACGACCGTGATGCACCTCGTCTCGCCCGGCGACCGCATCGTCGCCGTCGACGACGTGTACGGCGGCACGTACCGCCTGTTCTCGAAGGTATACGCGCCGAAGGGGTACGAGTTCGAGTTCGTCCCGCACGACGCCGTCGCGGCGGCGATCGACGAGCGGACCCGACTCGTCTGGCTGGAGACGCCGACGAACCCGCTGCTGAACATCGTCGACATCCGCGCGGCCGCCGAAGCCGCGCGCGCGGCCGGCGCGGTCGTGGTCGTCGACAACACCTTCGCGACGCCATACCTGCAGCGCCCGCTCGAGCTCGGCGCCCACATCGTCGTCCACTCGACGACGAAGTACCTGGGCGGCCACTCCGACCTCGTGGGCGGGTTCGCCTGCACGAACGACCCGACGATCGCGGAACGGCTCGCGTTCCTGCAGAACTCACTCGGCGCCGTCCCGGGGCCGTTCGACTCCTGGCTCGTCCTGCGTGGGCTGAAGACGCTCGCCGTGCGGATGCGCAAGCACTGCGAGAACGCGCGCGCGGTCGCCGAGTTCCTCGACGGCCATCCGCGCGTCGAGCGCGTCCTCTACCCCGGCCTGCCCGGACACCCCCGGCACGACGTCGCCGGGCGGCAGATGGCCGACTTCGGCGGGATGGTCTCCTTCGTCGCCGGGAGTCCGGAGGAGGCGGCGGCGCTCGTCGCCCGCACGCAGATCTGGAAGCTGGCCGAGAGCCTCGGCGGCGTCGAGAGCCTGATCGAGGTCCCCGCGCAGATGACGCACGCCTCGACCGCCGACGCGCCGTTCGCCACTCCGCCGAACCTCGTGCGTCTGTCGGTCGGAATCGAGTCGGCCGACGACCTCGTCGCCGACCTCGAGGCCGCGCTCGTGCGCTCCGCCGCCCGCGCGTAGCGCTTCTCCCCACCTGTCCGAAGCGGACATGACAGGGGACTGACCCCTGTCATGTCCGCTGGGGACATGCCGCTCGCCGGCGGCGGGGCGCAGTTATGCGGAGCGCTGTCGGTTCGGGACATGACAGGGGTCTGACCCCAGAAGTGGCGGTTGTGTGCCGATTCGTCCACAGCTGCTTGAATCAGCGCGTGGCCGGGCCGATCGATCTGCACCACCAGACCGAGCGCGTCGTCGGGGTCTACCTCGTCGAGACCGAGGACGGGCCGGCGCTGTTCGACTGCGGGCCGTCGACCTGCATCGGCGCGCTGAAGGCCGGGCTCGCGGAGCTCGGGCTCGCGCTGACGGACGTCCGCCACCTGCTCCTCTCGCACATCCACCTCGACCACGCCGGCGCGGCCGGGACGCTCGTGCGCGAGCACCCCGCGCTGCAGGTGCACGTGTCCGAGGTCGGAGCAACCCACATCGTCGATCCGAGCCGGCTGGAGGGGAGCGCGCGCAGGCTGTACGGCGACGCCTTCGACGAGCTGTGGGGCGAGCTCGCGCCGGTTCCCGATGAGAACGTCCGCGTCGTCGGCGAGCGGGTGCTCGGCCTCGAGTGCTTCCCCTCGCCCGGCCACGCCTCGCACCACGTCTGCTACCTCCACGCGGACGGGACTCTGTACGCCGGCGACGCAGCGGGAGTCCGGATCGTTCCGGCACGTCACGTGCTCCCGGTCTCGCCGCCACCGGACGTCGACGTCGAGGCCTGGTTCCGGACTTTCGAGGAGATCGAGCGTCGCCGCCCCGAGCGGCTCGCGCTGATCCACTTCGGCGTCGTCGACTCGCCCTCGGAGCACCTGGCGCTGGTGCGCGAGGAGCTCGCCCGCTGGAGCGAATGGTGCGAGCATGGACTGGACGAGGAGGCCTGGATCGAGGCGGCTCGCACGAACCTCATGACGGCGGTCGGCGACGAGGCGGACCTGTTCGAGCGCGCCGCGCCGCTCTGGCAGTCCTACGTCGGGATGAAGCGCTACTGGGAGAAGAGGAGAGAAGCTGCGGAGCGCGTCGGGGCAGGCTGAAGCCTGTCTCTAGACCACGGCGACAGTCTTCTCCTGGCGCCCGTCGCGGTAGTCCGCGCCGAGCTGCTGCTCGAGGGTCCGCTCGAGCTCCCCGCTCTCTGCCAGCTCCTCGACGATGTCGGCGCCGCCGACGAGCTCGCCGCGCACGAACACCTGCGGGATGGTCGGCCAGCCGGAGAGCGCCGAGAGCTCCTGCCGGATCGCCGGGTCGGGGAGGATGTCCACCGCGGTCACCGGAGCGCCGGCGCCGCGAAGCGCCTCGAGCGCCCGCAGCGAGTTGCCGCACATGACCATCTGCGGCGTTCCCTTCATGAACAGGGCGACGTCCTCGCCCTCGATCACCTGCTTGATCTTCGCGTTCAGGTCGTTCATAGGGTCCCCTTCGTCTTGATCCGGAGCTCGTGGATGGTGCCGTCGGCGAGCGGCGCGGCCAGGGCCTCGTTGACGAGCCGATGCTGGTCGAGGAGCGGCAGCCCCTCGAACCGCGGGCTCGTGACGGTGACCTGGAAATGATCCCCGGTGCCGGTCCGGTCTTCGACGGAGAGCTCCGTCGCGTCCGGAAACGCGTACGCCAGCAACGCTCGCAGCTGCTCCGTCGGCATCGCACCCATGCTAGCCACGGGCACCTAGGCGAGCACGGAGCGGAAGGCGCGCAGGTAGTCCGCGACCATCCGCTCCGGCGAGAAGCGCTCCCGGGCGTAGCGGACGAGCTCAAGCGGGTCGAGCTGGTCGGCCTTCTCGATCGCCGCCGCCATGATCCGGTAGTCCTCGACGATGATCCCGCTCCGCCCGTGCTCGATCACCTCGGGCACGGCGCCCCAGCTGGTCGCGATCACGGGCGTCCCGCACGCCATCGACTCGACCATCACCAGACCGAACGGCTCCTCCCACTCGATCGGGAACAGCGTCGCGCGCGCGTTCTGGAGCAGCTCGACCTTCTCGCCGTGGCTGACCTCGCCGAGGTACTCGATCTCGTCGGACAGGTGCGGTGCGACGAGCTCGTCGAAGTACCGCTGCTCGAGCGGCTCGCGCTTCTTGCCGGCGATCTTCAGCGGCAGCCCCGCGGTGACGGCGACGTCGATCGCCCGGTGGCACCCCTTGTCCGGGCTCATCCGGCCGAGGAAGAGCAGGTAGTCGCCCCGGTGCGGCTTCACCGGGTAGAGCGAGAAGTCGAGCGCGTTCGGGCAGTTCGCCACCCAGTTGAGGTGCGGCTTGGGCTTGCGCTGGTTCATCGAGATCGAGATGAAGCCGATCTCCGGCGCGACGCGGGCGACCTGCTCGTAGATCACGCCGCCCTCACCGTCGAGCGGCCCGTGGATCGTGTGCAGCACGGGCCGGTCGATCAGCCCGCCGATCACCGCCCCCGGCAGGCCCGAATGGTCGTTGATCACGTCGAACTCGTCGGCCCGCTCGTAGCAGGCAAGGCAGTGGTGCAGCTCCGGAAGGGTGCTCCCGATCCGTGCGCTCGGAGCGGTCTCGTAGACCGCGGCCAGCGTCGCCTTCGTGTGCGAGTCGCCAGAGGCGAAAAGCGTGACGTCGTGCCCCGCGTCGACGAGACCGTCCGCAAGCAGCCAGACGATCCACTCGATGCCACCGTAGCCGGTCGGCGGCACCGGGAACCAGACCGGGCTGATCACCGCGATCCGGAGCGGCTTCGGCGCGCTCACGCCGGCTCCACGCGGACGCGCCCGCCCTCGAGGTACACGTCCCACATGCGGTCGAAGGCGCGAATTCCGGAGAGCCGCAGCGTGCCCGCCCACGACGGGACCTCGGGCGGCGCCAGCGTCTCCAGCGTCTGCCGCCGGCGGTCCGGCTGGAGGCCGAGCAGCACCTGCAGGAGCAGGACCGGGGTGCCGGCCGCCCACGCCTGCGGCCGGGCTGCCGTCGGGTAGGCGATCGGGAAGGGCGCCTGCGTCCGCGGCAGCCCCGAGAACACCTCGGGCAGCTCGAAGTCGAAGAACGAGGATGCCTCGAGCATGCGCTGGACGACGCGGTACGCCTCGGGCCAGCGGGCGTAGCGCATCAGCCCCCAGGCGATCAGCGAGTTGTCGTGGGGCCATACCGTCCCGTTGTGGTACGCCAGCGGGCTGTACGCCCGGTCATCGGTCGACATCGTCCGCACGCCCCACCCCGACCAGAGCGGCTCGCCCATCAGCTGGTCGACGACCTGCGTGACCCGCCCCGGCGGGACGATCCCGCTCCAGAGCAGGTGGCCCATGTTCGAGCACAGCGAGTCGACCGGCTGCTTCCCTCCGTCGAGTGCCAACGCGTAGTACCCCCCACGCTGCTCGACCCAGAACGCCTCGTCGAAGCGATCCCTGAGGCGGTCCGCCTCCTGGTCGAGGCGATCGGCCAGCGCCCGGTCGCGCCACGCGTCACGGGCGAGCTCGGCCATCCGCTTCTTGGCGTCGTAGACGTAGCCCTGCACCTCGGCGGGCGCGATCGGGGGCACCGCGACTCGGCCGTCGGCGAAGCGCATCGAGTCCCCGGAGTCCTTCCACGACTGATTGTCGAGCCCGCGATCGCCCCGCTTCTCGTACTCGACGAAGCCGTCGCCGTCCCGGTCGCCCCAGACGTCGATCCACTCGAGCGCCCGCATCGCCCGCTCGCGCAGGGTACGGACGAGCATGACGTCGTCGGTCCACCGCCACACCTCCGAGAGCAGGACGAGGTAGAGCGGCGTCGCGTCGACCGTCCCGTAGTAGCGCTGGAACCACGCCTTCGCCGCCTTCCCGTGGCGGACTTCGTGGACGATCTTGCCGGGCTCCGCGTCGCTCGTCGGGTCGTCCTCGGCCGCCTGCAGCTCCGCGAGCACCTCCAGCGCCCCACGCGCGAGCTCCGGCCCGAACAGCAGCGTCTGCAGCGAGGTGATCAGCGTGTCGCGCCCGAAGACCGTCATGAACCACGGCATTCCGGCCGCCGGCAGGCGCGCGAGCCCTTCGTTCCCGCCGCGCATCCGCAAAGCCGCCAGGTCGGACACCGACTGGGCGAAGGAGTGGCTCAGCGCCTCCCAGCTCGCGCGCAGCTGCGGCACCCGCAGCTGCCACGCCGTCAGCGAGTCCTGCACGCGCACGAGCTCCTCGCCGAACCGCTGCGGCCTGCCCGAGCGCGGGCCGGCGCCGTCGCCGTCCGCATGCGGGATGACGTCGGTGACGAGCTCCCACCGGCCGCGGGGCTGGAGCTCGACCCGGTACCGCACCGTCCCGCCGTCGACGTGGCCGAGCTGCGAGAAGATCACCTGCGTCCGCGCCGGCTCTCCGGTCGGGTCGTCGATCACGAGGCTCCGGTTCGGCTGGTCGAGCGACGGCTGAACCGGGTCGGGGAGCGGCTTCGCATTCTCAGGGTCGCCGAGCGCGAAGTCGTGCTCCTTGACCGCGAAGATGTCCGCGAAGTCGTTCGCCACCTCTAGGGCGAGCTCGAACGACAGCGGCTCGGTGGTGACGTTCAGGACGACGAACCGGTCCTGCATCGCCTGCGAGACGAAGCGCTCGCGGATGATCGCGACCGAGTCCTGGTCGAGCCCGCCGGCGAGCGGGTTGCGGAGGTAGAACGCCGCGGAGAAGTACTCGACTTTGCCGGACGAGAGGAGTAGCGGCGCCTGGCCGTTCACCGTCAGCCGGAACATCGAGAGGAACCGCGTGTCGTCGGCGAAGAATCCACCGGTCTCCTCGTAGATGTCGCCGCGGTCGTCGCAGATGCAGAAGGTCGAGCCTTCGAGGATCGTGAGCGTCACTAGGCGTTCCGGAGGATGCGCCCGCCGCTCGTCTGCGCGAGTGCCTTGACGACGATCTCGTCGACGTTCACGTGGAGGGGCCGGGTGAGCGCGAACATCGCACAGTCGGCGATGTCCTCAGCCGTCAGCGGCTCGACGCCTTCGTAGACCTTCCTCGCCTTCTCCTCGTCGCCCTTGAAGCGGACGAGCGAGAACTCGGTTTCGGCAAGGCCCGGGGCCAGCGCGGTCACCCGGATCGGCCTGCCGAGCAGGTCCTCGCGGAGCGCCTGGCTGAACATCGCCACCGCAGCCTTCACGGAGCAGTAGACCGCGGCGTTCTCGTACGCGGCGCGGCCCGCGATCGAGTCCATGTTGACGATGTGCCCGCCGTCGCGGATGTGGGGCAGGCAGAGACGGGTCATCCGCATCAGGCCGTGCACGTTCGTCTCGATCATCCACTCCTCGTCTTGCTCGTTCGACTCCCAGAACGGGTAGCGGCCGAGGGCGCCCCCCGCGTTGTTGACGAGGATGTCCAGACCGCCGAGCGCCTCCAGCGCGGCTGCGACGAAGCGCTCCGCGCTCTGCTGGTCGGTGACGTCGAGCTCGTGCGTGAAGTCCCCGTCGAGCCGCTCGACGCGCCGCGCGCCGACGGCGACCTTCACGCCTGCATCCCGGAGCGACCTCGCGATCGCGGCGCCGAACCCGCTCGAGGCGCCGGTGACGATCGCGGTCTTGCCTTCGAGGCTCTGTGACGGCACGGCGACGGAATCTATCGCCGTAGCGGCGTGCGGCGGCGGAAGGATGGGCCGATCTGGACAGGCCCCTGGGCGTGCTCGACCTGGAGCGTCGAGTGCTGGAGACCGAACGCGTCGGCGAGCTTCCGTTCGAGGCGCTCCCGGACCGCGTGGCAGTCGGCGCCGGGCCCGACGAGCACGTGCGCGGAGACGATCGGAAAGCCGCTCGTCAGCATCCAGACGTGGAGGTCGTGCACCTCGACGACCTCTGGTTCGTCGAGCAGCGTGCGCCCGACGGCGGCCGGCTCGACGTTTTCCGGCGCGACCTCGAGGAAGATTCGCGTCGAATCGCGAAGGAGTCCGTACGCGCCCCAGAACATGAGCCCTGCGACGACGAGGCCGGCGATGGGGTCGAAACGATCCCATCCGGTGACGACGATGAGCCCGCCCGCGACCGCGGTCCCCACGAACGCGGCGAGGTCGGTCGACACGTGCAGAAACGCACCGCGGACGTTCAGGCTCTCACGGCTCGCGCGCCCAAGGAGCGCCGTCGCCGCCAGGTTGACCCCGATCCCGGCGAGCGCGACGACGAGAACGATCCCGCCCTGGACGTCGGTCGGCGAAACCAGTCGGCGAATTGCCCCGAATACGATCCAGATGCCGATCAACAGGAGCGCGAGCCCGTTCGCCTGCGCGGAGAGGATCTCCAGCCGGCGGAAGCCGTACGTCCACTGCCCGCGTGCGGGTCGGGTGGCCATCGTCGCCGCAGCGAGGGCGAATCCGAGCGCGGCCACGTCCGAGATCAGGTGCCCGGCGTCGGCCAGGAGGGCGAGCGAGTCGGCGGCGATCCCGGCGACGAGCTCGACCGCCATCAGGGCAGCGATCAGGCAGAGAGCCCCCAGCAAGAGCCGTCGGTCGCCGTCGGTGCGTGGCGCGTGGTCGTGTGCGTGCACGCCTTTCAGGCTAACCAGGACGCGGGAAGTCGCGTCTACACTGCTCGAATGACTACGGCCGACGACGCGGCCCCCTCGCCCGTCCTCGCCGCGCGCGAGGAAAACCGGGTACTGAGCGACCAGTGGCGGGCGCTACGTCGCTCGGCGACGTTCGTCGCGATCATCTCCGCGCCGGCCGCGTTCCTCTACCTCTGGAAGCACACGGGCCTCTCGTTCGGCTGGGCGGTCGTAGTCACCGCGGTCGCGGCGTTCGCCTTCCGCGGCCTGCTCGACCTGCTCTTCCGCAAGTTCATTCCGTGGCCAAGCCTGTTCGCGACCGACGACCAGAACCTCCGCGACGAGGACGTGCTCAACCGGCGCCGAGCCTGGTTCTGGGGCTCGATCCTCCGCTGGGCGGTCTACCTCGCGGGCTTCATCACGATCGTCTTCCTCGTCCAGCTCCTGTTCGGCGGCAACGTCACCTGGTGGGGGACGGCTGAGTCGATCGTCAAGGGCTTCGGCCATGCGCTCGCGAGCCGGCAGTGGTGGACGCAGGCGTTCCTCGTCTTCTTCCTCTTCCTCGCGAACTTCCTGATCTTCATGGGCCCGCTGATGCTGATGGGCATCTCGCAGATCCGCGGCTTCGAGCCCGGCGACGCGAACTGGGGCGTGAAGCTCGAGGACGTTCGCGGCCAGGCTGAGGCGAAGGAAGAGGTCCGCCGGGTCGTCAACCTCTGGCAGTCGGGCGAGGCGTTCGAGAAAGCGGGCGGCCGTCGCGAGCGCGGCATCCTCTTCCACGGCGCTCCCGGTACCGGCAAGACGATGCTCGCGAAGGCGATCGCGACCGGGTTCAACTCGCCCTTCGTCTCGATTCCGGGCTCGGGCTTCGCGCAGACCTTCATCGGCATCGACGCGCTGATCGTCCGTTTCCTCGCGCGCAAGGCGAAGAAGCTCGCCTCCAAGTGGGGCGGCCAGTGCATCGTCTTCATCGACGAGATCGACGCCGTCGGCATGAGGCGCGCGTCGCTCGGCGGCGCGGGCGGACCGACGATGAGCGGCACGACGACGCAGCGCTTCGAGGACTACTGCTTCTTCGGCCCGTGGGGTGCGCTGACACCGACCGGCGACCTGATCCTCGAAACCAAGGGCTGGCGCGACCGGCTGTTCGCCGAGCGCGAGCCGCCCCAGCCCTCGCCCTACCCGGGCTGGGCGCACCGGCTGAGCGGGATCCTGAACCAGGGTGTCCCGGGGATGTTCGGCGGCATGGGGGGCCAGCTCGCCCTCAACCAGCTGCTCGTCACGATGGACGGCATCGACAACCCGCCCTTCTGGCGGCGGTTCTGGACGAACCGGATCAACACGCTCCTCGACGCCGTCTACATCGTCCCGCGGAGGATCCGCAACTTCTCGCTGCGCCTGCCGGCGCCGCGGCCGACCGGGAACCAGATCTACTTCATCGGGGCGACCAACGTCCCGCTCGAGCACCTCGATCCGGCCCTCCGTCGCCCGGGTCGGATGGGCCGTCACGTCTGGTTCCGGACGCCGACGAAACAGGACCGCGAGGACATCTTCGAGCTCTACCTCGGCAAGGTCGCCCACGACGAGGAGCTGGACCAGCAGAAGGCGCGCGACGAGCTCGCGCGGATCACGAACGGCTACTCGCCGGCGATGATCGAGCAGGTGTGCTCGATGGCGCTGACGCACGCGCACCACGACGGCCGCGCGGACTTCACGCGCGAGGACATCGTCGAGGCGATGACGACCGTCGAGTCGGGCACTGCGATCGGCATCGAGTACGTCCCCGAGGAGACGCGTGCCGTCGCGGTCCACGAGGCCGGCCACGCGGCGACCGCGCACGTCTTCCTGAAGGGCGTCGAGTCGACGCGGATCTCGATCAGGATGCGCGCCGGCTCGCTCGGGCATCACCAGGCGCTCGAGAAGGAGGAGCGCTTCAGCTCCTGGAAGCACGAGGAGATGGGAAAGATGGCGTGGACGCTCGGCGCCCTCGCGGCGGAGCACGTCTTCTACGGCGAGAACGCGACGGGCGTCGGCGGCGACCTGCAGAGCGCGACCGGGCGGGCCGCATGGATGGTCGGCGTCTCCGGCATGGGCCCCGACAAGGTCGAGCTGAACGGCAGGGCGCGCACCGCCGCCAAGCGCGACGAGGAGAAGGAGAAGGTCGGGAAGCGCTTCGAGGAGATCGGCCTCCAGCTGATGAACCGCGCGAGCGGCGACTTCCAGCACGACGCGATCGCCTCGGTGCTCGGCGACCCGACCAAGCGCAGGCTCGCTGCGCAGATCATCGGCCAGGCCTATCTGCAGGCCTACAACCTCGTCCTCCAGAACCAGCAGGGCGTGGAGAAGATCGCGGATACGCTGGTCGCACGGCGGGAGCTGTACGGGGACGAGCTCGTCGACCTGCTCAACTCCGTCGGGCTGAAGGAGCCGACGGTCGACCTGACCAAGGAGGATGCGTGGCCGACGCTGTGAGCGAGCAGCAGCCGCTGCCGAAGCGCGAGGAGCAGGCGCTCGTGATCGCCCGGCGCAAGGCGGAAGAGAAGGTCCCGCGCCATCGCTTCGGCCTCGCCTATCTCGTGCTCGCCGCGCTCGTCGGCGCAGCGATCGGCCTCTTCGTCGTCTTCGTCTCCGACGGCGGCAAGGGCGGCGGCCAGAAGTGGTCGACGTGGAAGCCGACCGCCGACGGCGTCCAGCGTTTCGATCAGATCGCCAAGAACGTGCAGCGCGAGTACGCGCTCCCGAACGGACGGCAGCTCGTCGGGGTCCTCTCCACTCCCCCTGTCGTGCAGGGCCAGGGAACGCCGGTCCCGCTGCGCGCGATCGCGGTGCGCACCGGACTCGCCGGCGAGACGTCGGACGACGCGAGCTTCTACGGCGCCGGCGATGCGTGGGCCTACGTCCTCTGCGGGTTCGGGACGAGCTGCTCGATCTCGGAGGGGAAGCCGTCGGTGCAGCGGTATGACCTGCTTCGGCGCGAAGCGCTCGAGCTGGCGCTCTACACCTTCAAGTACAACCACGGCATCCAGTCCGTGCTCGCGTACATGCCGCCGGCGAAAAACGCCAGCGCGAACGGCCAGGCGACGACCTCGATGATCTTTCTGCGCCGCGGCGACGTGAAGCAGGCGCTCGACGAGCCGCTGCGGCTGACGCTCCCGCCGCCGAAGACGAACTTGAAGCCGGGCCAGATGAGCGCGGAGCAGCTGGCCCGCGTGCGCCGGTACACCGACTCGCGCGTCTTCAACTTCAACTTCCAGCAGCTCGCCGACGGGACGGCGATCGTCGTCCTCGACCCGATCAAGGCCTGAGGCCGGACCCGCGGACGCGGGCGGCGCTCGAGCGCGCCAAGGCGCGCCTCGACCGGCTCGAGCTCTACCCCCGGCCCGTGCGGATCGCCCCGGTGCGCATCGCGGTCTGGCCGTGGTTCTTCCGGCTGCCGTGGTTCGACCGCTTCGACGGCCACGCCGCCTGGAACCTGATCGTGCTCCGCCGCTCGGTCGAGGAAACGGGCGACGACCTGCTGACGCACGAGCTCTGCCACGTCTGGCAGATGCAGCACAAGCCGATCCGGATGCCGCTCTCGTACCTGCTCGGGTACGCGAGCAACCCGCACGAGCTGGAGGCGAAGAATGCGGTCGAGGCGACCCGCCGTTCCTAGCCTCGCGTCGGCGCCTCGACTCGGATGCCGACGCCATTCGCCCGGAGCGCCAGGCGCCGGTCGTAGGTGACGACCCCAGCCAGGTCCGGGCCGAGACTCAGCGCGGCGGCAAGGTGGATCGCGTCGAGCGATCGGAGCTCCGGCGGCTCGAGCTCCACCGCGGCGTCGTAGAGGTCGTCCTCCAGTCGGATCAGGTTCAGGGCTCGCACCGCTCGACGCACACGCGGCAGCGCGCGCGGTTCGGAACCACGCACGGCTCGCACCGCGTCGACCCGTCCACGGCCCTGGGACTGCGGGCGACCACGTCGAGAATCGCGTCGGGCGCTCCGCGCCCCGCCGATCCCGGCGCGAAGGTGTCGCAGATCGCCTCCAGCGCACGACGCTGTCGTGGGGAGGGGCGCGTCACCGCCCGAGTCTACGGCCGGCCCAGAAGCGGCGTTCCGCCACCGTGGAGGGTTGATCCATTCGGACCATTGAACTCGGGACGCCACGTCCTACGATCCGGAGCCAGACGTCGTCGGGGAGAAGGAGGCCGACATGAAGCTTCGGATGGTGTTGCCTGTCTGTGCTGCGCTGGCATGGACGGTTGCGACTGCGTGTAGCTCCGTGTCGAGGAAAGCCCCGCGCCGGCGGGGCTTCCGTGTGTGGGCGGTGACGGGATAGAACCGCCGACCTCTGCTTGTAAGTCAGAACTGACGACCTGACAGCACTCGACGCCATCGACGGAAACCCCGTCGTTACGCGAAAACCCCGGATCAGCGTACGGCATCGTCATGCCCTGTCAGGTCACAAAATCTGACCTGGAATCTGACCCGAGGAATGACTCATTTGGGTCTAGCGCGCGAGGTGAGGAAAGCGGCAGGCTCTCTGCTCTGATGAGCTACAAACGCCGCATCGACATAGAGGGTAAGGCGTGGAAGGAGGCGATCGAGGCTCGCGACAAGCTATGGCGCGAGGACTTGCTCTCCGGCAGGGAGACCGAGGAGGAAGCCGCCTACCGTCTGCGCTGCCATTCTGTCGAGAGACTCGACTTCAAGGCTGTCATCTGCGATAGCTGTGGCGAACGGCCTGCGTACGGCGGCGTCCTAATGTTCGGCTCGCCTGAGTGGATTCTGGCGGGCGCTGACGCAAGGGGCTGGGCGGTGCCGAAGCGCTGGGAGCTCGAGGCGCCCCCGGCTCTCGATGGTCCCGATGTGACTCGCAGCTCCGCGCGCACGTTCGCGGTCTGCGACTCGTGCCACCCAGCCCTAGCGGACTACAACGCGGGCGTGATCGATGTCGTCGTTGAGCCTGGAAACGAGGAGTCGTGGGAAGCGCTCACGCGGTGGCAGTCAGGCGGGCAAAATTCTGAGCTGTGATGCCGATGGTCGGCTTCGGTACACCAACCTCTCGACAAGCTCGAGCGTCCGCCGCCGGGTCTCTTCCGAGTAGACGCGCCGCCCCTCCGGGCTGACCGCTGCAAGCCGCGGCGACGGCCAGACGACGAACGACAGCGCGACCGCCAGGCCGAGACTCACGCGCCTCGATCAGCTCGCGTGCCGCGCGGGCTCGAGCCTGCAGCGCGGGATCGACAACGGCCACCGGCTCTGAGTGTATAAGCGATACCCGCCACGCCGACACCAAATTATAATCAGCTCTTATGACGACCACGACAAGACGATGACCAGCTTCCAGGCCCGAAGGATCTCGTCGCACAAGTCCGGCTACTCGCCGCCGAGCGAGACCGCAGCGTCAGCAGCGTGATCCGGATCGCGATCGCCGAGCATCGCCAGCGCGAGCACATGCTGCAGCCGACCGAGGGGGCGCGACGTCATCGCGGCCGTCACGTCTCCCGGGGTCTCCCTGACGCATGACTGTCGTCGCGGCGACCGACTACTACGAAGCGCTCCGGCTCGGCCCAGCCGGTCAGCTCGTCGTCGAGCACCTGCGCCGCGCGGCCGAGCTGCCCCGGCAGCAGCCGGACGAACCGACCCCGGAGTGGGTCGAAGGCATCCGCGAGGAGATCAGACGGCGCGCCGCGCGCAGGCCGGCCGTCCGGGAGCAACGGGTTCGGTCGCACGAAGCTACCGATCCTCCGGCGATCGAGTTCCGGCCGCACCGGCGACCACGCTACGACGTCCAGCTCACCCACGGGGCGCGCAAGGAGATCGAGCAGGAGATCCGCGCCGAAGCGCCGCGCGGGCTCGAGACCGGCGGGCTCCTGTTCTCGCTCTACCGCTGGCGCCCCGACGGGCCCGCCGCGTAGCGTCGTGGGTGGCCCGGCAGTGCGGGGAAGCGCTCGACCGGCCGGCGATGTGTTCGACCCCCGCGCCGGGCCATCTCTCTCAGATCCGGCCGTTGTCGCGCCGCGCGGGATTCTGCTGCGGCTGCCGTGGCCGTGAGCGACAAGCTTCCCCAGGAGCGTCGCTGGCGAGGCTGGCGCGAGGGGATGCTCCCGGAGCGGCGGGTCGTCGAGCGCTGCGCCTACTGCATCTTCGTGTCGGCAGCGTTCGAGCAAGCGAGGCAGGCGTTCGAGCAGCATGCGTGCGATCGCCCGAAGCCTGAGATCGCGCGCCCTTACCGTAGCTCCTTGATCACGGTTCGATACGCGCGTGCGACGCGAGCCTCTAGCTCCGTCAGGTCACCGGTCGGCCTCCCTCGAATCGGGGAACAGGCGGTAGGAGCCAATCTCACGGACAGAAGTCACCACCGGGCCCTCTTCGCACCGGTCGTCGATCTCTTCCTGGAAGCGCTTGAACGCCTCCAGCTCCGGGAGCGGATTCGGTCCGTCGCCGTCGGTCGAGGCCAGGTGGACGAAGCTCACCCCGTCGTCGAGCTGGAACGTTCCGTAATGCAGCAGCGCGGGGTTCTTCTGGTGTAGCTCCGTGTAGACGGCGCGGACGAGCTCCTCGTTCTCGGCGGCGCGCTCGGGCTTGACCCTGTAGCGAACTATCACGTGGTTCATCTCGACACCTCCCGATCGAAGTCGATCACGATCCTGCGATGCGGTTAACGCGGCCAGCAAGAGATTCGGCGAGCGCCGAAACGAAGACGGTAGTGCGAGCGCGGCAGGCTCAGCCCCTACACCTTGCTCGGTCTGCACCCGAGCGCCGACTTCTGGGCGATCAAGCGCACCTACCGGCGGCTGATCCGGCAGCTTCACCCGAACGCAATTAGTCCAAACAGCCCATGTGCCCTAGTCGAAGGGCGGGCTACTCTCATCGGGCCGTGCGAGATCATCTCGAATAGTGGCACCTACGACGACTGGGAAATCTGACCTGGCATCTGACCAGGCCGGTTTTCGTCTTCGGCTCTGGCAACGCGACGTGTCGCAATCGCAGCACCCATGCGGGGTCCGAAGATGGGCGGTGCAGGGATCGAACCTGCGACCTCCTGCTTGTAAGGCAGGCGCTCTCCCAGCTGAGCTAACCGCCCGGGCAGGACGCAGCCTAGCGCCTGTGCCGAAGGTCTCGTTAGCAGGGATTTTGTGTTGCATTGGTCCACGGAACCTGGCAAGATGCGCCTCCGCCGTCAGGAGGAGGTGCTGATTTGCAGGTGCTTTGCCGCTTCGCGCGGCAACGCATGAGGATCGAGGGTCGCGGCGCCGCCGCCGGCGGCATGCAGCCGGGAACGCGGGCGGGCCGGCGCGACGGTTTCCCCTGCAAAAACGCAACATCCGTGTCACACTTCACCGCGGAGAGCATCGTCGGAGGTCCGGTTTGCGCTGGTTCGTACTCATCCTGATCGGGGTCGCGTTGGCGTCCGTGCCTCTCGGAGGCGCGGCCAACGGTCCCGCCGAGCTGACCTTCAAGGTCGACTCGCCGGCCGACCTGGTCGACGCGAAGCTCGGCGACGGGAAGTGCCAGGCCTCCAACGGCAAGTGCACGGTGCGGGCCGCCTTCAACGAGGTCAGCGCTATGCCGTCGAAGGGCCAGCCCGTGCTGATCGCCCTCGCCGACGAGGACTACAAGCTTCAGCTCGAGCCGCCGGCGGCCGCGACGCTCGACGAGAACGGCGGCGATCTCGACCTCTTCTCGCACAACACGCCGCCACCGTCGGTGACGATCAAGGGCCAGGGAGTCGGAAAGACGACGATCACGCAGCTCCGCGGCGACCGCGTCATCGAGCTCTCGGCGCCCGAGCCGGTGACGATCTCGGGCGTGACGATCACCGGCGGGAGCACCGTCAACCAGGGCGGCGGGATCGCGAACAGCGAGCCGGGCGGGCTGACGCTCACGAACTCCGAGGTGACCGGCAACAGCGCGGACGAGGGCGCCGGGATCTACAGCCGTCGCCCGCTGGTGAGCGACAACTCGTCGATCACCGACAACCGCGCCAACAACGCCGGCGGCGGGATCGCGATGAACACCTTCGGCGGCCGGCTCTCGAGTACCACCGTCGCCGGCAACAGCGCCTCGCTCGTCGGCGGCGGGATCTGGATGCAGAACACGGACCTGTCGCAGATCACGCGCTCGCTGATCATGGGCAACACGGTCACCTCGCCACGGATCGCGGGCGCCCCGCCGGCCGGCGGCGGCATGGAGGTCGACACGGATCCACGCTTCGGAGCGACGACCGTCCAGCTGACCTACACGACGATCCAGGGGAACGCCGCGGCCGGCCCCGGCGGCGGCATCTTCTGGCAGGCGACGGGCACGCTCGCGCTCGACAGCTCGCTGGTCGCGCTGAACACGGCCGAGTCCGGCGCCGGCATCTCGACGGGCCCCGGCCCCTCGAACGCGGCGATCGGGACGCTGCAGCTGACGAACACGACCGTTGCCGGCAACGCCGCCGAGCGCGGCGGCGGAATCGAGCGCAGCAGCGGCACCACCCTCCTGCGCGCGGCGACGGTCGCGGGCAACTCGGCGCTGCGCGGTAGCGGGCTCCTCTTCGTCGGCGCGCGCCAGGTCTACTCGATCGCCTCGGGCCTGATCATGGCCAACCTGCCGGCGAACCAGAACTGCGCCCTCAGCACCGGCAACGGCGCGTTCCCGGCAACCGACTCGCTGAGCGTCCCGGGCGCGAACCTCGAGTCCGGCACCGGCTGCCACCTCCGCACCTCCGACATGTCGGAGACGAACCCGCTGCTCGCCCCGCTCGCGAACAACGGCGGGCCGACCCAGACCCGCGCGCTGCTGCCGGGCAGCCCGGCCGTGGACAAGTACACGGGCGCCGACTGCCCCAGCACCGACCAGCGCGCGTACAAGCGGCCGGCCGGCCAGGCATGCGACATCGGTGCGTTCGAGCAGAGCTCGACGCGCGCGAGCGACATCAACCAGCCGCCGCGCGCGCTCCAGAGCGTGATCGGCGGAACGCTGACGCTGATTCCCTCGGGGACGCCCTCGAAGCTGCTGCGCGGCGTCGACTTCCGGCCGTGCACGGGCAAGCGCCACCTCAACCAGGCGCTCGCCGGCGGATACTTCGAGTCGCCCGAGGGCCGCCTGGCAGCGCGGGGCAGGTTCTCCTTCCGCCGCGACTCTGCGCGGAGCGTCCGGTTCGGGAACCTCGTGCTGGTGCTCGACGGCACGCTCGGCCACGTCTACGCGACGATCGCGCCGACGAACGGGGCGCTGAATCTCTTCGACGTCAGCGGCGTCCGCTACGGCGACGAGATCGCCACCGGCCGCCTCTTCCTGACCGCGGGCGCGGCGCGCCTGCTCAACCGCCTGCTGGGCCTGCGCGGGTTCGCCGGCGGAATGAGCTGCGGCCGCTTCTCGCTCCACGCACGAGTGATCACGCCGCCCGCGCCGCCGCCGAAGCCGCCCGGCACGACGAGCGGCGGGACGCGTCCGCCGACGACGACCCAGCCGACGACGCCGCCGGGCTCGACGCTGACCGTCCAGGTGATCACGTACGACAAGTCCGGCAAGCCGCAGGGCGGCCTGCTCGGCGGCAACGTGAAGAGCAGCCGCGCCGGGATCAACTGCCCGACCGAGTGCACGTTCACCTTCGCCCCCGGCGAGCAGATACAGCTCGAGGAAAATCCGCGCAAGGAGGCGGGCTTCGAGTTCCAGGGTTGGGACGGCTCGTGCGGCGGCACCAGCCAGACGTGCACGCTCTTCATGGACCAGAACCGGACCGTGGTCGCGCGGTTCAAGCAGGTCAAGTAGGCCGAGTAGCGGCGCCTCTGGTGTCCCGGGCCGGAGCCGTCTTTACGGTTCCGGACCCGGAGGGCGCGCTCCACGGCGTGGCGCTCGCGCACGAGCTGACGCGGCCGCGTCGCATCCCGTTTGCGCATCGCGACCGCCTTTACGAGCTGCACTTCCCCCGCCCGCCGATCGACCGGCTCGAGTATCTGCTCGAGCTCGAGGACCGGCGCGGAGAGAGCCGGCTCGTCCCAGATCCCGGGAACCCGCTGCAGGCGGAGGGACCGTTCGGGCCGAAGTCGGTGGTCGAGTTTCCCGGCTACGAGCCGCCCGCCTGGATCGGCGACGAGGAGTCCGCAGTCGGGGATCTCCGCGAGATCGAGCTGCCCGGGCGGCTCCGCATCGCCGCGCTGCTCTGGTCGGCGGCCGACGTCGACCCCGGCGACCCGCTCCCGCTCCTCCTCGTCCACGACGGGCCGGAGTACGCGGAGTACAGCTCGCTCCTGCGCCTCTTCGACCACCTGGTCGCGTGCGGGGAGCTGCCGCCCTTTCGCGCCGCGCTGTTGCCGCCCCCGGCCGACCGGAACGAGACCTACTCGGCGTCGGCGCGGTACGCGCGGGCGCTCCTCACGGAATGGCTGCCCGCACTCGAGCCGTACGAGGGCCGGCCCGTCGGCCTGGGGGCAAGCCTCGGCGCGCTCGCCTGGCTGCACGCGCACTGGACCTATCCAGGCGTGCTGGGAGGGCTGTTCCTGCAGTCGGGCAGCTTCTTCCGTCGGCGGCTCGACCCGCAGGAGTCCGGCGTGCAGCGCTTCACCAGGATCACGCGCTTCGTCTCACGCGTCTTCGGCGGCCGCGGCGACGTCGAGCGCATCCCCGTGACGGTCACCTGCGGCACCGCCGAGGAGAACCTCGCGAACAACCGCGCGGTCGCCGCCGCGCTGCAGCGGCGGGGCTGGCAGGCGAAGCTGGTCGAGCACCCCGACGCCCACAACTGGATCTCCTGGCGCGACTCGCTGCACCCGCACCTCGCCGAGCTCGTGCTGCGGGCCGCGACGTGAGACGCGAGGACCGGGACGGCATCCTCGCCTACGGCTCGTATGGGAGGCCGCTGCTCGTCTTCCCCGCCGAGCGGGGCAACCGCTACGAGTGGGAGCGCACGGGGATGATCTCCGCGATCGCCGGGCTGATCGAGGAGGGCCGGGTGAAGGTCTATTGCGTCGATTCGTGGGACTCGGTGACGTGGCAGGACGACTGGCTGCCGCTCGAGGAGCGCGCCCGGCGCCACGGGGCGTACGAGCAGTGGCTCGTGTCCCACGTCGTGCCCTGGATCCATGCCGACTGCGGCGGCTACAAGGAGATCGGCGTCACCGGAGTCTCGATGGGCGCTTTCCACGCAGCGAACCTGACGCTCCGGCGCGGCGACCTGTTCCCGCTGGCGCTGTGCATGTCCGGGATCTACGACATCTCGCGGGTCGGCTGGGGCGAGGTCGGCGACGCCGTCTACTTCAACAACCCGCTCGACTACGTCTCGCATCTCCACGGCGACCACCTCCACTGGCTCCGCTCGCGGGTGCACCTCGTGCTCGTCGTCGGCCGCGGCGCCTGGGAGGACTCGACCGGGGCGCTCGACTCGACGCAGCGGTTCGCGTCGCTGCTCGCCGGGAAGGGAATCCCGCACGAGCTCGACGTGTGGGGCGAGGATTCCCCGCACGACTGGCCCGCATGGCAACGACAGATCGCGCACCATCTTCCCCGTTATGCCTGAGCATCTGATCGGTCTCCTGCTCGGCACCGAGGACGACTGGCCCCGGGTCTTCGAGGCGCTCGTCGAGAGCCTCCCTCCCGTGCACCACGCCGGCGAGACCCACACCTTCCGGACAGAGCGGATCACGAACGAGCCGTTCGACCTGCGCGCCCGGCCGCGCTACGAGCTCGTGATCGACCGGCTCGGCTGGTGGTACGAGATCGCCCGCGAGTGGGTGAAGAAGGCGGCGCTGATGGACGACGTCTACCTGCTGAACAATCCGTTCACGTTCCAGGCGATGGAGAAGCACTCCGCGTACTGCGCGATGATCCGGCTGGGCCTGAAGGTGCCCGAGACGTGGATGGTCCCGCACAAGGTGCCGACGACAGTTCCGCGCCGCGAGTACATGGTCGCGAAGTTCGAGCACATGGCCTCCCGCTACAACCTGCCCTTCGACCTCGGCGACGTCGCGGCGAAGGTCGGCTATCCGCTGTACATGAAGCCGTTCGACGGCGGCCAGTGGGTCGGCGTCACCCGGATCGGCGACCAAGACGAGCTGCACCGCCAGTACGACGCGTCCGGGCAGCGATTGATGCACCTGCAGGCCTCGGTCGAGGGCTTCGACGCCTTCGCCCGCTCGCTGTCGATCGGCGCCGAGACGATGGTCATGCGCTTCGATCCGGACGCACCGATGCATCTCCGCTACCGGGTCGAGCACGACTTCCTCTCACCGCATGTCGGCTGGGAGGTGGTGACGATCTCGCGGCTCGTGAACGCCTTCTTCCGCTGGGAGTTCAACTCGTGCGAGAGCCTCGTCAAGCGCGTCGAGGTCCATCCGATCGACTACGCGAACGCCTCGCCCGACGTCGCGCTCACGAGCCTCCACTACTACTTCCCTTGGGCGATGGAGGCGCTGGTCAAGTGGTGCGTGTTCTGCACTGCCACAGGCCGACGGATGCAGATCGACCAGGACAACCGCGCGTACTTCGAGATCGGCGACCGCGAGGACCTCGACTACGAGGACAAGCTCCGCGAGTACCGCCGCCTCGCCGACGACTACTTTCAGGTCGCGGAGTACGAGGACTTCTGCGCGCGCTCGCTCCCGGAGGCGCACGACGTCGTGGTCGAGTACTTCGGGAGCGCCGCGTTGGACGCGGTGCTCGTCGAGGAGGTGCGGGCCGTCTTCCCCGCGCACGAGCATGACGAGATGGTCGCGCGGCACCGTGGGCTCGTCGGCGCCTGGGTCGCCGATCAGCGCTAGAGACCGGGCGGGAACAGGTAGCGCGGATGCGGCGGGACGTATCCGCCCAGCTCGACCACGATCTGCGCGTGCCGCCTGAGCGGGATCGCGCGGGGATCGCCGAGCCAGCGCCGGCCGCCGACGAAGGCGAGCACCCTGTCGCGGGCCCGGAAGCCGGCGATCCGCCGGATCCCGAGCGGCTGGCCCCAGATCCGGAAGAAGTCGCCGAGGGTGGCGGGGGCGCCGACCTCGATCACACCCGTCGGGTCGAGCGTTCGCAGCGGGTAGGTGCAGCCGCCCGGCCGCACGCGCGAGAAGCTCGTGCGGAACGGGCGCGCGACGCCGATGCCGGCCGGCACGATCACGACCTGCCGCCGCGCGAACAACTCGATGTGGACGCCGAAGCGCTCGCCGCCTCGCCGGCACGAAAAGCCGTGGACGGGACGGCCCGCGCGCACGAGCGGCGGCGCCGCAGGCAGGCGGTAGCCGGGCTCGGCGCCGATCGGCCACGGCTTCACGTCAGGCGGCAGGAAGAAGCCGATGAGGATCGCGAGCAGCGGCATTTCACGGCCCCTGGTAACGGTACGGGTCGTCCGGATCGCGCGGCGGCAGCGGCTCGGGAACCGGACGGGCGCGACGGCGCCGGACGAGCAGGAAGCCCGGCGCGAGCAGCAGCACGACCGCGCCGACCGCGATCACGGCAGCGAGCCAGCCGGGAAGACCGCCCTTGCCGCTGGACGCAGGAACTGTCGTGGGCACGTGGACGGTCGCGGTCGTCTGCGCCGTCGGCGGCGGAGCTGTACTCGGCCGGGCGTGCACGTCCGCCAGCTTCTCCACCAGGGCGATCGCCGTGCGCGCCAGCCCGTCCGCTCCGGGCCCGACCTTCGCGTGGATCACGTCCGCGTTCGCCACGAGCTTCGCCCGCTCGCCGAGGGCGGCGCCCCGGGGCATCACGACCAGCACCTTGCCCGGGTAGACGAACTGCAGCTCGCCGGCGAGGAAGCGGGCGTAGGCGGTCGGCTTCCCGAAGAGCGACGGAACTCCTCCGAGGTCGGTCGGCGACGCGATCAGAGCAACCCGGACCGGCCGCCCGGCCCGGTCGGCCGCGAGCGTGTCGGCGGCGAGCTGCCGGGCGAGGCGCGGAGAGACCTTCGCGCTGAGCGGCAGGAAGATGCGGCCGACGTAGAGGCTGTCGCTGGCCGGGTCGGCGTCCGCCCGTGCACTGCCGGCAGCGACGAGCGCGACCAGGACGGCGGCGACGGCGAGGCGAGGCATCGCCGGACGGTACTACGCTCGTGCGTCCGCCGGATTGGCAGAGTGCCGGGTATGGCGACGATGAAGGACCTCGACCGGATCGCGCTCTCCCTGCCCGCTGTGACGAAGGAGGTGTCCGACGACGGCCGGCCCTCCTATGTCGTCCACGGCAAGTCCTGGTTCTGCTTCCACCGGTCCCCGCGGCGCGATGCGGTCGACCCGAAGACGGGCGAGCGGCTCACGGACGTGCTCGTCTTCCGCGTCGACGGCCTCGACCTGAAGGAGCTGATGCTGTCGGACGAGCGCGGCATCTTCTTCAGCACGCCGCACTGGAACGGCTACCCGGCCGTGCTGATGCGGATCCCCGACCTGAAGCGCCTCGACAAGACGGAGCTGGAAGACCTGGTCGTCGAGGCGTGGCTGACGAAGGCGCAGAAGCGGGTCGCGAAAGCCTGGCTCGCCGAGCAGGGCGTCGAGCAGTAGTCAGGCAGCGGCGAACGGTCCGCCGGCAGATCAGGCGTTGCGCGTTAGGAGAGGCCGGGGTGGGAGAATCTCGGCCGTGCGCATCCTGATTCTCGGCGCAGCCGGCATGATCGGCCGCAAGCTCTCGAGTCGACTGGCGCGCGCTGGAAGGCTCGCGGACGAGCGGATCGACCGTCTGGCGCTCGCGGATGCGGTCGAGCCGCCGCCGGCCGGCGGCGCCGAGTGCGAGGTGGACGCCGTCGTCGCGGATCTGGTCGAGCCCGGTGTCGCCGCCGAGCTCCTCGCCGACCGCCCCGAGGTGATCTTCCACCTCGCCGCGGTGGTGTCGGCCGAAGCCGAAGCCAACTTCGACAAGGGCTACCGGGTGAACGTAGGCGGGATGCATGCCCTGCTCGAGGCAGTCCGTTCCTCGGGGCCGGACTACCGGCCGCGCGTCGTCTTCAGCTCGTCGATCGCGGTCTTCGGCCCGCCGCTCCCCGAGGTGATCGGCGACGACCACCGCTCGACTCCGGCGACGAGCTACGGGACGCAGAAGGCGATCGCGGAGCTGCTGCTCTCCGACTACACGAGGCGCGGGTTTCTCGACGGCGTCGGCATCCGCCTGCCGACGATCTGCGTGCGGCCTGGCACGCCGAACCGCGCCGCCTCGAGCTTCTTCTCGAGCATCATCCGCGAGCCGCTGAACGGCGAGGAGGCGGTGCTGCCCGTACCCGACTCCGTCCGTCACTGGTTCGCGTCGCCTCGCGCCGCGGTCGGGTTCCTCGTCCACGCCGCGGAGCTCGACTCGGACGCGCTCGGGCGGCAGCGCTGCCTGACGATGCCGGGCGTATCCGCGACCGTGGCCGAGCAGATCGAGGCGCTGCGTCGAGTCGCCGGCGACGCGGCGGTCCGGCGCATCCGCCGTGAGCCCGACGCCAAGATCGCGCGGATCGTCGAGACCTGGCCGGGCAACTTCGACGCGCAGCGCGCGCGGGAGCTCGGCTTTCGCGCCGAGACGAGCTTCGACGAGATCGTCCGGGTCCACGTCGAGGACGAGCTCGGCGGCCGGATCGAGGTCGCGGTTTGAAGCAGGTCGCCCTGGTCACGGGCGCGGGCAGCGGCATCGGCCGGGCCTCGGCGATCGCGCTCGCGAACGCCGGCTTCACCGTCGTCTTCGCCGGCCGGCGCCGCGAGCCGCTGGAGACGGCGGCCGCCGAGGCGGGGAACGGCGCGGTCGCGATCAGCGCCGACGTACGCGATCCCGCCTCCGTCGCCGCGCTCTTCGCGGAGATCGAGCAGAGGTTCGGCCGGCTCGATCTGCTGTTCAACAACGCGGGCGTGTCGGCGAAGGCGGTCCCCCTCGAGGAGCTCGAGCTCGACGCGTGGTCGTCCGTGATCGAGACGAACCTCACCGGCGCATTCCTGTGCACGCGGCACGCGTTCCGGCTGATGAAGACCCAGACCCCGCGCGGCGGGCGGATCATCAACAGCGGCTCGATCTCCGCCTACGTCCCGAGGCCGCTCTCAGCGCCCTACACGGCCGCGAAGCACGGCATCACGGGCCTGACGCGGTCGACGTCGCTCGACGGCAGGCCGTACGACATCGCCTGCGGGCAGATCGACATCGGCAACGCCGCCACGGAGCTGACCGAGCCGATGCGGACGACCGGCGTGCTCCAGCCGGACGGGGAGACCCGGCGCGAGCCGACGATCGACGTCGACCACGTCGCCCGCGCCGTCGTCTACATGGCGACGCTCCCGCTCGACGCGAACGTCATGTTCATGACGGTGATGGCGACGAAGATGCCGTTCGTCGGCCGCGGCTGAAGCGCCGCGAGACAGCATTCAAGCCCCCTCGCTCGAGGCAGACGTTAATTCAGACGCAAAAGGCCTGCAGGTCCGGGCGAGGCCTTTGTCGGCCGAAGGCTCGCCGGTCCCAGATCGGAGGCCTGCCGGGCCTATCTGACGCCGCATCTTCGTCCCATTGACATAGCTGCGCCGGTTCGTACGGTGCAAGCCAAGGGCCGTCTTCCCCCAGGGCCCTGATTTCCCCCCAACTCACGATGCGTCTACTCCTGCTCTGCGCAGCGGTGTCCGTTGCGCTCCTGGTCGCGCTGCCCGCGCACGCCGCAGCAACGTGCGGGTCGCAGGCGTATGCGTACGCCGGTGTCGAGACGCAGCGACCGGTCTACGGCGTCAGCGCCGTCATCACGGCGCTTCAAGCCCCCAGTGTGAAGGACGGCCACGTCGCAGGCTGGGTCGGCGTCTCGTCCAGGAGCGGGTGGGGATGGATCCAGAT
>JBKPRD010000285.1:0-4065 GCA_046734415.1 Actinomycetota bacterium | reverse complement strand
GAGGCCGGCGCGAAGGCGACGGTGCCGCGCAGCTTCAGCTTCGGCTGCCAGCTGCTCGCCAGGCCAGCGGCGAAGAGCGCGGCGTGACCGCCCTGGGAGTGGCCGGCGATCAGGTAGCGCCTGGAGATGTTGGGGTCGAGCTGCCGCGCCGCCGCGACGATGTCGACCACGCTGCGGCCCTCCGAGGTGCCGATCAGGTAGGGGTGCTTGCCGGGCGTGCCGAGGCCCTCGTAGTCGGTGCGCAGGACGGCGTACCCGGCCTTGAGCCAGGCGTTCAGGTCGCCGTTGATGTAGGTCTCGCCGGTGTTGGCCGACGGGTCCAGGCCGTCGCGCGAGGGCGCGCAGATGTCGGCGACCCCGGTCGTGCCGTGCGCCCAGGTGATCACCGGCCAGCCACCCTTCGGCGGCTTGCCCTTGGGGACGCTGATCGAGCCGGAGGTGGCGTCCTTCGCGCCCTGCGGCGTGCGCGAGGAGTAGAGGACGAGCTTCGTGTACCGGGCGTCCTGGAGACGAACGACTCCGGTGGCGTTGCGCGCCCAGATCAGGGTTCCGTGCGCCTTCGGGAGCTTCTTCGGCGGCTTGTAGAACTTCAGCCCCTTCGGCCCCTTGGCGACGGTGCTGTGAGGCTTGGCCTTCGCCTCGGCTCGCTGTGAGCCGGCCGCGATCAGCAGGAACGCGGCCAATGCGACAGCCGCCAACGCGAGCGTCCTCCGGACGCGAATCGAAACGTGGGCTTCCAACTCGATCTCCTCTCTCGGCGCCGAGGGTTCCGTCCCTCGGGCTCCGGCAATCTAGCCCTCGTCCTTAAAGAGAAGGGGCTCGGCTGCCCGGCCATCAACATCCACCACAGCTTCCTGCCCGCCTTCGCGGGCGCCGATCCGTACCAACGCGCGTGGGAGCGCGGCGTCAAGCTGATCGGCGCGACCGCGCACTACGTCACCGAGGACCTCGACGCGGGGCCGATCATCGAGCAGGACACCGCCAGGGTCTCCCACCGCGACGAGGTAGGCGACCTGGCGCGGATCGGGCGCGATCTGGAGCGGCTGGTGCTGGCCCGCGCGGTGCGCGCCCACCTCGAGGATCGCGTGCTCGTCGACGGCGAGCGCACGGTCGTTTTCTGAGTCCAAGACGCCCCCGGCAGGACTCGAACCTGCGACATCCGGCTTAGAAGGCCGGCGCTCTATCCAGCTGAGCTACGGGGGCCCGCCTGCGGAGCGTACCGACGGGTCACGCCGCCAGACCGTGCCTGGCGGGTCATCAAAAATGCCTATGCAGCGATACCTAGTTTCAACCAGAGCAAAATTAGGTATGATCCTGCCAGTCTTCGAGTCGTACTCAGGGGTACGCAAGCGGGAACGGCGAAGGGACCGGCGCGCGGAGCCACGGGAGGCTCCCCGGGTCGGCCCCCTCTCCCGCTGCGATCAAACGCGCGGGGCAGGTTATGGCTTGGCGGGCGTGGCGAACCAGTCGCAGCTGTTCACGTCGAAGGTGAAGTCCGCGAAGCAGGCGAGCAGCTCCGCCTCCTGGGTCGGGCCGCCCGTGCCGACGCTGCTGGCGCAGTTCTCGGGCAGCGTGCCCGGCACCGACTGACCCGGGACCGGCCCAAGCGGCGGGAACGTGTTCAGGCTCCCGCGGTCACCGTTGACCCCGGTGTTGTCGTGCCAGCAATTCCCGGTGTTGCTTGTGTAGTTGTCCCACCAGAAGTCGACGCCGTTGCGGGCCTTGGTGCCGTCGGGCGCCTGTCCCATCGCGTTGCCGTAGACCTCGTTGTTGTAGGAGGTCGACGGCGGGACCTTGGCCGGGTCGCACCCCGCCAGGAGGGCCGGGTCGACCCCCGCCGGGCCACAGACGAACTGGTCGGGGACGGCGAAGATCATCACTCCGCGCCTCCAGTTGTCCCAGAAGTGGTTGTTGCGGATGATGTTGTGGTTGCCGCCCGCGATCCAGAGGCCGGTGCCGACGGGCTCCGGGACTGTGGGGAGTACGTCAGAGCAGCCCTGATTCGGTCCATAAGGACCGGGTCGCTCGCCGGCGTTGCACGGCCTCAGATAGAGGTTGAAGTTGTTCGAGTAGAAGTTGTTGTTCTCGATCAGGTCCGAGTCCTGCGGGAAGCCCGGATGGCCGGGGGCCGTGAAGACGTCAGTCGTGAACCCGAGCGTGTTGTCGTAGAAGTTGTTGTTGTGGATCCAGACGGCGTTGCCGTCGGTGCCCGAGTAGCCGGCCGCATTGTGGTGTGAATCGCAGTCCGCGACCACATTGCTGCGACGCCGCTCGGATTCCGGCACCGCGTCCCAGGTGTCGGCAGCCGCGCCGGGGTAGAGCCCGGCGTCGCCGCTTCCCCAGGCGTCGCAGTTGTGCATGATCGAGTGGTCCGCAACGAACGTGAGCACGCCGTACTCCTTGGCGTACGCGGTCTTGAAGTGGTCGAGGTTGAAGCCGTCCGTCTCGATCACGTAGATGCCGTGCTCGTTGACGTGGCGGATCTTCAGGTTGTCCAGGACGAAGCCGTCGGCGCGGTCGGCCCTGATGCCGACGTCCTTTGCATAGGAGGGCGGGTTCGGGCCCGGTGCGCCGCGGTCACCGAGTGACGGGTTGCCGCCGTCGATGATCACGTCGTCGGGACTCACGCCGGTGCCCTGAATCTGGAGGTTGCAGCGGATGCACCGTCCGGCGTCGGGGATCCCGTGGCGATCGACCGCGGGGGGCTGCGGAACCGGCGTGTTCGTCGGCCCCCTCCCGATCACCGCGATCAGGTTCTGGTCGTTGGGGCACTTCGCCTGGTACTTGTAGGAGAGGGCGCCGGTCGTCCCGTGGTCGTTGGTCTCCACCAGGTCGGCGCAGGCCGGGTCATGAGTAGGGGCGGCGCGCGACTTCGGCTCGGTGTAGAGGCCGGGCATGATCTCGACCCGGTCGTTGTTGCCGGAAGCGTTGACGGCGGCCTGGATGGACGAGTACCGACAGCGCCGCAGCAGCTTGATGTTGAGCTTGCGCAGCTTCTTCGCCCGTTTCTTGCCAACCCGTATCGCCGGCTGGGACTCGCGCAGCTTGTAGCCGTGCGCCCGCGCTGACTTCAGGCCTCTCTTCAGAGCTTTGATCGAGGGGTTCTTGGAGAGCTGCTTGATGCTGCCGTGCTTGCGCACCTTCTTGCTGGGCACCGTCTGGCAGACGATCCGGGTGGTCCCGGGCGCCTTCTTGTTCAGAGCGCTGCCTAGCGGGCGCACCGCGGGTACGGATCCGCCCGCGGGCGGATTGACGGAGGTGTCGGCTCCGGGGTCAGGCCAGTAGGAGGCGCGCTCGATGTGCGCCAGCGCGAGGCTCGGCAGCACGACCAGCAGCCCCAGTCCAAGGGCGATCGAGATCGATCGCCGGTTGCGGATCGTTGAGTTCCCGGTTCTGCCCCTCAATTTCGCTCCAGCTCCCTCGCGTGGTCTCTACCTAGAAATGCGTAGACGAGCACCTTACCCAGGCATGGCGTTTCCTGTCGCAGTGGCGAGCACTAGGCTGCTTGGCGAGGATGAGATCCGGAGAGGTCAGCTCGCTCGGAGAGGCACGGCGCGAGTTCCTGCGCAAGGAGTCGCCGTGGGTGATCGGTGCCGGGATCCTGGCGCTGGTCGTCTTGCGCGCGGTGATCGGGGACGTGACGTGGCGGGACGCCGTCGCGGTCGCCGCCCTGCTCGCGATCTATCCGTTCGGCGAATGGGCGATCCACGTCTACCTGCTGCACCTCAAGCCGTTTCGCTGGCGCGGCCGCAAGGTCGAGCTCGTCACCGCCGCCGCGCACCGCGAGCACCACGAGGATCCCCACCACCTCGGGCTGATCCTGCTCGGTCCGCTCGAGGCGCTGGCCCTGATGCTGTTCATGGTCCCGCTCGTCCTGGCGCCGTTTGCGCTGGTCCTGCCGGTGCGCGCGCTGCTGAGCGGCGCGGTCGCCGGCTACGCCCTCATCGGGCTGTACGAGTGGACGCACTTCCTCATCCACACCGCGCACCGCCCGCGCACCCGCGTGTACCGGGCGATCTGGCGCAACCACCGGCTACACCACTTCAAGAACGAGCACTTCTGGCA
>JBKPRD010000284.1:0-29090 GCA_046734415.1 Actinomycetota bacterium | reverse complement strand
AGATGTGTATAAGAGACAGGCATGGCGGCGCGCGCGGCGTTGGGCCGGCTGCCGGCGTACGTCCACGTCTACTTCCACGACACCGACCTGCTCGATTCACGGCGCCGGCGCGCGCTCACGACTGCGCTGGCGCTCATCGCGCGCCGGCGGCGCCCCACGCCGCTCGACGCCGTCCCGGCCGAGGCCGAAACGGCGTTTGCCCAGCGGTGGCGGGAGTAACATGGTTTTCTCCGTGGCGACGAAGGAGGCACCGCCCGCGGGTCAGCGGCGTGCTCCGGCCGACGGCCGGTCCCCGCTCTTCCCCGCCGCAGACATCCGGCGTAGCAGGCCGTACCTGCTCAGCCGCACGCCGCTGCGCAGCCTGGTGTTCCGGGTCGCGAGCCTCTGCTGCCTGCTCGCGCTCGACCTGCTCGCCGTCGGGCTCGGCCTCTACGGCGCCCTCGTCCTGCGGGAGGTCTACTACGGCCACTCGCCGATCTACTGGGGGATCCTCTGGTCAGACGCGGAGGCGAACTACTTCCCGTTCGTCGCGCTGGTCACGGTGCTCGTCTTCTGGCAGGCGGGGCTGTACGCGCAGCGCGAGCGGCGCGCGGGCTACGGGCGAATCGTCTCCTCGCTTGTCGTCGTCGCGCTGCTCGTGCTCGCGTTCGGGCTCGGCACGGGCCACGACTTCACGACCTTCGGCCTGATCCCGACCGCGTTCGTTATCACCGCTGTACTGACCGGTCTCTTCAGGGCGAGCTACGAAGTGATCAGCCGCGAGGCCCTGCACCGGGTCGGCGTCCGCAGGCGCGCGATCGTCGTCGGCGAGGGCGAGCACCTCGAGCACCTGCTTCGCTCGCTCGGGCCGGTGCGCGGCGGGATCGACTACGACTTCGTCGGCCTCGTCAGCCGCGGGCCGGTCGACGACCTCGATCTGCCCCGGCTCGGCACCCTCGACGGCCTCCGCTCGGTCCTCGCCGAGAACCCGGCGGACGAGCTGATCGTCACCGACTCGGACTACAGCGAGCGCGACCTGCTCCAGATGGTCGAGCACGCGCACCGCAGCGGCGTCAAGGTGCGCGTCGCCCCGAAGACGACCGAGCTCCTCGTCCAGCGAGGCGAGTACGTTCCCGGTCAGGGCGTGCCGCTGTTCGAGCTGCGGCCGCCGGTCTTCGCCGGGACGGACTGGGCGATCAAGCGGGCGTTCGACCTCGTCGTCAGCTCGCTCGTCCTCGTCGCCGGCCTGCCGGTGTGGCTCGCGATCGCAATGCTGATCAAGCTGACCTCCGAGGGCCCGGTCTTCTACCGCGATCCGCGCGTCGGCTTCGGGGAGCGGACGTTCCGCATGTTCAAGTTCCGGACGATGTATGCCGATGCCGCCGAGCGCCGCGGCGAGCTCGACGAGCTGAACGAGGCGGAGGGCGCGCTCTTCAAGATGCGTAGCGACCCGCGAGTGACCCGGGTCGGCGCCTTCCTTCGCAGGCTCTCGATCGACGAGCTGCCGAACATGCTCAACGTCCTGCGAGGCGAGATGAGCCTCGTCGGCCCGCGACCGCTGCCGGAGGCGGATTACGCGCTGCTCGAGGAATGGCACCGCAAGCGCTCGTTCGTCCTCCCCGGGATGACCGGCCTCTGGCAGATCTCCGGCCGCTCCGACCTCTCCTTCGACGACCTCGTCCGGCTGGACTTCTACTACCTCGAGAACTGGTCGATCTGGCTCGACATCACGATTCTGGCGAGGACGGTGCCGGCCGTGCTCTCGAGCCGCGGCGCGTACTGAGCGGGCGGCGCATCGACCGAACCTCGGCGACCGCGTTCGCGAAGATCGCGGAGAGCTACGAGCGCCGGCGGCCGAGCTACCAGCCCGAGCTCGTCGCGTGGCTGGTCGAGCAGCTCGGGCTCGGGCCAGGGACGACGGTCGTCGACGTGGCGGCTGGGACGGGAAAGCTGACGCGGCAGCTCGTCCCCACCGGCGCCCGCGTCGTCGCCGTCGAGCCGCTCGACGAGATGCGTGCCCAGCTCCAGGCTGCGGCGCCGGGGGTCGAGGCGCTCGCAGGCTCCGCGGAGTCCCTGCCGCTGCCTGACGCGAGCGTCGATGCGATCACCGTCGCCTCAGCGATCCACTGGTTCGACCTCGACCGGGCGCTGCCGGAGCTGCACCGCGTGCTGAAAGCGGGCGGCCGCCTCGGTGTCGTAGGCCAAGGACGTGATCTCGACGACCCGCTCCAGCAGGCTCTGCAGGAGCTCGTCGGGGGCCATCTTCCCGACCCGGGGGAGTTCGGCGGCTGGCGGCACGAGATCGCCCGCAGCGGCCTGTTCGAGCGCGGCGAGACGTTCGAGTCGTCGTTCGAGCAACTCCTGGACGCGGACGGCCTGGCGGAGCGGATCGGGACGATCTCCTACATCGCCCGGCTCGCGGACGACGAGCGCGAGGAGGTGCTCGCTCGTGTCCGCGTGGTCGGCGAGGCGCAGCCGGAGACCCCGTTCGCCTTTCGCTACCGGGCGGGCGCGGCCGTCTACGGGCGCGTCGACACGGCCTGAGGCTCGACCTTGCCGGGTGCGGCGGGACCCTTCGCAATACTGAGGGGCCGATGAAGAGCCCGAAGATCCTCGTCGTCGCCTCCGCAGTCGACCTCGACTTCCGCTACGGCTGCACGCCGGCCTGGTGGCAGCTCTGGAAGGGGCTCCATGAGGCCGGCTGCGACCTGATCGTCACGCCCTATCGCGGGCGGCCAGTCGAGTCGCCCTGGTGGCGGACGGCGCCGAACCCGTGCTACCGCGAGGGGGAGGCGTTCGCGCGCGTCCGCGACGTGGTCGCACGGCTGAAGGGGGACCGGCACATCCGCCGCGCCGAGAGCGATCCGGGCGACACCGACCGCTGGGTGCGCGAGGCGATCTGGCGCTGGGTCACGCCGCGCTGGCACCGGCACCTCGAGCGCCTGCTCGAGCGGGAGCGCGACGTCGACGCCGTCGTCGTCTTCACGGTGCCGATGAGCCACGTGCGCGGGATCCCGACCGCCCTCCGGGAGCGCTTCGGCGTCCCGGTCGTGTTCTACGACGGGGACGTGCCGATGAGCCTGCCGGAGTTCGGCGGCATGGACACGGGCTTCAACTACTACTTCGGCGCCGACCCGTCCGAGTACGACCTCGTCGTCTCGAACTCCGAGGGCGGCCTCGAGCGCCTGCGCGAGCTCGGCGCCCGGCGTGCGGAGGCCGTCTTCTGGGCGGCCGACCCGGAGCTCTTCCAGCCGCATCCCGTCGACAAGGAGACCGACGTCTTCTTCTACGGGTTCGGCGACAAGTTCCGCCAGGAGTGGACACAGGTGATGATCGGTGAGCCGAGCAGGCGTCTCCCGGACGTCGACTTCTCCCTCGGCGGCGAGGACTTCCGCGGCGACATCGGCCGCGCGCGCCTCGCGGGGAACATCCCGATCAACGTCTTCGCCCGCGCGATCTCGGCCGCGCGCGTCAACCTCAACGTCACGCGCCGCGCGCACGCGACCGTCTACGCCTCCTCGACCTCGCGCCCGTTCGAGCTTGCGATGTCGGGCGCGGCGATCGTCTCCAACCCGCACGAAGGGGTCGAGCGCTGGCTCGAGCCCGGCCGCGAGGTGCTGGTCGTCTCGACTGCGGACGAGGCGACCGCCGTCTACCAGGAGCTGCTGGACGATCCGGGCCGCATCGAGGAGATGGGCCGCGCGGCGCGTGAGCGCGCGCTCGACGAGCACACCTACGTCCACCGGGCCCGCCGGCTGCTCGAGCTGCTCGGTGCGGGCATCCCCGAGGCCGTCCGTGGCTGAGGTCGCCGAGGCGGAGCCGCGTGCGCTCGACCCTCGGCTCGCGGCGCTGAAGCGCGTCGCGATCGTCCCGGCGCTGAACGAGCAGGACAGCATCGGCCGCGTGATCGACGAGATCCGCGCGTTCGACCCGGGGCTGGAGGTCGTCGTCGTGGACGACGGCTCCGTCGACCGGACGGCGGCCGTCGCCGAAGGGCGCGGCGCGCATGTGATCCGGCTGCCGTTCAACCTCGGCATCGGTGGCTCGGTGCAGACAGGTTTCCGCTACGCCTTCGAGCAGGGTTTCCGCCTCGCCGTGCGGCTCGACGGCGACGGCCAGCATGACGCCTCGCAGCTCGGGAGGCTGCTGGAGCCGGTGCTCGCCGACGAGGTGGACGTCGCCGTCGGCTCGCGCTTCGCCGCGCCGTCCAGGTACCGCTCGTCGATGCCCCGTCGGGCGGGAATCACGATCCTCGCGAAGACGGTCTCGCTGCTCGTCGGGCGGCGGGTGACGGACCCGACGTCCGGCTTCCAGGCCTTGAACCGCCACGCGATCGCGCTCTTCGCCGCCGACTACCCGCACGACATCCCCGAGGTCGAGGCCGTGCTGATGACGCACAGGCACCGGCTGCGGATGACCGAGGTGCCGGTCGAGATGCGCGAGCGCGCCAGCGGGCGGTCTTCGATCGGCCGGATCTTCGCCGTCTACTACATGGTCAAGGTGCTGCTCGCCCTGTTCGTCGGGCTCTTCCGCAAGAACGTCACTCCATTGGAGGACGTCAAATGAGAACGCCATCCGGTCTTCTAAGGAGGGGGCCCGTGGGGGAACCATGGGTTCCCCCACGTTTCGTCACGCCTCTGGAGGATGTGAAATGACTCCACTCGTCGTCTCGATCGTCGCCGCCGTCGCGTCGGTGGCGCTCCTCGTCGTCGTCCTCGAGCTGATCCGCAGCCGCCGCCTGCGTGAGCGGTACGCGTTGCTCTGGCTCGCGACCGGTGTCGTGCTGCTCGTGCTCTCGCTCTGGCGCAGCGGCCTGAACACGATCGCCGACTGGGTCGGCGTGACGGGCTACCCGCCCGCGGTGCTGTTCGCGGTCGCGACGCTCTTCATCCTGCTCGTGCTGCTCGACTACTCGACGGTGATCTCCCGTCTGTCCGACCAGAACACCGTGCTCGCCCAGCGCCTCGCGCTGCTCGAGCAGCGGCTGCGCGAGTCCGGCCGCGAAGGCTAAGGCGGCGAGCGACCAGGCGGGGTGGTCGGCGCTGGTCGGCCGGTCCGGCCCCATAGTCGGCTGAGCCAGCACCGCGCCGGGAAGGTGACGAGCGCAATCGAGCTGAGCGGAACATCCAAGGCGAGGAGGAGCCGAAGCAAGCCAGGGCGCGCGGCAGGTTCGACGGGAGTCCCTGCGAGCTTTTCGACTTCGTCCGCCAGGATGGGCGTCGCCGGCCGATCCAATCCATGCGGCCGCAGAAAAGATTGGATGAACCTGGCCCGCTCTTCCGCTTGATCATCACCGTCTTCGAGCACGTGTGCGAGCTGCCTCACGTGCTCCTCGAGCGAGCTCGCCACGTGCAGGAAGCCGCCGTTCTCCTGCAGCAGGTGGTGGAAGTGCAGCGTGCTCTCTTGCGCGAACTCCTGGTCAAGGATCGTCAACACGCTCTTCCCCGCGATCGCCGCTTCGATCATCGCTGTCGTGTTGATGCCGACGACCGCCGCGCTGTGCGTAAGGGTGTCGAAGAAATCTGCCTGCTCTTCGGCTGTCACGGGACGGGCGGAGCGACGTGGCCAGACGACGACGTTCTCGAACCTCCCGAGATCTACCTCGTGCCACCGCCTGCCGGTCGGGTGAGGGCGGATCACGATGCCGATTCGGCGCAGCTGCTGGTCGTCGCTTCCTCGCAGGCTCTCGATCCATCGAGTCACGAAGCGCACTTCGCGCTTCAGTCCTCTCGCGACGAAGGGGCTCGAACCGAGAAACAGGACATACGGTTGCGTCGGATCGAGGCCGATCCTCCGCATGAACTCGACGCGCGTCGAGCGCGGCCGCTGCTCGAACCAACGGTCGAACAGCTGGGCACCGGTCGCGACGACCCGCGAAGGCGGCATCGCGTGGAGCTCGACGGCCTCCTGCCGCTGGCTCTCGTTCCAGACGAACACTCGCTCCGGGACGATCCTGAGCAGACCTTTGTTCGTCAGGTTGTCCCAGCTCGCGACACACGTGGCCGCCGGAATCGCCAGCCTCCGCGCGCTCTTCAGAAACTCGACCTGGCTGGAACCCACCATCACCACAGGACTCACCAACACGACATCCGGTTTCAGCTCGCCGAGGTAGCTGTCGATCCGCCGGCTCGTCGGGATAGCCGCCTCCAGCCTCGTTGCGGCACCGATCACTCGCTTCGAGAGCTCCGCATCGCTCGGGCCGACGAGCTTTCGTGCCACGCGTAACGCGACGCGTCGGGCAATGGGGTCGAACTCACCCGGCCTCGTCAGCCGCCCCATGACCTGGCGCCGCGCTCGCGCGCGCAGAACGGGCGCATGCTCGTAACGAGGATGTGCGTATCGAGCTAGATCGGCAATTGCACGAACGAGCCACGCAATCGACCGCCACCCATCGAACCTCGCGCGTTCGGGCGCAAATCCGCTCGTGACTCCCGGCGGGGAGGCTCTGCGTGGAAGAGCCCCCCTTTTCCGCTCGAAGGCCAGATGCACGTCGTGGCCGCGCTCCGCCAGCTCCGAGACGAGCGACGCGTAGTTCGAGGCGACGCCTCTTCGGTAGGCGAAGAAGAGAACTCTCAGCCCGTCGACTCCTTCCCGCGGCACGCGGTCGGGCCTCCGTTCTCGCCCGCCCTCAACCAAGTGCCAATCGTACTAAGCGCGTTGCTCCGGGTTCACGCCCGCTCGGCGAAAGGCGCCGTACCAGATCTGCGACGATTTCTTCCGCTTGTGCTCGTCCTCGAGCCGGAATCCATAGGACTCCAGAAGCGAGACGGAATCGTTCGTGCGTGTCTCGTCGATCTCGACGAGGACGCTTCGACACTCCTGTGAACTGAGCGTATTTCGCCCCCCGCGGAGGATGTGGGCCTCTGCCCCGTCGGCGTCGAGCTTCACGAGGTTGGGCCTCGGCAGTCGAAGCAGCGGGACGACCTCGTCGAGCGTCACCGACGCCATTGGCTGCGTGTAGCGCTTGTGCCTGTCGCTGTCAGCCGGAGTCCAGGCATCGGCAGAGAATGCGTGCCGGCTCTGTCCGGGGTGCTGTGTGCGATACGTGAAGGCCTGGAGGCCACTGGTGCTCGACAAGGCGAGCGGGACGGGAACAACCATGCTCGAGAGTCCGTTCAGGGCGATGTTCTCGCAGAGCCGCGCGTAGCTCGCGAAGCCGGGTTCGAATGCGACGAGGAGGCCCTCTCCATGGAGCAGGGTCGCGCCGATGAGCGAGAACACCCCGACGTTCGCCCCGATGTCGTAGACGGTGTCGCCGCGCCGCGTCTCGCGTTCCAACCACGCAACAGTCCATGGCTCCCGACGGCTGAACCTGGCGCGCCAGCTCCGCTCGTACTTCGACTCGGCAAGGATCCGCAGTCTGTGGCGGTCGTAGTCGACCGGAATGATCTCGGCCGGGTGCTCGACACCCGGTGGGTCCTCGCGGTCTGCCGCCGTTGGCGGGGACTGATGGTCCAATCGAGTCGACTCCCCCTTGCCCATAGGAGGACAGCGTAGCGATGGGTGCAGCCGTCCTCGGGTGTCCCAGACAGCTCGTCGCACAGGTTGTCGACGTCACCTCTTGCTACCTTGGTGCCCCTATGCAGGGGAACGAGGGGGTCAGGACGCCTCGCCGCGCGCTCGCGGTTGCTCAGATCGCCGATCTTCGGCCGACCGATCACGCGCTGGACGTCGGCTGCGCCGAGGGCGACGTCGCGCTCGCGCTCGCGGGGTTCGTCGAGGGGCTTCACGGTCTGGATAGTTCCCCGGCCCGCGTGCAGCGTGCAGCGGAGCGCGCATCCGAGCGCGGCATTCGGAACGCCACCTTCGAGGTGGCGGCGATCCAGGACTATCCGTTCGAGCCCCGCTCCTGGGATATCACCCTGTTCATGCGTGTCTGGGGCAAGGGCGACGGCGACCGGAAGGTCGCCGATGCAGAGTTCGAGCGGGTGCTCTCGGCAACCCGTCGACAGACGATCGTGCAGGCGGGCAAGCTCCGCTCGGAAGAGCGCCTCCGCAGGATCTTCGAGATCTGCGACGACCACGGCTTCGACGTAGCCTCCTTCGAGCGGCAGTACCTGATCGTCGCCAATCGACGCGGCGCGGGTGCACGACTCCGCGCCTTACCGGAGCGCGTGGTCGTTCCTACTCGGTCGGGGCCTCTGCTCGTTCCGACGGCGTCCGCCCGCGACCACCCGATGGTCAGGAGCTTCGACCCCGACCTTCTGGCAGCCGTCTAACTGCGGGTCAGCGTCACCGGCTTGCTGACGAGCAGCACGTCTCCCCGGGTCGGGTCGTCCAGCCAGTTCGCCGCCAGTCCGATCCGGTACGCCCACCGCCCGGGCGGCGGGTGGTCGACGAAGCGGAGCTCCTTCGTCGCCTCGAGCCGCCGCATGTAGAGGTGGCAGTCCTTGGCTGCGCCGCTGCGCTGCTCCCGGCACACCACCCCGTCCTTCACCTTGCGCTCTTCCGGGTTGGTCGGATCCGGGAACTTGCGCGGGGAGCGGAGGACGACGTAGAAGACGCCGACCGGGCCGTGGTACGGCGCCTTCCAGGAGAGGCGGACCGTCCGCCTGTCGTTCGTGCCGGTCAAGTGCAGGGAGTCGGTGACCGGAACGAGCGTGTGCTGCGCGTCGTTCCGCACGGTCGTCGGGCCAGTCTGGACGCGGCTCGCTGCCAGGACGACCGTCGGCAGGGCGACGAGCAGCACCGTGACGACGACGATCCAACGTGTCAGGCGACGCGAGGCCGGTCGGCCCGGCGGGTGGCGGGCCGCGACCGCTGCGCCGACCTTGGGGACGAGCAGCGGCACCGCCGCGATCAGCAGCACGAACGCCGGGAAGCTCGGCATCAGCAGGCGGAAGAAGCTCGCGTCCTCGATCCGCGCGTGCTCTGAAGAGCCCTTGACGACGAGAAAGGCGTAGAACCAGACGGCGATCAGCGCGCCCTTCGCCCAGGACCGGCGCAGGAGCCCGACCACCCCCGCCAGGGCGACCCACTGCAGCGGCCTGATCGCCCAGAAGAACTCACGCAGCGAGTCGCGGTTCTCGCGCAGGTGGTCCCAGTTGATGTTCACGTAGCGCCCGATCCCACCGGCGAGCGTCCCGGACGGGAGCGGGATCCCGAGCGCGGCGAGCGTCCCGTCGCCTCCTGACGCGAACAGCGGCTGCGTCCCGAGCCCTCGCTGCTTCCAGAGCACGACGAGCAGGACACCTGGGAGGAGGGTGGCGCCGAAGTAGGCGAGCTGGCGCCAGCGCCGGGCGATCAGGAACGCGACGAACGGGGCGGGGAAGAAGATCACGTTCGACGGCTTGACGCAGAAGGCGAACCCGACGACGAGGCCTGCGAGGACCGCCTCGCGCCAGTCGCGGGTGTCGAGTGCGCGCACGACGAGGTAGGCGGCGACGATCAGCAGCACCATCGACGGGAAGTCCGCGAGCGGCGTCAGCCCGAAGGCCTGCGGCAGGGCCTGCTCGACGTACTTGCCGTGGTAGCGCTGGACGAAGAGCGGGATCGCGACGTAGGGCAGCGCGATCCACGCCGCCGCCGTCCAGTAGCCGAAGAGGCGGCCGCCGATCCGTGCTCCGATCCCGTACATCCCTAGCAGCGCGACCGGGAGCAGCACGATCGTGTCCAGGAGGACGATGCCGGGCAGGCCCGCGAGAACGGTGTTGCCGGCGATCCCGGCGAGCGGACTGAGCAGGTACGACCAGCCCCAGCCGACCTCGGCCGTCGGCAGCCGCCAGTGCGAGAACATCCAGCCCGTCGTCCAGTAGAAGGTCTGGTCGCCGCCCTGGTAGTAGAGCCACGAGTTGTGGCGGACGGTGACCATGAACACGACCAGCGCGAGCCACTGGACGAGTAGCAGCGGGCCGAGGACGATCCACGGCTCGCGGCCGAACGGCCCGAGCCAGGACGGGAGCTCGCCGGCGCGGGCGCGGGCCCGGACAGCACGCCCGCGCTCAGCGAGCCGCATGCATCGGAGCCTGCGCGCGGTACCAGGCGATCGTGCGCTCGAGGCCGTCGCGGAGCGGC
The DNA here is from genome assembly GCA_046734415.1 of Actinomycetota bacterium. GTDB lineage: Bacteria > Actinomycetota > Thermoleophilia > Gaiellales > Gaiellaceae > DATBLE01. The sequence continues at coordinate 19,097 of JBKPRD010000284.1, read as the reverse complement.
GTCCGCGCCTGGAACCCGAACAGCTCACACGCGCGCGAGGCGTCGAGGCTGCGCCGCGGCTGCCCGTTCGGCATCGACTCGTCCCAGATGATCTCGCCCGTGAAGCCCGTCAGCTCCGCGATCAGCCCGGCGAGCTCGCGGATCGAGATCTCCTTTCCGGCGCCGATGTTGACCGGCTCCTCGCCGTCGTACCGCTCGGCCGCGAGCACGAACGCCTCGGTGGCGTCCTCGACGTAGAGGAACTCGCGGGTCGGCGAGCCGTCGCCCCAGAGGAGGACCTCGTCGCGCGACTCGTGCATCTTCCGGATCAGGTCGGCGATCACGTGCGCGTTCGTCGGGTGGAAGTTGTCGCGCGGTCCGTAGAGGTTCGCCGGAAGAAGGAAGATCGCATTCGTCCCGTACTGCTCCCGGTACGACTGCGCCCCGACCAGGATCGACTTCTTCGCGACGCCGTACGGCGCGTTCGTCTCCTCGGGGTAGCCGTTCCAGAGGTCGTCCTCGTGGAACGGCACCGGGGTGTGCTTCGGGTAGGCGCAGACGGTGCCGGCGACGACGACCTTCGCGACGTCGTTCCGGCGGGCGAGCTCGAGCACGTGCGCGCCCATGACGAGGTTTGCGTACCAGTAGCGGCCCGGGTTGGCGCGGTTCGCTCCGATCCCGCCGACCTCGGCGGCGAGGTGGAAGACGACGTCCGGGCCCGCGTCCTCGAAGAGCCGCTCCGCGTCGTCCCAGCGGGTCAGGTCGTAGTCGGCCCGCCGGGCCACGAACGGGTCCGCGCCCTGCCCACGGAGCCGGTCGACGAGGTGCGAGCCGAGGAACCCCCCGCCGCCGGTTACGAGGATCCGGCTCATGCCTTGGCGGGCGTCTTGCTGAGCCAGTCGACGCGGCCGATCCAGCGGTCGCGGCTCTCCGCGTACCAGCGGATCGTTCTCAGGACGCCTTCCTCCCAGCTCACCTTCGGCTCCCAGCCCGTCTCACGCGTCAGCTTCTCGTGGCCGACGCGAAGGGCCATGACCTCGCTCGCGCCGGGGCGGTAGCGCGCCGCGGTCGAGACGACGCGTCGGCCTGCGGGCCAGAAGCCGTGCTCCTCGCCGACGCGGATGATCAGCGCGGACCAGTCGGCCATCGAGATGTTCTCGGCCTGGCCGTAGACGTAGACGTCGCCGGGAATCCCCTGCGCAGCCACCGTCAGGTGGCCGCGGACGCCGTCGGTGCAGAAGCAGAAGTCGCGCAGCGGGTCGAGCTGGCCGAGCTCGATCTCCTCGCGCTCGAGGGCCTGCGTGACGATCGTGCCGGTCACGTAGCGCGGGTTCTGGCGCGGGCCGTAGTTGTTGAACATCCGCGTGACGATCGCGGGCAGGCCGAACGCGTCGTGGTAGTTCATCGTCAGGAAGTCGGCAGCGACCTTGGAGGTCGCGTAGACGGACTTGGGATTGATCGGAGAGCGCTCGTGCAGGATCAGGCTCCCCGCCTCGTCCCAGTCGTGATGGTGTGCGACCGACTCGCGCGGGTTGCCGTACTCCTCGGAGGTGCCGGCCGTGTCGAACTTCTCGATCTCGAGCCCGTGGTCGACGATCGACTGGAGCAGGTTCAGCGTGCCGAGCGTGTTCGCCATCACCGTCTCGTACGGCCGGTGCCACGACTCGCCCACGTGCGCCTGGGCGCCGAGGTGGAAGATGTACGGGCGGTCGGGCGCGTTCGCGAGCTCTCTGACGAGGTAGTCGACCGACGTCTTGTCGGTCAAGTCGGCGAAGTGGACGCGCAGCCGGTCCCGCAGGTGCCCGATGTTGTTCAGCGCACCGCTCGAGGTGGCGCGGACGAAGGCGTGGACATCGGCGCCGAGCGCGACCAGCGCGTCGGTCAGGTGCGAGCCCATGAACCCGTCGGCCCCCGTGACGAGCACCGTCCGCCCGCCGTAGACGTCGCCGAGCTCCTTGGTCAACTCGTCGAGCGCCTGCTCCGTCCAGGCGAGGTCGGGCGCGCGTCGGGCCATCGCGAAAGAGGTTAGCCCGCCTTCGGGCCGGAACGGCCGATCAACGGGCGGATCACCTCCACCGTCCTCAGGCCGAGGCGGGTGCTGAAGAAGCGCTGCCGCGCGGAGGCGACGGCGCGCTGCCGGGGCGGCAGGTAGCGGAAGTTTTTCCGGCCGCCGACGCGCTCGCCCATCCACTCGCCGTCGGGCACCTCCTCGGCCAGCTTGCGGGCGACCGCCGTCCGGAAGCTTGCCGGCGCCTCGAGCTGCCACGCCCGCGAGTTGCGCAGGTGGTCGACGACGGCGGCAACGGGCGGCATGTAGGCGTCGTCGAGCAGCATCAGTCCGCCGATCTTCAGGTGCGGCGCGAGGTACCACCAGTCGAGCGTCGGATAGGGGAAGGCGTGCGCGCCGTCGATCAGGACGAGGTCGAGCGGGCGCGGCTCCCACTCGCGCAGAACGTCCGCCGAGGAGCCGATCCGGAAGCGGAGGCGCTCGGTCGGGATCCCGCGCCGCTCGCATTCGCGCGTGATCCGCTCTGCCTCGTCCGCGGACGGGGTGACTGCCTCGTGGACGGCGCCTCGGGCGGCGAAGACGATGGTGCTCGCGCCGGCCCCGGTCTCGAGTGTCGCCATCCCCGGCTGCACGGTGCGCTCGATGTGGGCGAGCGCCGCCCAGGCGAGGCCCCAGAGCTGCGCCTCGCCGTGGAGGCTCGGCTGCTCGTGCATCAGCTGCTCGGTGAGGCTCTGGCTCATGCCTCGGCGACTACGTGGTAGTTGACGAACAGCGTCCCCGGGCGCGGCTCGCGCAGGAGCGCGACTCGAGCGTCGATCGCGGGAGCGACGCGGTTGATCATCCGGATGCCGAGGTCGCCGAGGAAGCGCACGTGCAGCCGTCGCGCGAGGATGCTGACATAGGTCGCCGACAGCTTGCCGAGGCAGGCGGTCGTGCCGCCGACGGGCGTGACGGTGACGTTCGCCCACTCCGCGCTCGTCCGGAAGAGGCGCTCGAGGCCGGTGTGCGTCCAGCGCCAGTAGTCCTCGGGCGTGGGGTGGTAGACCTCGACGCCGTGCGTGGAGGCGAGCACACGGCCGCCGGGCGCGACGACGCGACGCAGCTCGCGCACCGCCTGCTGTGGGTCCATCGTGTGCTCCAGCACCTGGGTGCAGAGGACGAGCTCGAAGCTCCCGTCCGGCACCGGGAGCGCCTCGACCGCGCCGTGCAGGTCGGCGGCCGGGTTCTCGACGACGTCGACGCCCACGTACTCGCTCGCCGTGTCCCGGAAGAACGGGTAGTAGGGCTTGATGCCGCAGCCGACGTCGAGGACGCGGTAGCTGCCGTAGACCGCCGCCGCGCGTCGTGCTTCGTCGCTCAGCCAGGCCGCGAGCGGGGCGCGGAGCAGGAAGCTCGGCGACGTGCGGGGCGGGTCGCGCTGATCCACTCCGGGCCACTCGCCGTCCATCGCGCGGACATTACCCCCTCGTATCATGGATTCCGTGGACGCCCGGCGCGCGCTCGTCACGGGAATTGCAGGCCAGGACGGCTCCCTGCTCGCCGAGCTGCTGCTGGAACAGGGGTACGAGGTCTTCGGCGTCGTTCGGCGCGCGACCTCGGAGCAGTTCGAGAACCTCGAGAGTATCCGGGAGCGGATCGAGCTCGTACAGGCCGACCTGCTCGACGAGCTGTCGCTCGTCGACGCGCTCAAGACGTGCCGGCCGCACGAGGTCTACAACCTCGCCTCGCCGTCGTTCGTGCCGATGTCGTGGCGGCAGCCCGTCCTGACCGCCGAGTTCGCGGCCGTCGGTGTGACCGCGCTGCTCGAGTCGATTCGCCTCGTCGACGCGGAGATCCGCTTCTACCAGGCGTCTTCGAGCGAGATCTTCGGCGAGCCGCGCGAGGTGCCGCAGACCGAGGAGACGGCGCTCGCGGCGTTCACGCCCTACGGCGTCGCGAAGGCGTACGGCCATCTGATCCTCCGCAGCTACCGGAAGCGCTACGGCCTGTTCGCCTGCTCGGGGATCCTCTACAACCACGAGTCGCCGCGGCGCCCGCCGGACTTCGTGACGCGCAAGGTCGCGCGCGCGGCCGCAGCGATCTCGCTCGGTCTCGAGGGCGAGCTCTGGCTCGGCAACCTCGATGCCCGGCGCGACTGGGGCTACGCCGGCGACTACGTCCGCGCGATGTGGTTGATGCTCCAGCAGGAGGAGGCCGACGACTACGTGATCGCGAGCGGGGTCGCGCACAGCGTGCGCGAGCTCGTCGAGCTCGCCTTCGGGCACGTCGGGCTCGACTGGCAGGAGTACGTGCACATCGACGAGTCGCTCGTCCGCGGCGCGGCCGAGCTGCACGACCTCGTCGGCGACGCCTCGAAGGCGCGGGAACGACTGGGCTGGCGGCCGACGGTCGAGTTCGAGGGGCTCGTGCGGCTGCTCGTCGACGCCGACCTCGAACGGCTCGGCCGCGGCGAGGTCGCGATCGAAGCGTAGGGACAGGCTTCAGCCTGTCCCTGAAAGGGACAAGCTCTAGCGTGTCCCTTTCAGTTGCCGGTAGACATCGTCGTGCGCGCGCGCACACCGCTCCCAGGTGAACTTCGCCGCCTGCTCGATCCCGCCGGGCGGCGGGTCGTCGAGGACGCGGCGGATTGCGTCGGCGATCGACTCGACGGAGGCCGGGTCGAGGTAGACGGCGGCGTCGCCGCACACCTCGGGCAGCGACGCGACGTTCGCCGCCGCGACCGGGCAGCCGCACGCCATCGCCTCGAGGCAGGGCATCCCGAAGCCCTCGTACAGGCTCGGGTAGACGACGGCTGCCGCCCTTCGGTAGAGGGCGACCAGGTCGTCGAGCGACACGTGCCCGCGCGACTCGACGCCGGTCGGAAGCCTGAGCTTGTCGTGCCCGGTCCCGGTGAGCACGAGCCTGAGCTCGGGGCGCTTCCGGCGGACGAGCCCGAGCGCCTCGAAGAGTCGGGCGTGGTTCTTGTGGGGCCACGCGTTCGCGGGGTAGAGCAGGAAGGGCTCCCGGGGGCGGCCGTCCGGGGTGAAGCGCTCGTGGTCGACGGCGAGGTGGATCGCCCGCACGCGTTCCGGCTCGAGGTCATGGCGCTCGAGGATCGTCTCGCGCGCGTGCTCGCTGATCGTGATCACGATCCGGCTCTTCTCGATCGGCCGCCGGTAGAAGCGGCGGCGGTAGAGGAGCTGCATCCGCGAGAAGAACTCCGGGTGCTCCTCGTGCTGGAGGTCGAGGACGGTCGTCGCCGCCGGCGGCGCGTCGACCGGCGGCAGCATCACGGTCAGCGGGAAATGGATCGCGGCGAGCTCGCCTGTGCGGAGCGCCCGCCGGAGGCGACTCGGCGCCAGCTCCGCCCGCGCCATCGCCGTCACCCGCCCCGGCGTCGAGCGCGCCGTCCCGTACTCCTCGACCACGGTCGTCGGCAGCCCGTCGCCTGCGTCGGCCGCTCCGGGCGGAACGAAGACGCGGTAGTCGAGCTCTCCGATCCGGCCGAGCGCCTCGACGAGCTGTCGCGCGTAGGTCTCCGATCCGCCCATCAGCCCCGGCACGAGCGTCAACATCGAAATCCCGATCACGACGCGAGTTAAGCAGCCGAAGGGCCGTGTCCGAGCTCGTGGCGTTTGCCACCCTGTCTCTGAGACCGGGGGTGGAACGATTGCGTGACGATTCGTCCACAGCCGCTCGGCGCCGGTGGCCTTACAGCGACGTAACCAGGCGGCGATAAAATGGGCCGATGTCCGGGCTCGAGCCGAAAAACCCTGCTGATGCAGGGATTTCCCCCGCGCCCGAGATTGATGTGAACGCTCTCGTCCAGCGCCTGCGCGAGGAGCTCGCGGGCGGCGCGAACGGCGGCGGCTCCGGGCGGGGTCAGCTGCTCGCCGCCCGCCGCCGGGCCGAGCGGCTCTGGGCCGTGAGCGCCGAGCGTCCGCTCGAGCGTCGGCCCGGGATCAAGGGGGCCGTCTCGCAGCCGGTCAAGCGCCTGTTGCGGCCCTTTCTGCGCTGGTACGTCGAGCCGCTCGCGGCCGAGCAGCGCATGTTCAACGACGCCGTTCTGAAGCTCGTCGACGGAATCCTGGAGGAGGTCGACCGCGGAGATCAGACCCGCGAGGCCGCGCTGCGCTCGCTCGCGGAGCTGGAGGAGCGGTTGACCCGGGTCGAGCGCCGCGGAGGCTCCACCCAGCGCTCCACCGTCGCAGCCCAGCCCGCCGCCGCCGCGGTGCCGGACTACTTCGCCTTCGAGGCGCGGATGCGCGGGTCGACCGCGGACGTGCGCGAGCGCCAGCGACCCTACGTCGAGGACTTCCGCGATGCGGCGCCGGTGCTCGACGTCGGCTGCGGTCGCGGCGAGTTCCTCGGCCTGCTCCGCGACGCCGGGATCGAGGCGCGCGGCATCGACGCCGACGCCGACATGGTCGCCTACGCGCGTGGCGAAGGGCTCGACATCGAGCAGGCGGACGCGCTGGCCTACCTGGAGGCGCTCGCGCCCGGATCGCTCGGCGGGATCTTCGCCGCTCAGCTCGTCGAGCACCTGCCGCCGCCGTCGCTCTTCCGGCTCCTCGAGCTCGCGTCCCGGGCACTCCGCCCCGGCGGCTTGCTCCTCGCGGAGACGATCAACCCGCTCTCCCCGCTCGCGCTGCGCTCCTACTTCGCCGACCTGACGCACGCGCAGCCGCTCGTGCCCGACACGCTCCAGCTCCTGGCGAAGCAAGCAGGGTTCCGAGCAAGCGAGACCCGCTACCTGAACGCGCCGCGGCACGCTGACGACGTCGACGAGCGGATCCGCGAGATCCTGTTCGCGCCGCTCGACTACGCCATCCTCGCCAGAACTTGAGGATCGCCGTCTGCCGGCCGCAGGTGGTCTTCGCGCGAGGGGGCGCCGAGATCTTCACGGACGACCTCGTCGCCGAGCTGCGCGAGCGCGACCACGAGGCCGACCTCGTCAGCGTCCCGTTCAAGTGGTATCCGGGCGAGCGCGTGCTCACCCAGGCGTTCCTCTGGCGCCTGCTCGACCTCGACGAGGCCGACGGCCGCCGGATCGAGCTCGTGATCGCGACCAAGTTTCCCTCCTACGTCGTGCGCCACCCGAACAAGGTCGTCTGGCTCGTCCACCAGTTCCGCCAGGCGTACGAGCTCGACCGGACCGAGCTCGGGCAGTTCGGCGAGTCGCCGGAGGAGCGGGCGGTCCGCCGCCGCGTCCAGGAGCTCGATCGCCTCGCGCTCGGCGAGGCGCGCAAGGTCTTCGCCACGTCGCGCAACGTCGCGGAGCGGCTGGAGCGCTCGACGGGAATCGGCGCCGAGGTGATGCCGCACCCCCCGCAGGAGCTTCCGTACCGCTGCGAGGAGTACGGAGACTTCGTCCTCTCGGTCGGCCGCCTCGACCGTGCGAAGCGGATCGATCTGCTGCTCGAGGCGGCGAAGCGGGGCGGGTTCCGGGTGGTCGTCGCAGGCGACGGTCCGGATCGCGCCCGGCTCGAGGCGATCGCCGACGGAACGACGCAGTTCCTCGGCCGCGTCTCCGAGGAGGAGCTCGCCGACCTCTACGCGCGCTGCCTCGCGGTCTTCTACGCGCCCGTCGACGAGGACTTCGGGATGGTTCCCTACGAGGCCTTCCTGGCCGAGAAGCCGGTGGTGACGACGACCGACGCCGGCGGGCCGCTCGAGATCGTCACCGACCGCGTCACCGGACTCGTCACCGAGCCGCGGGTGGAGGCGCTGGCATCGGCGTTCCAGAGCCTGAACCGCGACGACGCCGCGGCCTGGGGCCGCGCGGGCCGCGAGTTGGCAGAACAGGTTTCCTGGAATGCCACGATCGAGCGGCTGATCGCATGAGGGTCGCCTACTACTCGCCGCTGCCGCCGTCCCGCTCCGGGATCGCCGACTACTCGGCCTTGCTCCTGCCCGAGCTCGAGAAGCGGATCGACGTCGTCGTCGCCCGGCCGCCCGGGCGCTTCCGGCGCGAGCCGAAGGCGGACGTGTGCCTCTACCACTTGGGGAACGACCCCGACGAGCACGGCTGGATCGTCGAAGCACTGCGCCGCCGGCCCGGCATCGTGGTCCTGCACGAGTTCGTCCTCCACCACCTCGTCTCCGGGATCACGCTCGCCCGCGGCGACGTGGAGGGCTACTGCGCGGCGCTCGAGCGCGACGCCGGCCTCGTCGGACGGCTGCTCGGCCACGCCGTCGCGGACGCACGGATCGATCCGCTGTGGGAGACGCGCCCGCAAGACTTCCCGCTCGCCGGCGAGATCCTCGACCTAGCCACGGGACTCGTCGTCCACTCGCTCCACGTGGAGGAGCGGGCCCGCGCAGCAGGCTTCGACGGCCCCGTCTGGCAGGTGCCGATGCCCGCGTGGCCGGTCCCGGCCGTCGAGCCGGCAGCGGTCGAAGGCACGCCGCTGCTCGGCAGCTTCGGGCACGTGAACGAGAGCAAGCGGATCCCGCAGCTCTTCGCCGCGTTCGAGCGGCTCAGGGCCCGCCGGCCGGACGCGCGGCTCCTGCTCGTCGGCTCGTGGTCGCCGCGCTTCGAGGAGCTGGCGCCGCCGGAGGGCGTGATCCGCCGGGACTACGTGCCCGAGGAGGAGCTCTGGCGGCTGCTCGCCGCCTGCGACGCCGTGGTGTCGCTACGCTGGCCGACCATGGGCGAGACCTCCGCGGCGGCGATCCGCGCGCTCTCGCTCGCCAAGCCTCTCGTCGTCAGCGACGTCGGCTGGTTCTCGGAGCTGCCGGACTCCGTGGCCGTGAAGGTGCCTGTCGGCGAGGGCGAGATCGAGCAGCTCGAGCGCGCGATGGAGCAGACTGCTACGAGTCCCGAGATGGGCGCCGCGGCTCTGCAGCTTGCTCGAACGGAGCACAACCTGGAGCGCGTCGGCGACCTTTATGCGTCCGCCCTGGCCGAAGGGTCAGGGTCGAGCCTGACCCTTCGAACTGAGGACGCGGCATGAAGGTCGCCTACTACTCACCGCTGCCGCCGTCCCGGTCGGGGATCGCCGACTACTCGGCCCTCCTTCTGCCCGAGCTCCGGAACCGGATCGACCTCGTGATCGCGAAGCCGGGCCGCTTCCGGCGCGATCCCGCCGCGGACATCGCTCTCTACCACGTCGGCAACGACGCAGAGGCGCACGGCTGGATCGTCGAGGCGCTCCGGCGCCGCCCGGGGGTCGTCGTCCTCCACGACTTCGTCCTCCACCACCTCGTCGTCGGCCTCACGTTCGCCCGGGGGGACGCAGCCGGCTACCTCGCGGCGATGGAGCGCGAGGACGGTCTCGTCGGACGCCTGCTCGGCTATGCCGTGCTCGACAACAAGCTGCCACCGCTCTGGGAGACGCGGCCCGAGGACTTCCCGCTGACCGGCGAGATCCTCGCCTACGCGACCGGCGTGATCGTGCACTCGCACTACGTCGAGGATCGCGCGCGGGCGATCGGCTACCGCGGGCCGATCGTGCGCATTCCTCACCCGGCGTGGCCCGTGCCGGCGGTCGAAGCGGCCCCGGTCGACGGCGACCCGCTTATCGGCTGCTTCGGCCACCTGAACGAGAGCAAGCGGGTCAACGAGCTGCTCGGCGCGTTCGCGCGCCTACGCGAGCGGCACCCTGCGGCGCGCCTGCTGCTCGTCGGCGGCGCCTCCGTCCGGCTGCAGCGGATCGACTTCCCCGACGGCGTGATCCGCGAGGAGTACGTCCCGGAGGAGCGGCTGTGGGCCCTGATGGCCGCGTGCGACGCGATCGTCGGCCTCCGCTCGCCGACAATGGGCGAGACGTCGGGGAGCGCGATCCGCGCGCTCTCACTCGGCAAGCCGCTGGTCGTCAGCGACGCCGGCTGGTTCTCGGAGCTGCCGGACGAGGTCGCGCTGAAGGTGCCGGTGGACGAGCGCGAGGAGGACACGCTGACCGCTGCGCTCGAGGCGCTCACGGACGAGCAGGTCCGGCGGGCGATGGGGGCAGCCGCACGGGAGCTGGCGGAACACGAGCACCGGCTCGACCGCGTCGCCGAGGCCTACGCGGCGGCCCTGGAAGAGCTCGCCGGCGGCTCGGCGGTCGAGGAGCACGTCCTGCACGAGGTCGCGCAGGCGGCCGCGGAGGTCGGGATCGGCGGCGAGGACGCCGCCGAGCTCGCCGCCCGCCTGAAGGAGGTCGGGCTTGGCGGTCACTAGGGCGACGACTGTGGGTGAGAAGCGCGTCGCGGCCATCTCCGTCGTCCGGGCCATCCCCGCTTGGGCCTGGCTGACCGTGCTCGTCGTAGTCTCGGCGCTGATCCGCTACGCGCTCAGCCGTCAGGCGGTGGCGCCGTGGATCATGGTCGACGAGCTCATCTACTCGGAGCTCGCGAAGAGCTTCGCGGCCAGCGGCCAGTTCCTGATCCGCGGCCACTCGACTGCGGCGTACGGGATCGTCTACCCGGCGCTGATCGCACCGGCGTGGGCGCTGTTCAAGGCGATCCCGGAAGCCTACGCCGCGGCGAAGGCGATCAACTCGCTGATGATGTCGCTGGCGGCGATCCCGGCCTACCTGCTCGCCCGGCGGATGCTCTCGACGCCGTGGGCGCTCGGCGCGGCGGTCCTGACGGTCTCCCTCCCGTCGATGGTCTACACGGCCACGCTGATGACCGAGAACGCCTTCTACCCGATCTTCCTGTTCGCGGTGCTCGCTGTGGTCGTCTGGATCGAGCGGCCGACGATGACGACGACGCTCTGGGTGGTCGCGCTGGTCGCGCTCGCCTACCTGACGCGGGCCCAGGCGCTCTCGTTCGGACCGGCGATCCTGACGGCGCCCCTGCTCTACGTATGGGCGCAGCGCCGTGGCTGGCGTTCGCTGCGCGACTACCGCCTCATGTACGGCCTCGTCCTCGCCGGCGGGCTCCTCGTGATCGTGGTGCAGGTGGCCCGTGGCTCCTCGCCGCTCGGGATCCTCGGCGCGTACCAGGTCGCCGGCGAGACGCACTACCAGTTCTGGCAGGTCGTCGAGTGGTTCTGGTACCAGCTCGGCGTCCTCGACCTCTCGCTCGGCGTCGTCCCGCTCGCCGCGCTCGTCGTCCTCGCCGGGGTCGCGCGCGGGCAGGACCGCCGCGTCCAAGCGTTCCTCGCCGCCTCGATCGCGGTCTCGTTCTGGCTGCTGCTCGAGGTCGCCGCCTTCGCGTCCGTGCACCAGCTCCGGGTCGAGGAGCGGAACACGTTCTACATCGTCCCGCTCTTCCTGATCGCGCTGCTCGTCTGGATCGACCGGGGCACGCCGCGCCCGGCCCGTATCGTCGCCGTCGCCGCGCTCGCCGCGGCCGCGTTGCCGGGGGTCCTGCCGTACACGCGCCTGATCACGACGAACGCGGTCTCGGACACGCTGACGCTGCTCCCGATCTGGTCGCTGCAGACGTCCTACTTCCCGATCGAGCAGACAGCCCTCGTCGTCGTGCTCGCGTGCATGTGCGCGGCCGCCCTGTTCGTGGTCGTGCCGACCCGCTTCGCACTGGTGCTGCCTGCCCTGCTGCTCGTGTACTTCGCCGTCGCTCAGAAGCCGATCATGGGGAAGCACAAGACGGCCTCCGTCGGCGCCCTCTACGCAGGGATCACCCTCCCGCGCGACTGGGTCGATCGCGACGTCGGGCACGACGAGACGGTGACGACGATCTGGTCGGGACAGACGAGCCCGTACGCGATCTGGGAGAACGAGATCTTCAACCGCAGCCTGCGACGCTTCTATTTCCTGCACTCGCAGCTCGCCGGTGACCTGCCCGAGCAGAAGGCGAAGGTCGATGCGGAGACGGGCGTGATGACCTTGCATGGGCGGCCGATCGCCTCGCGGTACGCGCTCACCGACAGCTCGGTCGAGCTCGACGGCAGGCAGATCGAGCAGGACCCGAGGACCGGGATGACCCTGTACGAGACGAACGGTCCGCTGCGACAGGTCTCGCAGGTGACCGGCCTCTACCCGGAGGACACGTGGTCCGGCCGCTACGCGTCCTACACGCGGTTGAACTGCAAGGGCGGGAAGCTCAAGGTCGGCCTGGCGAGCGACCCCGGCATCTTCAAGAAGCCGCAGACGGTGATCGCCAGGATCGGCGGGCAGGAGGCGGCGCGCGTGCAGCTGCCGGCCGGGGGGGCGGCCGAGCTCGTCGTGCCGCTCCCGAGCGGCGAACCGGTCTGCAACGTCGACTTCGAGGTCACGCCGACGGCCGTGCCGGCCGAGGTGACGAAGGGCTACAACCCGGACGTCCGCGAGCTCGGCGCCCACTTCTCGCGGTTCCTGTACAAGCCCGCGGACTAGCGCGGTGCGGGTCGCCTTCGACGTCGCGCCGCTCTCCCACCCGCGGACCGGCGTCGGCAACTACGTGCGGGGCTCGCTGGCCGGGCTCGTCGAGGCCGGCGCGGAGGTCCTGCCGTTCGCGCCGACCAGCGTTCCCGGCCGCCGCTCGATCCGGGAGGCGCTCGCAGGGCTCCGGGTCGAGCCTCGACTGCGGTTCCTCCCGTTCGCGCATCACTGGCGGCAGGGATGGAGCCGGCTCGGCTGGCCGCCCGTCGAGCGGTTCCTCGGCGCGGTCGACGTCCTGCACTTCTCGGACTGGATGTACCCGCCGCAGAGCGGCGGCGTGCGCTCGACGATGGTGCACGACCTGGTCCCCGAGCGCTTTCCGGAGTGGGTGCAGGGCCGCACGCGCCGCATGCACGGGGCGAAGTACCGGAACGCGGCCCGGAGCTGCGACGTGATCTTCGTCAACGCCGAGTTCACCAAGGCGGACGTGGTCGAGCTGCTGGGCGTCCCGGCGGACAGGGTCGTAGTCGCCTACCCAGGCGTCGACGAGCGCTTCCGGCCCGAGGGCGAGCGGGCGGACCTGGAGATGCCCTACGTGCTCACCGTGGCGACGCTCGAGCCGCGCAAGAACCTCGAGACGCTGCTCGCCGCGCGGCTCCCTGACGAGCACGCGCTGGCGGTGGTCGGCGCCGCCGGCTGGGGGCCGCAGCCGAGGCTCGACCGCCCCGACGTGATCCGCCTCGGCTACGTGGACGACGAGCGGCTCGCGGAGCTCTATCGCGGCGCGGCCGCCTTCGCATACCCGTCGCGGTTCGAGGGATTCGGCATCCCGGTCGTCGAGGCGATGGCGAGCGCCGTTCCCGTCGTGACCTCGGCACACGCGTCGCTCGACGAGGCGAGCGGCGGCGCCGCGGTGCGCGCCGACCCCGACGACCCGGAGGCGTGGTCGGCTGCGCTCGAGGAAGCGGTGCGACGCCGCGACGAGCTCGTCTGGCGCGGGCTCGACCACGCCCGGCCATTCACCTGGTCGGCGACGGGGCGGACGATGTTCGAGAGCTTCTCCGCGATACTGGCGTCGTAGTGCGGGTCGGGATCGACGTCTCGCCGCTCGTCCAGACGCGCGCCGGCACGGCGCGCTACCTCTGCGCCCTCCTCGCCCGCAGCGATTACGAGCGGCTCTCGTTCGGCGGGCCGGGCCGCGCGGCGACGATCGCCCGAGACGTCTGGTGGTACCCGCTGGCGCTTCCGAGCGAAGCGCGGAAGCGCAACCTCGACGTCCTGCACTGCCCGACGTTCCGCGGCCCGCTCTCGACATCCGTCCCGCTGGTCGTTACGGTCCTCGACCTCGCCGTCCTGCGCCACCCGGGAATGTTCAACCAGTGGTCGCGGCGCTACAGCCGCTTTGCCGTTCCGCGGGTGGTGCAGGCGGCGGACGCCGTGATCACGATCTCGGAGTTCACGAGGAGCGAAGTGGTGGAGCTGCTGGGCACCGCGCCGCAGAAGGTGCACGCGATCCCGATCGCCGTCGAGCCGCCGTTCACCGCGGACGGGCCGGCGGCGGAGGGCGACTACGTGCTCGCGGTGGGCACGCTCGAGCCGCGCAAGAACCTCGAGCTCGTGCAGCAGGCCGCGCGAGCGCTGGCCGTCCCGCTGCGGGTCGTCGGCGCCGAGGGCTGGGGCGGGGTGAAGGTCGACGGATGGGTCGGCCGGGTGTCCGACGACGAGCTCGCCGCTCTCTACCGCGGCGCGCGGTGCCTGGTCTACCCATCGCTCTACGAGGGCTTCGGCCTGCCCGTGCTGGAGGCGATGTCGTGTGGCACGCCCGTCGTCACGTCCAGCGGCGGGGCCACCGAGGAGGTGGCGGACGGGGCGGCCGTACTGGTCGACCCGCACGACCCCGCGGCGATCGCCGCGGGCATCGAGGATGCTCTCGCGCGCCCCGACGAGCTGCGCGCCAAGGGGCTCGAGCGGGCGACCGCGTTCTCCTGGGACCGCGTCGCGCGTGAGACCCGGGCCGTCTACGAGCGGGTGGCGCGGTGACGCCGCTCGTCGTCGTCGACGCAGACGTGCTCGGCCGTCACCGGACGGGCGACGAGACCTACGTCCAGAACCTGCTGCGGCGCCTGCCGGCGGCCGCCGGCGACGAGTTCCGCTTCGCCGCGCTCACGCGCCGGCCGGACCTCGTGCCCGAGGGCGTCGAGCCGATCGGCCTTGCGGCCCGGTTCCAGGAGCTGCGGATGCTGTGGGGCGTCCCCCGGGCGCTGCGCCGGCTGCGCCCCGCGGTCGCCCACTTCCAGCACGCGTTGCCGCCGGCGTGGCGCGGCCCGATGGTCGTGACCGTCCACGACCTCTCCTTCGAGCGGACGTCGGCGGCGATGGGACACCGGGACCGCGCGATCTTCAAGGTCGTCGTGCCGTGGTCGGTCGGCCGCGCGCGCCGCGTGATCGCCGTCTCCGAGCGGACGAAGCGCGACCTCGTCGAGCTCTACCGCGTCCCGGAGGAGCGGATCACCGTGACCCCGCACGGGATCGACCCCGCCTTCGGACCGAGTGACGGCGGCGGCGAGCGGGACTACCTGCTCTTCGTCGGGGCGGTCCAGGCCCGCAAGAACCCGCTCGCGGCGCTCGACGCGGCCGCGGCCGTCGGCCTGCCGCTCGTCGTGGCGGGTCCGGAGCGCGAGCCGGCCCTCGCGCGCGAGCTCGGGCGGCGCGGCGCGGACCTACGGGGATACGTCGAGAAGGACGAGCTCGCGGGCCTCTACCGCGGCGCGGCGGCGCTGGTGCTGCCCTCACGGTACGAGGGCTTTGGCCTCCCCGTCCTGGAGGCGATGGCGTGCGGGACGCCCGTGGTCGCGAACCCCGACCCGGCGGTGCGCGAGGTCGCCGGCGACGCCGCGCTCTACGCCGAGCCGGACGGCCTGGCGGAGGCGATCCGCCGGGCGCTTTCCGAGCGCGACCGGCTCGTCGCCGCAGGCTTCGCCCGCGCGGCGCGATTCTCGTGGGACGAGACGGCGCGGCTGACGCTCGAGGCTTACCGCGAGGCGCAGTCGTGATCTCGGCGATCGTCGTGTCGCACGGCCACCGCGCCCAGCTGGCCGAGTCGCTCCCCGCGGTCGCGCCGCACGTCGACGAGGTCATCGTGATCGCGAACGTCCCCGGCAGCGCCCCCGACGACGCCTGCGGCGCCCGCGTGATCGAGAACCAGCGGCCGCTCTCCTACGCAGCGAACCTCAACCGCGGGATCGCCGAGACGAGGGGGGAGCTCGTGCTCGTCAACAACCCGGACACGGTGCCCGAGCCGGGCGCGATCGCGACGCTCGGCGAGTTCATGGAGGAGCACCCGCATGCGGGAATCCTCGGCCCGCAGCTGCGCGACCACGACGGTTCGTGGCAGCCCTCGCGCCGCCGCTTCCCGACCGTCGCGGGCACGCTCGTGCGCCGGACGCCGCTCCGCCGCGTGTTCCCGCCGCTCGAGCGCCAGCGGGCGCACTACAACCTCGACGAGCGACCGAGCGAGCCGGTCGAGGCCGACTGGATGCTCGGCGGCTCGCTGCTCTTGCGCCGTGCGATGCTCGACGAGCTCGGCGGCTACGACCCGGGCTTCCGCATGTACGGCGAGGAGATCGACCTCGCCTACCGGGCGGCGAAGGCCGGCTGGGAGCGGTGGTACCTACCGCAGGCGGTCGTCCGCCACCGTTGGGACGCGCTGACGGACGAGCGCTTCCTGACCCGCCGGACTCTCTGGCACTGGCGCTCGGTGCTCCGCTTCGTGCGCAAGCACCCGGAGAGCCTGTTCGCACGATGATTCGAAGGGCGGCAAACTGGTCAAGCGCAGTTTCGTGGGCAGGCGTGTCGAGACCTGGACCGAGCGCGAGTACGCCGATCCAGTCCTCTACCTCCGCCGCCGCGCCGAGGCGGTTCTCTCGCTTGGCCCGCCGCTTCCGCGCGGCTGCACGCTCTGCGACCTGGCGTGCGGCGACGGCGGGCTCGCCGACTTCCTCCCCGGGATCGAGTACATCGGTGTCGACGCCGATCCGCAGATGATCGCGGAGGGCCGCGCGGAGGGCCGCGCGCTCGTCCACGCCGACCTGAACGAGTTCGAGCCGGACGTGCCGGCGACGGCGACCTCGATCTTCCGCGCGATCTACTACGCGCACGACCGCGCCGCCTTCCTCCGCCGGGTCGCGGGCTACACGCGCCGCAAGGTCGTCTTCGACCTCAACCCGCGGCAGTACCGCGTCGAGGACGTGCTCGCGGACGTGCGGGCAGCCGGTTGGCCGCACGTCTCGATGAGGCCGTTCTTCGTTCCCCAGACACGCGCGCTGCCGCGGCCGCTCGGAGCGGCGCTCGTCGCCGCGGAGCGCAGCGGGCCGCTGGCCCGGCTCGCGCTCCGCTTCCGGTTCACGTACCTGGTGGCGGCTGCGAAGTGAACGCGTAGGCGACCTGCGCGCCGAGCTGCCGCCGGTCGGACGAGTTGCCGAACTCATGCGGTGAGAACGTCGGCGAGATGCGTACCTCGACGCGCGAGCGCGGCGTCGCCGGAATAAAGAAGTCGCGGCCCTTCCCGCTGTGGACGACCCAGCGCAGGGTCGTCCGTACCTTCCCGAGCGCCGGCTCCCTGTCCGGCCCCTGGATCAGCTGCCCGGCCCTGATCGTCACGTGGCCCGGCTTCCGGTCCGGCCCGTTGAAGGCGGCGCGCGAGACCCTGACCCTGATCCAGCCGGGCTTGTTCCCGGGCGTCGAGAACTGGTTGTACGCGCTGAAGCCGCCGGTCCAGCCGTCCGAGTAGATCCCGACCGGCGTCGCCTGCAGCCGCAGCGGCTGGGCGATCCGCAGCAGCCGCCAGTGCGCGGGCTGGACGACGACCTGGTGCGTCGGGAAGCCGAACTGATCCTCCGTGATCACGCGCTTGACGGAGGGCTGGAGAATGAACTTGCCCGCGACCTGGATGTCCCGGTCGGCGACGATGTAGTCCACGCCGGGCGGCGCGCCGTGCTCGATCGTGCGGCCGACGAGTCGGCCGTCGGGAGCGGTGTCGGGCGTCAGGTAGCCGGGCGGGGTCGTGCCGGGTCCGGGAGCGGTGGCGTCGAGGCTCCAGACGTACTTGAGCGCGCGGTTCCAGAACTCCATCAGCCAGATCCCCTGCGGGTCGGTGATCCCCTGGCCGAGATAGATCGTCGGCTTCTGGCCGGTTGCCTTGTCGAGCCAGTTCGGCGGGCTCGGGAAGTTGGCGAGCAGCGCCTGGGAGAAGCTGTTCGTCCCGTTGCTCGCGGAGATCTCGCCGGTGAGCCCCCAGGCGAGCACGAGCGCGGCGGCGCCCGCGGCGATCCCGGCCGTCAGGCGCGGCCGCGCGACGAGGCGCGGCACGACGAGCACGGCGACGGAGACGATCAGGACGACGACGAGCAGCCAGGTGACGTCGTGGTCGTCCATCGCCAGGTCACGGTTCGCCATCTGGACGATCGAGAAGCCGAGCGCGTCCGAGTACGGCCAGAGGTCGAGCTGGTACGGCGTCGTCAGGATGACGTAGAGGCAGAAGCCTGCGGTGCCGGCGATCGCCCAGAGCCGCAGCCGGCCGCGTTCGAGGGCGAGGCCGGTGGCGACGAAGAGCAGTGGCGCGAGGTAGATCAGGTTGCGCTCGGCGACGACGGTCGCGAACTTCGTCGAGAGGTACGAGGCCTTGGTCGCGGTGTAGAGGCCGAAGGCGACCAGGGCCGCCGCGGTCAGCGCCACGTACGCCTTCAGCTCGCGCGTCCACACCTCTCCGCGCGGGCGCACGAGCGCAGCGAGGCACACGACCGGAAGCACGCCGAGACCGATCGTGAAGGCGCCCGCGGCCCAGAGCCCGTAGACGATCGTCCGGTGGCGGTAGAAGCCGGTGGCGATGAACCAGGTGTCGGAGTGGGCACCGACGACGGCGCTGAAGAGGATGATCGCGCCGATCCCGAGCACGACCGCGCCGACCCAGTCTCCGACCGACCACGTCTTGCGCCAGCGCGTGAACGGCGCGCTCGTCAGGAGCAGGAAGATCGCGGCCAGCGCGTAGACGGGTATCAGCACGGCGAGCTCGCCGCGCACGAGCGGTGCGACGACACATGCGGCGCCGGCGCCGATCGCCCACCAGCGCGTGCGCGCCGCGAGCGCCTTGGCGACCAGGAAGAGGCACAGAGCCGCCCACGGATACGCCGCGGGCTCCTCGACCAGGAAGGGCGCATAGGCGAGGGCCGGAGTGGCCACCGCGCCGACCGCGGCGAAGAGCGCCCACGGCCGCGACAGGATCATCCGCGCGAGGAAGTACGTCGGGAAGACCGCCGACGTCATCACGATCACGCCGACGTACTTGATCGTCGCGTAGGCGGTTGCGACGTCGCCGATCCGCCAGAACGGTGCGAGCAGGTACGCGTAGAGCGTGTCGAAGCCGCTCGGGTGCCCGCGGAGCTCGGCGTGACCCGTCTCGGAGATCGAGCGCGAGATCTGCGCGAGCTTCAGCTCGTCGGTGAAGAGCCAGGGCGTGACGTGGCCGCGCGTCTGCCAGCCGTACAGCACGCAGAGCCAGAGGTACGCGATCGCGAGCGGAAGCGCCTGGTAGAGCCGGTCGATCCTCGCCGTGCTCGTCGCCGGAACGGCGGCGGTCGTCACTCCTGAGCCGCGCCCAGGACGACGAGCGGGTCGAGGTCGGTCTCGCGGCGGACGAACCGGCAAGGGATCTCGGCGCCGGTGCAGGCGCGCACGACCGCGTCCAGCCGCTCGGCCGACGCATTCGGGATCGTGACGAGCACCGCGTCCGGCCGCGCGGCCGCGAGGATCCGCTCCATGTCGCTCGTCCCGCCGTAGACGGGGGCCCCCAGGAGCCTGCGTCGGTGGAGGCGCGGGTCGTC
>JBKPRD010000283.1:0-6127 GCA_046734415.1 Actinomycetota bacterium | reverse complement strand
TAGTTCTTGGCTGACGCTCAGAGCTGCGACGCGTTGGTTGGCGGCGTCTGCGTCTGGTTGTGCTCCGAGCCGTTCGAAGGCGATCGCGGCGGCGCTGAGCTCGAGCAGCGCTGCGTTGCGCTCGCCCGGTCAGTCGCTGCTGGGAACGACTGCGTCAAGAAGAAGCATCTGTTCACTCGCGCGGCGCAGGAATGGTGCCGCGACTGGAGCAGCTTGGCGCTTGGCCTTTGATCACACGGGAAAGAATGATGTGGGGGCGGAGCTGCGGCCTTGTGAGTACCTCTCCCCTCACCGGGCCCTGAAACCGCCCCCACCGCCGTCAGTTACCTCTAGAGGCAGCCGATATCTCTAAAGACGCGGATGGAGAAGAAAACTTGCGCCGCGCTACCGCTGCGCACGTCGTCAGTCTGCTCGTCACCACGCGAGCTGCATCGCGGCAGTCAGAAGCGCGTTTCGTGGCCTTCGAGGCCGCCGCGGACGTAAATGGCTCTGGCCAAACCGCCGCCGCGGCGCCCAAAAACGTGACGAACGCTCTACGCCGCTTCCTCGGCGGATGGCAGCTCGACCGGCGCAGACTCGGCTGCGGCGTCCGCTGGCCAACGCTGACGCGCCCAGGCAAAAAGACGCGCAGGCTCATAGCTCGATGGAAAGCCGATGTGCCCTTGCTCGGATGTGTACGAGTACCCCCGGCCACTGTCGAGTAGCAGTGTCACACCGAACACATCGGCGCTTTCGCGAATCCAGGCCAGGATCCGACCACCCGGAACCTCTTCGATCTCAACCATCGCCTCTCCTCTTATGAGCGGTTTCCCGCCTCCGGATTTCTTTGCAGCCCATCCCCTGCACTCGTGCGTCGTGCCGGACAAGTGCCCTTGTCCCCCCGCCCCAATTCTCGGAAACATGCGCCCGCCCTCGCCCGAGACCTCCCTCTAGAGGTGGTGGGGGCGGCGTTTCGGCCGGCCCCGTTCCGAGCGCGGAGCGGGAGTTCGGGCTTCAGAGTGACGTAAGCTAGGTCCTCCGTGACGCTGCCTGTGCCCGCTCGTGGACTCGCTGCCGTTGCGGTTGTTGCGCTCGGGCTGGGGCCTCTCGCTCCCGCACGTCCGGCGCACGTCTACCGCTTCCATCTCATCCAGGGCAATCAGTCGAGTGAGTTCATACGGAAGTGCGCGGGAACGTCTCTCCTCCTCCCCTGGATGAACCAGAAATATCGGCCCTCAGGCCGGACCCGCTGCCTGCTCTCCGAGGGCGACAAACGCATTGGGTGGCGCGAATTCACGATCCTCGCGACCTATTACCTGCCCGCACCCATCGACAAGCTTACGGTCCGGTGGACCCTCACTCCAGTCGGATATCACGCTGTACGCAGTACCTTCGCCTACTGCCTCCCTAACCAACAGGGCGCGGCTGCTAGCTGTGAGTCGAAAAGCTTCCAGGAGAAGGGGTCGGAGTGGAGCAATGTCTGGTGAGACGCCGCCGCGCTGCCTGGCACGCTGGCCAGAAGCCGAAGCCGATGCTCCCCGCGGTTTTGTCACGTGGTAGCCGAGCTAGCCGATGGTCGCTGGCTCGCGGGATGCGCGGCGCGAGCCTCCAGGCGCGGTGAGGTGGTTCCGGCCGCAGACGAGCGAAAGGGACCCGTTCCATGTCGCCTCCTGGTCATCAACCAGAGGCACGCGTTTGTATCGGCCCACCAGGGTCATCGACCTCCTGGTCGTGTCCCAGGATGCGGAGGTTGTCTATGAAACGCCTCGTCGTTCCGAGCCTCGTACCTCGACGCGGCTCGCGAGTGGCCGGCGGACTACCGGAGGGCCGCAAAGTCGACGTCGCCCAATTCGATCTTGAGCGCGGCCAGGTTCTCCTTCAGGTGGTCGAGAGAGAGCGTGCCCGGGATGGGGAGCATTGTTGGGGAGCGCTTGAGGAGCCAGGCCAGTGCGATCTGCGCAGGAGTCGCATCGTGTCGCTCGGCGATCTCGAAGACCGGATGGCCTTTGTCGCCGCGTAAAGGGAAGTAGGGGACAAACACGATGCCCGCTCTTGCGCAATAGTCGATGACGTCTTCGTGGCGGCGCTCGGACAGGTTGTAGTGATTCTGGACCGCGCTGATCGGCAGGACCTGGCGTCCTCGCTCGATCTGCTCGACTACCACATTGGAAAGCCCGACGTATCGGATCTGTCCGCTGTCGTGGTACTCCTTGATGGCGGCGAGACTGTCTTCGAGTGGCGTCTCGGGGTCTGGCCGGTGCAAGTAGTAGAGGGGAATGCTGTCCGCTCGCAGTCGCCGAAGGCTTTCCTCGATCTCCGTCCGCACTACGTCCGGGCGCCCGCTCGCCCATCCGCCTTTCGTCGCGACGATGCATCCGTCGGGAATCGGTGAGAGAGCGTTACCGATCGTTCCTTCGCTTTCGCCTCCCGTGTACGTGTGCGCGGTATCGATGTGGCGCAACCCTGCGGCGACCGCTTCAACCACGAGCGCGACCCCTGTGGGCGTATTCCTGAGCCGGTTCGTTCCGAGCCCGATCCGATTCACCTCGACGTTACCCAGTAATACCTTCGTGTTCATGCGCTGAATACGTCGACCTCGTTCTCGGCGAGCGGAGCCGCTTTCATGACTCGCGCGATCACCGTTCGGTCGCGACCTGCTCGCGTACTGTCGGCGCGATGTCTTCAGCGAGCGTCCGGATTGCAGCCTCGTCGTCGCCGATCAGGATGAACGTGCCGATCCCGTCCTCGAGCGCGAGCCTGGTCAGCTCGTCTATCGGTTGCACTCCGGTGTTTAGCAGTCTGCGGATCTCGCCCGGGTCGCGTCCGGCTGCTGCCGCCGCCTCGTCGATAGCGGCGTTACCGGCTCCGAGGTCGCCTGGCTTCAGGAATGGCAGGCTCGGGAGCCAGCCGTCCGCTCTTCGGCCGACGAGATTCAGCATCCGCGGCTTGTATGCGCCGATCCAGATCTGGATCGGGTGGCACGGTGCCGGCCCCCGATCGGCGTTGTGAAGCACGTAGTGCGATCCGTCGAAGCGCGCGGCTTCTGGCTCCTCGACGTCCCAGAGCGAGCGAATGACGGTGATTGCTTCCTCGAGGGCATCGACGCTCTGGCCTGGGGTCAATCGGTGGCCGCCCATCGCTTCGATCGCATCCCACTGGTTTCCCGCTCCGATTCCGAGTTCGGCACGCCCGCCGCTGAGGACGTCGAGACTGGCAACGGCGCGAGCGACGATGGCGGGCGGCCGAAGCGGCAGGTTGAGAACATCGGTTGTCAGGCCAACCCGGCTGGTACGGGCAGCTACGAACGAAAGCAGCGTCCAAACGTCGAGAAACCGCGGCTGGTACGGATGGTCCTGGAAGGCGACCAGGTCGAGTCCGACGTTGTCCGCCAGGAGGGCCAGAGTGACTGCCTTCTCCGCGTCTGCAGCGGAGGGAGTGATGAACACGCCGAACTCGAGCTCGTGGCCATAGTCAGGCATGACACGAGTCTAGGCGCACCAGAATGCGCCGCCAGACGCCCCCGAGCGTTCCGAGGTTCCGGGTCATCTCCCACAGAGCTGTCTGCTCGCTTGAGGGAAACGTCGCTGCTAGGGCACGCGCGCTATCACATCGATTCTCAAGCCTGTAGTCGGCCACGAGATCAGCGCGTGGACTCGCTGCCGCAATGGACTGGCTCTGTCGAGGACGCGTGGCTGGGCCGGGTCGCCCTCGGTGATCGCTTGTCTGTGCCGGTTTCGACCGACCCTGTGGTGCGTGACTTCTACTCTCGCCCAGGAAGATCTGCCACGCGATCTCAGCGTTCTTCGGACGACGGCGAATCACCACGGAAGCTTCTTGGGGGACGCGCCCCCGAAGCCCCATAAGGCTCTACTTAAGGTTGAACTAGCTCCAGCCGGTGTCGTTTTCGGCTTTTCCGCGGTCGGTTACGCGACTTGCGCTTCACGTGTCAACTGCGATACTCCGAGGCTCGAAACACGACTGCCGCCATCGCGAGGGGAGCGCTGGGGTGCGGAATCGGGCAACAGTTCTGGCTGACCAGCGATGGCTGCGGGTTCTCGGTTGCACCGCCGTGTTGCTGGGCGCTCTCGGTTGGGCGTCGTTCCTCGTCCCTACCGCGCGAGCCGACGATCTTGCGCCGCCGGCCTCGATCGAGGCGGCGCCATCCTCGGCCTCGGCCGCCACCGACTCGCCACCCGCCGCCGCGCCACCCGACACAGCGGCTGCGCCAGGCGCGTCAGATTCCGCGACCGACTCGTCGGACACCTCCGGCACCGCGGCAGATGCGAACGTCCCCACCGCCGACGCCGCGGGTGCCTCTAGCACCACGACCGGCGCGGCCGTCCCCGCCGCCGACGCCGATACCTCCGCGAATGCAGCAGACGCGTCAGACTCCGCGACCGACTCGTCGGACACCTCCGGCACCGCGATTGGCGCCACCGATCCCAACACCGACGTCCCAGCGCCCTCCGGCACCACCTCGACGGACACAGAAGCCACCGCGCCCGGCACCGCCCCAGAGACCGCCGGATGCACCAGCGCCGCAGCGCCCTCCGGCACCACCTCGACTGGCACAGACGCCCCAGAGGCCGCCGGATGCACCAGCGCCGCAGCGCCTTCCGGCACCACCTCGACGGGCACAGACGCCACCGCGCCCGGCACCGCCCCAGAGGGCGGCGGATGCTCCAGCGCCGCAGCGCCCTCGGGCACCACCTCGACCGGCACAGACGCCCCAGAGGCCGCCGGATGCACCAGCGCCGCAGCGCCCTCCGGCACCACCTCGACCGGCACAGACGCCCCAGAGGCCGCCGGATGCACCAGCGCTGCAGCGCCCTCGGGCACCACCTCGACCGGCACAGACGCCCCAGAGGCCGCCGGATGCACCGGCGCCGCAGACACCTCGAGCGCAACCTCTGGCGCAGCGCCGGCAGCTGCGTCCGGCGACTCCACCGCGCAAGCGTGCGCCAACAACAACCAACATGCGGGGCGCCGTAGCGGCTCGGATGCCGTCAACGGCAGTACGGATTCGGTGTCTCCGCCGAGCGGACCTGCTCCCGCCGACGATGGTTCCTCGGCCGGCTCCTCGACGTCGAGCTCGGCAAGGCCGGAGGTTCCGAGCGATCTGACGACGATCGATTCTCTGCCGGGCGAATCCTCTCTTGACGAGTCCAGGCCGGACTCGGGGCTCGGCGGCCCAACCAGGTCGGGTGCCGACACCACGGGCAGTGGAACGCCCCTCATGCCCGCTTTCGCCCTTACGCTCAAGGCTGACGTCGTCGGCATGATCCGCTCACAAGTCGATTATCGCGTCGTCGTCTGGGAGTCCGCCGTCTCCGCTTGCGCCCGCTCCGACTCCGAGCGGATTCTCCTTGCTCGGTCGCCCGCCCACGTCGACACGACTCAGGCTGCGCGGTCTGGGGTGAGAACGGGTGAAAACAAAGGCCACCTAAATGGCTCGCGGAAAGCGGGTTCGCCGGTGCCTCGTGCCCCCGACGACGACAAGCCTCGCATGCCACCTGCCCCCAGTTCCTTGCTTAGGTCCGGCGACTTTGGAGGGATGCAGGGCAAAGGCGTCAACGGCGTCCTCACGGCCCGCTTCAGTCTCATCCCGCCGCGCGATGGACGCCTCGTCACGCTCGTCGAGAAACGGTGGCGAGCGCTGCGCCTCTTCTTCATCCTCGAGCGCCCAGGCTAAGGCCTGAAGAGCGGGCGCTGCCGCGTGCGCGCGGCGCCATCCTGGCTGCGTCCTGCTGCGTGGCCATCAACTCGAGGACGAAAAGGAGTGCTGAAAAATGAGCGTCGACCCTGCACATCAACAGTTGAGCCGGCCTACCCGCAGGGTGGCAAGCGACGAGGACTCGCGCCTCAAGCTCGAGGACTCGCTCAGCCTTTACTTCCGCGGAGTCGGACATGTACCGCTTCTCACCCGGGCGCAAGAGCGCGAGCTCTTCCGTCGCAAGGATGCCGGAGATGACCGGGCCAAACGCCTTCTGATCGAGGCGAACCTACGTCTGGTCATCTGGATCGCGCGCCAGTACGGGCATCACACCGTCCCAGTGCTCGACCTCATCCAGGAAGGGAACCTCGCGCTCACGCGAGCAGTCGAACGGTTCGACTACCGGTTGGGTTTCCGGCTCTCGACGTACGCCAC
>JBKPRD010000282.1:0-3421 GCA_046734415.1 Actinomycetota bacterium | reverse complement strand
CACCATCTCGCCGTACTCGACCAGCACGCCGCGGTCGCCCGCCTGACGGTACGTGATGCTCGGCTTGCCCTCCTGAGCCGGCTGCTGCGCGATCACCGGCGAGACGGTCGTCGACACCGCGGCGATCCTATCCCGCGCTCGTGGGCGCGGTCGCGCGCAGCTCGGTCAGCGGCGCGAGCTCGATCCCGTGCGACTCGAGCGCGGCCCTGATCGCCTGTGCGATCTCGGGCGCATTGGGCGCGTCGCCGTGGACGCAGATGCTCTCCGCCCGAAGGCGAAGCTCGCCGCCGTCGATCGTCGGGACGCTCCCGTCGCGGACCAGTCGCAACGCCCGCTCGCCCATCTCCTGCGGGTCGCGGAGCTGCTTCACTCGCTCGAGCACGAGCTTCCCCGCTGCGTCGTAGTCGAGGTCGACGTAGCCCTCGGGCACGAACGGCACTCCCGCCCTCGCCGCAGCGGGCTCGACATCGGGCGGCATCAGCAGGATCACGTCCCGCCCGAGGCCTGCGACCGCCTGAGCGACGGCGTCCGCATGCTCCGTGCTGTCCACGATCGTCGTGTACAGGGCGCCGTGGGGCTTCACGTGC
This sequence comes from Actinomycetota bacterium, assembly GCA_046734415.1. GTDB lineage: Bacteria > Actinomycetota > Thermoleophilia > Gaiellales > Gaiellaceae > DATBLE01. The sequence goes on along the minus strand of JBKPRD010000282.1, from coordinate 2,834 downwards.
TGGAGCGTTCCGCCGGCCGCCTCGACGAACGCCCGGATCGCGCCAGCCTGATAGACGACGTAGTCGGCCACCTCCTCCGGGCTAGCGGCCATGCGCCGCCGGCCGAACCCGATCAGGTCTGGGAATGCCACGTGTGCGCCGACGCCGACGCCGTGCTCGAGCGCCAGGGCCACCGTCTTCCGCATCACGTGCGGATCGCCGCCGTGGAACCCGCAGGCGATGTTGGCCGACGTCAGGTATGGCATCAGCGCCTCGTCGTTCCCGAGCGTCCAACGGCCGTAGGACTCGCCCATGTCCGCGTTCAGATCGACCTTCAACCCCATCGTGACCTCCTCCGCTCGCTCGGGGGGATTATGGACTCGGAGACTTTCCGCGTTGGGCGGAGTAATGTCCCCGTGACGATGGCGATCCAGCACGGCACCGAGAGCGAGCGCATCCTCGAGGCTCGGTCGCGCTACGTCGCACGGGGCGTCGCCGTCTCACCCGTCGTCGTCGACCGGGCCGACGGCGCCCGGATCTGGGACGTCGACGGCCGCAGCTACATCGACTTCGCCGGAGGTATCGGCTGCCAGAACACCGGCCACAACTTCCCTGCCGCCGTCGCCGCGATCCACGAGCAGGTCGACCGGTACCTGCACCAGTGCTTCATGGTGAGCGCGTACGAGCCCTACGTCGAGGTCTGCCGCCGGCTCGCCGAGCTCTCGCCGTGCGGCAGCGGCGAGCAGCGCAGCATCCTCGTCAACTCGGGCGCGGAGGCGATCGAGAACGCGGTCAAGATCTCGCGTGTCGCCACCGGCCGGCAGGCCGTCGTCGTTTTCGACTACGCCTTCCACGGGCGGACGCTGCTCGCGATGACGATGACGAGCAAGGTCGTTCCGTACAAGCTGGGCTTCGGGCCGTTCGCGCCGGAGGTCTACCGCGCCGTCGCCCCGTACCCGTTTCGCGGCGTGGACACGGACGAGGCGGTCACGGCGCTCGAGCACCGGTTCAAGGCGGACGTCGACCCTGCGTCGGTCGCCTGTGTCGTGCTCGAGACCGTGCAGGGCGAGGGCGGGTTCATCCCCATGCCCGGGGACTTCCTCCAGCGCCTGAGCGCACTCTGCCGCGAGCACGGCATCCTCTACGTCGCGGACGAGGTGCAGTCGGGGATCGGGCGCACGGGCCGCGTCTGGGCGGTCGAGCACTTCGCCGTGGAGCCCGACCTCGTGATCTCGGGGAAGTCGCTCGGCGGCGGGCTTCCGCTCGCCGGCGTCACCGGCCGGGCTGAGGTCGTCGACGCCGTCCCGCCCGGCGGCCTCGGCGGGACCTTCGGCGGCAACCCCGTCGCCTGCGCGGCCGCCGTCGCCGTCCTGGACGAGATCGCGACGGACGAGTTCCGGGCGAAGGCGGAGGCGCTCGGCGCCCGCATCCGCGCTCGCCTCGACGAGATCGCCGGCCGCGTGCGGGAGGTCGGCGAGGTTCGCGGGCTGGGGCCGATGCTCGCGCTCGAGCTCGTCGAGGATCCGGGCTCGCGCCGGCCGGCGACCGAGCTCGCGAAGCGGACGACCGAGCTCGCGCGCGAGCGGGGGCTCATGCTCCTCACCTGCGGCCTGTACTCGAACGTGCTCCGCGTGCTCGTGCCGATCCTCGCGGAGGACGGCGACATCGAGGAGGGACTCGAGATCCTCGAGGACGCGCTCGTCGAGGCTGTGTCCGCCGGCTGACAGAGAGGCGGGGTCGGCAGCTGATGGGCTTCCGCATCTCCGTCGACACCGGAGGCACGTTCACGGACGTGATCGTGGCCGACGAGGCAGGTGCGCTCCATCTGGCGAAGGCGCCGACCGACCTCGAGCGCGCGTTCCAGAGCATCGAGGACGCTCTCGGGCAGCTCGAGCCCGAGCTGGGGGTGACGGTCGCAGAGCTGCTCGCGCGCACGGACGTCTTCACGTACGGCACGACGCGGGCGACGAATGCGATCGTCGAGGGCCGTACCGCCCGGACAGCGTTCTTCACGACGGAGGGCTTTCCCGACATCCTGCTGCTCCGGGAGGGCGGCAAGCCAGAGCCTTTCCGGCAGCTCCCGTATCCGCCGCCCTACGTCCCTCGCTACCTGACGTTCGAGATTCGCGAGCGCGTCGACTCGGAGGGGGACGTCTTCGTCGAGCTCGACGAGCAGAGCGTCCTCGATGCGATCGCGGAGGCACGCAGCCTGGGCGCCGAGGCGGTCGCGGTCTGCCTGATCTGGTCGATCGTCAACCCGGAGCACGAGTTCCGCGTCGGCGAGCTGCTCGCACGCGAGTGGCCGGAGGTGCCGTTCACGCTCTCGCACCAGCTGAACCCGATCATCCGCGAGTACAGGCGGGCGTCCTCGACGGCGATCGACGCGTCGCTCAAGCCGCTGATGCAGGACTACCTGCGGACGCTCGAGCAGGACCTGCGAGCAGCCGGGCTGCGAGGGCACGTCTTCGTCGCGACGTCGTTCGGCGGCGCCTGGCGGCCGCAGGAGGTGACCGAGCGGCCGATCTACTCGATCGGCTCCGGTCCGTCGATGGCGCCGGTCGCGGCGCTCACGTACGCGGAGGCGGAGACGACAGACCGCGACCTGATCGTCTGCGACACCGGCGGGACGACGTTCGACGTCGGGCTCGTCTCCGCAGGCGGGATCAACTACTCCGCCGAGACCTGGCTCGGCGGGCGTTGGATCGGCCACATCACGGGGATTCGGGCGGTCGACGTCAAGTCGATCGGAGCCGGGGGCGGATCGATCATCTGGATCGACCCGGGCGGGCTGTTGCGCGTTGGCCCCCGGAGCGCAGGCGCCGACCCCGGCCCGGCCTGCTACGGCCACGGCGGCG
>JBKPRD010000281.1:0-4695 GCA_046734415.1 Actinomycetota bacterium | reverse complement strand
GCGTCTCCTGCGGAAGACGCTTCCAGGCACCCACTTTCGTCATCTGGCCGAGGTCCCAGCTACACGCGGCCGTTCCGAACTGAAACACCGGAGAACGGGGAGGGGTGGCCGCGGAGAAACGAGCACTTCATGCACTGGTTCTTGACCGAACAGCGAGAAGAGGTTTCGAGCATGTCCGCGCTCCTGGCAGTCGTAGAGCGCGCGGCAGAAACGAACCTCCTTTTGGCTGAGGACTACCTCGCACGCAACCCGGTTGGGGATCAAGGCGCGCCTGAGACTGGCGCACCTCCTGCAGCGGGTGGCGCCCTCTAGAGAGTCGGGGAGCGCAAATAGAAGAACTGACTTGCTTGGCGGCTGCGGTCGCCCAACAAGAGTTCACTCCTACGCGGCCCGGTGCCGAGCGGACTCAGCAAAGGAGGCTCACTCGCAGGGCGTAAGGCCAGCGCTTCGAGCACGCGCCGCTCGTGTGGCCCGTGTCGAGGTCAGCGATAATCGTCACGTGTTTCGCTGTCTGCTCGTCGTCATCGCCTTCATGCTCGTTGTCGGCGCTACGGCGGCAGGTCGAACCGGCGGACAAGCGGCGCAGCCACGGACGCTGGCACAGGTTCGCGGTTCCGTCACTGCGCTCGCGCAGAACGGTCGCCGCGTCAGCTGGGTGAAGACTGGTGCGATTTGCGGGGTGCAAAGGGTGCAAATCCTCACGCTCCCCCAACGGCGCCCGGTCTACGTCGGCTTGCCGCATGGCAGAAGTTGCGGGCTCGAGACGTCGTTCGCGCTCAGCGCCGACGGCCGCGTCCTGTGGCAAGGACTCTTGGAAGAAGGGAACACGTACTTCGCAATCGACCTGTTCACTGCGGCCCTCCGCGATCCCCGCACACGTCTCGTCACGCACACGTACTTCCAGAAGATCACCAGTCCCGACTACGTTCGAGACGCGGAGCCTCTGCCGATGGCGGCGGACGGGAATGCGATCCTCTTCTACGCCCGTTGCGACGGCAGTGGGATCTGCACGGGCCGACTCCACCAACCCGCGATCTACCGGCTCGTTGGCCGTCGCTGGAGGCGCCTTGCCAGGATTGATGATCGGGAGACAGTCGGCGCGTCCCTCAACACAGGCCCCGCAGGGCTGGCAGTGAAGGGCCATCGGTTCGCCCTTGTCACCAACAGCCTTCGCTGCTGCAACTTCACGCCTGCGTGGTCGCATGACGGTACGCGGCTCGCGTGGATCTACCACGGCGACCTCTGGACGATCCGCGCGGACGGAACGGGTGACCGGCAGCTTGCGACTGGCGTCTCGCCGCCCTGGTGGTCCCCGGATCAAGCCCGGCGACCAAGCTGGTCGCCGGACGATGCTCGGCTCGTGTTCGAGCGCAGGCAGTGGGAGGACGGACGCGTGCGGAGTCGTGGCGTGTACCGGGTGGACGCGACCGGCGGCGGTCTCCGGCGCCTTGCATCCGGTACGGCGCCGGCCTGGTCGCCCGACGGAACGAGAATCGCGTTCGTGCGCGGCAAGGCCGTCTTTTCGATCAACCCCGACGGCACCGGCGCGAGGAGGCTGACTGCGACCGCGCGCGTAACGGTGGGGCCGTTCTCGTGGTCGCCCGACTCGACGCGGATCGCGGTCTCGCGCTGCGGTCGCGTCTACTCCGTCCGCGCCGACGGAGGGGGAGAGACGCGCCTGACCGGCAGCCGGCGTCGTGAAACTCAGCCGGCCTGGTCACCGGACGGCGCCCGCGTCGCCTACATGGACGAATCGGCGATCGCCGTCGTCAACGCCGACGGCTCCGGCGCCACCCGCCTGACTAGGTCCAGCGAGGGCGACCGATCGCCGGCGTGGTCGCCGGATTCGAGGAGGATCGCCTTCGTACGTAGGCAAGGGGGGGACGAGGGAGCTCTGTGGGTCATGGACGCGGACGGGAGCGGTCAGCGTGCGCTGGATGTGAGGGGGGATTCACCGCAGTGGGCTCCGAGCGGAGGCTCAATCGTTGTCGGCGACGCCTACCTCGGCTTCAGTGGTTGGCCCTATGGCTCAGGGATCTGGCTCGTCTCGGCGGTCGGCGGCAAGGCGAGGAAGATCGCGCCGCTTCTGCACTCGCGGGTGGAGATCCGTGATGTCCTCAGAGGTCGACTGATCAAGCGCTTCACGATCGACGGCCACGCCCGCGCGGCCGCGCTCGGCACGGACTACGTCGCCTTGCTCGTGGACCACGAGCCGGGCGTTCGCCTCGACCTCTACAACCTGAACGGCAGCCTCCGCACGGCAGTCGCCGTTCCCGCCAGCGTCCGCCGCCTCTCCGCCGCGGGCCGTAATGTTGTCTTCGCAACCCGGCGTGTGATCCGCCGCCTGGACGTGCGGACCGGCGCCGTCACGGCGCTCGCGACGGCCGGCCAGACGCCGGTCGGGCTTACGATCGAGGGCCGTCGAGTCGTGTGGGCAGAGAACGGACGCGGCGATGCGCGAATCCGTGCCTTCACGGCCCCGTAGCCGTCGTATCGATCGGGCCGGGGTGTCCAGGGGATGCGACGAGCCAGCCGAAGAGTCGTCCCTGCGCCGCTTCGTCGTCTTCGACCTGGTGTCGATCGTTCGCCCGATCGTCAGGGACTCGTACAAGGAGCAGCACTGGTTCTTGACGGAACAGCGAGAAGAGGTGTCGAGCATGTCGGCGCTCTTGGCGGTCGTGGAGCGTGCTGCGGAGACGAACCTTCTGCTGGCCGAGGACTACCTCGCTCGCAACCCCGTCGGCGATCAAGGAGTCCCCGAAGCGGGCGCCCCGCCGGCAGCGGGCGGCGCACTCTGATTCGCAGCCCGTTCAAGCGACGACACGGAGTCGAGGAAGGCGCGTCGCTAGCGGCTCGATAACGTGCCGGTGCGGGCGAGTCAGGATCGCATCGACGCGAGAACCGCCAGCGCTCGACGAACATCATTCGGCGCCGTGTCGATCTCGAGCTTGGCGAAGAGGTCCTTGACGTCCATTTCGACACTGTCCGCGTCAGCTTCGAACCGCTCCGCGATCGACTCGTCCGAATGGCCCTCTGCTACGAGTGCGAGCAACTCGCGCTCGTAGTCGGTCAGGGCGGCGACCGCTCCTCCTCGACGCCGGCGGCTCATCAGCCGGGAGACGATGGTCGGATCGATGACACACTCACCGCGGTCGATCCGGCGGATGGCATCCGCGAGCACCGCGATGTCCGATACTCGGTCCTTGAGCAGGTAGCCCATCCGCTCGGGGTATTCCTCGAGTAGCCGCGTGGCGTATCGCGGTTCGATGTACTGCGAGAGGACGAGGACGCTCATCTCCGGATAGAGCCTGCGGATCTCGTGGGCCGCGATCAAGCCCTCGTCGGTCTGCGTCGGTGGCATGCGGATGTCCGTGATCGCGATGGACGGCCGCAATTCCGCGACCTTCTGCAGGAGCTCGTCGGCATTCGCCGCCGTGCCGACGACCGCGAAGCCGGCGTCGTGGAGAAGCCGCACGAGGCCTTCGCGCAAGAGGACGGAGTCATCGGCGACCACGACCCGCTCGCCCGCCGACGCTGCTGCCTCGTGGGGCGAGGGCGCGCCGGTACCTCGCAGGGGCGGGAAGTCGCTCGGCAGGTCCGGAACGACGAGCTGATAGAGGCGCTCGGGGCGATCGAGGTCCTTGAGCGTGTGCTCGCCGAGGTCGCGAAAACGTAGGTCCGGGAGCATCTCGTCGGCCAGGACTGCGTAGGTCGCGTGTGACAGGAGAATCTGGCCGCCGTGCGCAACCGAGCAGATCCGCGCGGCCCGATGCACGCCCAAGCCGATGTAGCGCTCGGCTGCCCGTGCCGGCTCGCCCGTGTGCATTCCCATCCGTACTCGAAGGTCGACCTGCTGAGGCCAAGAGTGTGCGGCGACGGCCCTCTGCGCCGCCAACGCTGTGGCGACGGCGTCCTTCGCGCGCTGAAAGACGACGAAGAAGGCGTCTCCTTGGGTATCGACCTCGCGGCCGGCATGCTCGACGAACAGCGCACGGAAGAGGTCGTGATGCTCCGCCAGCAGGAGCTTGTAATCCTCGCCGAGCCGCTTCAGCAGGCGCGTCGAGCCTTCGATGTCGGTGAAGAGGAAGGTGATGGTTCCGCCGGGGAGTTCGTCTGTCACGGCTGCTCCAGTTTAGGAACCCGTTCGCAGGAAGCTGCCGGCCCGGGCCGAGATGTCGAGCCCGGGCCGGCAGCGGGGCGTTACGGAGTGAGCGGATGCGTGCCCCAATCGCCGCCGCCTTCGTCCAGATCGGGCGTGTTCTTGACCTCGAGGAGGCCGCTCCCGTCCGGGCTGACCGCGTAGAGGTCATAGTGGTCGTTCGGAATCAGGAAGTGGCGCTCGAACATGATCTTCTGCCCGTCCGGAGACCAGACCGGCTTCTGGCAACCGATCGAGGTCGGGTCGCGGCGGGGCCCGCCGCAGCGAGGCACCGGGATCTTGCGTAGCCCGCTGCCGTCCGCATGGACGACCCAGATGGTGCTCCGCTCGGTGTCGGGCACTTTGGCCGAGAACGTGATTTGGTTCCCCTGCGGCGACCAGCTCCCGCTGCAGAAGTCGAAGTCGGTCCCCGAGACGATCTGCCGCATGCCGGTGCCCTTCGCCTTGACGACCCAGAGCCCGTACGAGGTGTCGCTCGCCCGGGTGACGACGAGGTTCTTGCCGTTCGGCGAGTAGTCGCTCGGGCAGTCGTCGCC
>JBKPRD010000280.1:0-6563 GCA_046734415.1 Actinomycetota bacterium | reverse complement strand
AAGAAGTCCGTGTCGCTCGACCTGCGGCACCCGGAGGCGCGGGGCGTCTTCCACGACCTCGTGCGGGCGGCCGACGCCGTCTACTCGAACCTGCGCGGCGACCAGCCGGAGCGGCTCGGTCTGACGTACGAGCAGCTCCGGCACGTCAACCCGCAGGTCGTCTGCTGCTCGCTCTCCGGCTTCGGGACGACAGGTCCGCGGGCCCGCGAGGGCGGCTACGACTACATGATGCAAGGCATCGCCGGGTGGATGAGCCTGACGGGCGGGCCCGCCGACCCGCCGACGAAGAGCGGGCTCTCGCTCGTCGACCTCTCCGGCGGCTACGTGTCGGCGATCGCCGTGCTCGCGGGTTTGTGGCGCGCCCGGCGTGACGGCGCCGGCTGCGACTGCGACGTCTCGCTGCTCGACACCGCGCTCGCGGAGCTCTCCTACGTCGGCACGTGGGCGGCCTCGCGCGGCTACGTGCCGCCGCGGCGCAAGAACTCGGCGCACCCGGTGATCGTCCCCTTCCAGAACTTCGAGACCGCCGACGGCTGGATCGTCGTCGCCTGCCCGAAGGAGAAGTTCTGGCAGCTGCTCTGCGACGCGATCGAGCGCCCCGAGCTCGCGCAGGAGTTCCCGACCTTCGCCGACCGCGATCGGCGGCGCGACGAGCTCGAGCCGATCCTCGAGGACGTGTTCCGCGAGCGGTCGAGCAAGGAGTGGCTCGGTGTCCTCGCCGTGGCGGGCGTGCCGTCGGCGCCGGTGAACGACGTCGAGGCGGCGCTCGCCGAGGGGCGGGTCATCGAGTACGAGCATCCGCGGCTCGGGACCGTGCGGCACGTCGCCTCCCCGCTCCGCCTCTCCGGCTCCGAGCCGCCCGTGCGGGCGGCGCCGGAGCGGGGGGAGGACACGGAGCGGGTGCTCGTCGAGCTGTGCGGCTACGAGCCGGCGCGCGTCCAGGAGCTTGCCGTAGCGGGTGTATTCGGATCGGAGACGAAAGGAGCAGCGAATGGCTAGAGACGCCGTCCAACCCGAAGGACTCGCGGTGCCGAAGCCGCCGTACTCGCCGGTGGTCGTCTCGGGCGAGTCGGTCTACACGGCGGGGCAGATCGCCAACGACGCGGACGGGAACCTGGTTCCCGGCGGAATTCGCGAGCAGACGCGCCAGGCGCTCCAGAACGTGCGCACCTGCCTGGAGGCGGTTGGCTGCTCGATGGATGACGTCGTCAAGGTGAACGCGTACCTCGTCGACCTTGGCGACTTCGCGGGCTACAACGAGGTCTATGTCGAGTTCTTCGAGGCGCCGTACCCGGCCCGTACCTCGGTGCAGGCGGGGCTGCCGGCGGGAGTGCTCGTCGAGATCGAGGCGATCGCCCGGCTCCGGTCGTGACGAAGCGGGATCTCGTCGGGTACGGCGCCTCTCCGCCGGACCCTCGCTGGCCGGGCGGGGCGCGGCTCGCACTCAGCTTCGTCCTCAACTACGAGGAGGGCGGCGAGCGGTCAGTGGTCGAGGGCGACGGCGAGTCGGAGTCGTACCTGCACGAGGTCGTCGGTGCCCCGCCGACCGTCGGCCGCCGCAACCTGAACACGGAGTCGATGTTCGAGTTCGGCAGCCGTGTCGGGTTCTGGCGCGTGCACCGCATCTTCACCGCGCACGGCCTGCCGCTGACGGTCTACGCCGTCGGGCAGGCCGTCGAGCGGAACCCGGAGGCGGCGCGGGCGATGGTCGACGCCGGCTGGGAGGTGGCGAGCCACGGCTGGCGGTGGATCGACTACCTGGAGATGCCCGAGGAGGAGGAACGCGAGCACATGCGGCGCGCGATCGAAGCGATCGAGCGCGCGTGCGGGCAACGGCCGGTCGGCTGGTACACGGGCCGGATCTCGGAGAACACGCGGCGGCTCGTCGTCGAGGAGGGCGGTTTCCTCTACGACTCGGACTCGTACGCGGACGAGCTGCCCTACTGGGTCGAGGTCGCGGGGCGGGACCACCTCGTGATCCCCTACACGCTCGACGCGAACGACATGAAGTTCCTGATCACGAACGGGTTCGTCACCGGGGGCGAGTTCCTCGAGTATCTGGTGGACTCGTTCGAGCGGCTGTACGCGGAGGGCGGCCGGATGATGTCGATCGGGCTCCACTGCCGGATCGTCGGGCGGCCGGGCCGCGCGCCTGCGCTCGACCGCTTCCTCGCGCACGTGCGAGAGCGCCCGGACGTGTGGGTGACGACGCGCGCCGAGATCGCACGTCACTGGCAAAGCGTCCACCCTCCGACGTAGGACGGTTAGCCGCTGGTCGGGCGGGTGCCGGCTGCGAGTGCGCGGCTGCGCCATGACTTGCGACGCAATGGCCGCCGGCCTCACGGCATCCCACGGTAGCCGGGCGGGAATTCGATCGCCTGGGTGTCCGCCGGTGTCAAGGCACCCGGCTGCGAGACGTTCTGCTGCGTTCGCGTGGTGCCCGAGTCGAATGCGACGGCAACGAGCAGCCAGGTGATCGCTACTGCCAGAACAGCGGCTGCCGCGATCAGCCCGATCAGGTGCTCTCGCCTGATCTGGACGGTGGTCGGCATGGTCGTAGAAACGTTCACAGCAGAACTCCTTTCGGCTCGACGGTGATTGAGCCCACCTTGCCTCTGCGCGCCTTGATTCGCGACAGGGGGCGCCCCGGAAGAACCCCCTGAACTTTTCCCGGTGTCCCGTGACTCTCTCCGTTTGTCGTCTTTCTGAACAGCCGCCAATATGCGGGGGTGGCAGGCCTAACGACCGCCCCCTTGCTGGAGCGGGAGGAGCAGCTCGAGCTCATGGAGCAGCTGCTCGTGCAAGCCCGAGACGGGCGAGGACTGCTCGTATTGTTCGAGGGAGCACCAGGCATTGGGAAGTCGCGCCTGCTCGGTGCCGCGTGCGAAGCGGCCGAGACCCTCGGCGTCCCGGTGCTGCGCGCCCGAGGGGGCGAGCTCGAGCGCGACTTCTCGTACGGCGTCGTCCGGCAGCTGTTCGAGACGCGTCTTGCTGCGTGCGGCGGCGACGAGCGCGAAGAGCTCCTCGCCGGCGCGGCGCGCCTCGCCGCGCCGCTCTTCGAGTTCGGCGGGACCGGCGGTTGGCTCGCCCGCGGGGAGGACGGCTCGCAAACGACGCTCCACGGTCTCTTCTGGCTGACTGTCAACCTCTCCGAGCTCGGGCCCGTGCTGCTCGCCGTGGACGACGTCCAGTGGTGCGACTCGCCGTCGCTGCGCTTCCTCTCCTACCTCGCACGCCGAATGGAAGGCCTTCCGGTCGCAGTGGCGGCCTGCGTTCGCACGGGAGAGCCGGCCGTCGACGCGGCTGTACTCGACGCGCTCGAGTCGGAGCCGTTCGCCACGGTCGTTCGTCCGGCTCCGCTCAGCCCCGCCGCCGTCGCGCAACTCCTCCGCGAGAGGCTGGAGAGCAATCCCGCCGAGGAGTTCGTGGAGACGGTGCACGCGTCCTGCGCAGGCAATCCGTTCCTGCTCAACGAGCTCGTCCACGCCGTTCTTGCGGAGCAGATCGAGCCGACTGCGAGCGCGGCCGCACGTGTCCGCGAGCTCGGGCCCGAGTCGCTCTCTCGCTTCGTCCTGCAGCGGCTTCGCCGCCTCGGCCCGGATGCCGAGGCCCTCGCCCGGGCCGTCGCGATCCTGGGCGAGGAGCCCGACGCGGAGCTTGCAGCTGCGCTCGCCGGGCTGGATCCGGAGGCAGCCGCCGCGTCTGCAGCCGAGCTCGCCCGGTCCGACGTGCTCCGCCCCCGCCGTCCGCTCATGTTTGCACACCCGGTTCTGCGCGCCGCCGTGTACGCCGACTTGAGCGAGGCCGAGCGCGAGCGCGGCCACGAGCGAGCGGCGGGGCTGCTCGGCGAGAGCGGTGCTCCTGCTCAACGGGTCGCCGCCCACCTGCTCCACGTCCCGCCGCGGGGCCGCACTTCGGTCGTCGCAACCTTGCGTGAGGCCGCGCAGCGGGCAAGTGACGAAGGAGCGGCCGACGTCGCCAGGTCGTATCTCGAGCGCGCGCTGGTGGAGCCTCCCGACGCGCACCAGCGGGCGGACGTCCTGTTCGAGCTCGGCTCGGCCGAGCTCCGCTCCGGCTTGCCCGGCGCGCTCGGTCACCTTCGGGAGGCGCACAAGCTCGTGCGGGGAGAGCCGCCCTCGGCTGAAGTTGCGCTCGCGCTCGCGAATGCGCATTTCGCCGAGCACGTCGATCTGTTCGAAGCCGCGGACGGCCTCCGGCGAACGATCGAGAGCCTCGATCCCGGCGATGCAGCTCTCACGCAGCGGCTCGAGGCCGAGCTGATCATGTGGGCGCGGTTCGACAATCGCCTGTACCCGATGGCTCGTGACAGGCTCGCCCGGATCGCCGACCGAGCGACCGACGACAGTCTCGGAGGCCGTTTCCTGATGGTGCTGGTTGCGTCGGAGCTCGCGCGTGCCGGCGAGTCGCCCGACCGGGCGCGGGAGCTCGTGCAACGCGCTCTCGCCGCCGGTCTCCTTCCCGATGACGAGAGCTGGCAGGGGTACGTGGTGGCGGTTGCGGTGCTCATGAGCCTGGAGGAGCTCGATACCGCCGTGCGCCTGTACACAGAGTTGGTCGAGCTCGCCCGCAGGCAGGGATCGGCCCTCGCCTTCGCCCATGCGTCGTCGTTCCGTGCCTTTGCGCTGCTTCGCCGCGGTGACTTGCCGGAGGCCGAAGCCGACGCCAGAGCGGCCCTGGACGCCACTCTTCCGCTCGGTCGCACGTACGCCGACCTGGCCGAAGTGCTCGCCGAACGCGGTGAGCTCGCGGAGGCGATCGAGACGCTCGAGCTCGCCGGCTTGCCGGAGGATCAATACACGTACCAGACAGCGTGCCTGCTCGACACCCGCGCGCGGCTTCGCATCGCCAGCGGGGAGGTGACGCAGACGCAAGGACTCGCCGATCTCCTCGCGGCCGGCGAGACGATCGGATCCTTCGGGATGCACAACCCGAGCTATTCGGCATGGCGGTCCCAGGCGGCGCTCGCGACGCTCGGCCTGGGCGATCGTGAGGAGGCCCGCCGGCTCGTCGAGGAAGAGATCGAGCTTGCCCGCCGCTGGGGAACCCCGCGTCCCCTCGGCGTCGCGCTGCGGGCAGCCGGGCTCGTCGAGGGCGGGGACGAGGGTCTCGAGCTCCTCCGCGAGTCGGTCGACGTCCTCGCCACGTCGCAGGCGCAGCTCGAGCGGGCCAAGTCGTTCACGGAGCTGGGCGCGGCTCTCCGTCGCGCCAACCAGCGCGCCGAAGCCCGCGCCTTCCTCGAGGAAGGACTCGAGCTCGCCCGCCGCTGTGGCGCGATCGTTCTAAGCGAACGCACGCACGCCGAGCTCCTCGCGACCGGAGCGCGGCCGCGGCGCCTCGTTCGCAGCGGCGTCGACTCGCTCACCCCGAGCGAGCGGCGAGTCGCCCAGATGGCGACGGGGGGACAGACGAACCGCGAGATCGCACAGGCGCTCTTCGTCACCCCGAAGACAGTCGAGACGCACCTCTCGCACGTCTACCGCAAGCTCGGAATTCAAGCGCGGTCGCAGCTTCCAGGAGCAATGTCAGAGTCGTCGAGCTGAAGCGAGTAGGCTCGCAAGAAGCTCGAAAAGGGGGCAGAGGAGGGCTGCGGGCTCAGTTCAGGAGGAGCAGCGCGTCCGTCGGGGCGTAGTCGTCGGTGAGGGTCGGGACGTCGGCGATCTCGATGCCCGAGTCGATGCGGTTGCCAATCGCCTTTCGCAGGTCCGGGAACGTCCTCGTCTGGGCTCGGGCCTTGCGCCAGCGCTCGAGCAGGAACGCCGTCGACGGCGCTGCCGGCTCGGAGGCGACGACGATCAGGTTCTGGACGCCGGCGTCCGGGCCGAAGTCCGGGTGGACGACGACGGTCGGGAAGACACTTCGGTACGTGCGGTACATCGCCCGGAACAGCTCAGAGCCGTCCTCGCGAAGCGAGCCGATGACGTTCATCAGCGCGAGTCCGCCCGGGGCAAGATGCTCCCGGACGAGCTGCAGAAACTCGAGCGTCGACATATGGAACGGGATGCCGTCCTCGTAGAAGACGTCGATCACGATCGCGTCCCACGCGCGGTCGGTCCCGGCGAGGAAGAGCCGGCCGTCCTTGTTCTCGATTCTCAGCCGCGGGTCGTCCGGAAGGGCGAAGAACCTGCGCGCGACGTCGACCACCACCGGGTCGAGCTCGACCACGTCGATCTGCAGGTGCGGGAAGTCGCGCCACATCCGCTTCGGAGAGGAGCCGCCGCCGAGGCCGAGGAAGAGCATCGAGCGCGTCGTCGGCCGGTAGAGCATCGCCAGCGAGAAAAGGTCGGTGTAGCTGTAGGTCGTGTCGAAGGGGTGTGCGACGTCCATCGCGCTCTGGTACGACGAGCCGAATCGGAGCGCTCGGACGTTGTCGTCCTGGACGACCGCCAGGCGGTGGTACTCCGTGTCCTTGCGGAACAGGACCTTCGAGCCGGCGTAATCGAGCTCCGGCTGCCCCTGCGGCCGTTCCTGTAGCCGGTAGACGGGAGACCAGTTCCGGGCGGCCGCCGCCGAGAGCGTCCCGCCCGTGTCGGGTGCTAGGAGGA
>JBKPRD010000279.1:0-3039 GCA_046734415.1 Actinomycetota bacterium | reverse complement strand
TTCTCGAGCAGCAACTCGGCGAGGTAGGAGCCGTCCTGGCCGGTGACGCCGGTGATCAGCGCTCTGCGGTCGCTCACGAGCCCTGCATCCTCGCGGGTTGCACCGACTGCTGTGCGGCCTCCAGCATGTCCACGAGCGTCTGCTCCAGGGGGATCGTGGGCTTCCAGCCGGTCGCAACACGCAACTCCGAGGCGTCGCCCGCGACGACGCGGACCTCTGCTGGGCGGATCCTCGCTGGGTCGCGCTCGACGGTGACGGGCACCCCGGCAGCTTCGACGAGCAGCTCGACCACACGCTTCAGCGGCACGGCGTCACCGGAGCAGACGTTGTAGGTCCCCCCGGGGACGGACCGATCGAGCAGCAGTGCGTACGCACGGCAGACGTCGCGGACATCGGTGAGGTCACGCGCCACCTCCAAGTCGCCGACGAGCAGGGTCCCGCCCCCTTCGCCTCGCAGCCGCGCGAGCTGCACGGCCCACGAGGCGACGGAGAAGCGCTCGCTCTGGCCGGGGCCGATATGCGGGAACGAGCGTGCGACGACAACGTCGAGGTCACGCGCCTGGCGGCACGCCAGCTCGGCGGCAGCCTTCGACGCGCCGTAGGGCGACACCGGGTCGACCGGCGCGTCCTCCGGCGTCGGGATCAGCGGCGTACGCCCGTACACCTCGCCACTCGAGACGAACAGCAGCCGGGCGCCGGCTGCCTCGGCGCGCAGCACCTCGACGAGGTTCACGGTGCCGAGGACGTTGGTCCGCCAGACCTCGGTGACGTCGTCCCAGGACTCGGCGACGGACGAGACCGCCGCCAGGTGGACGACCGCGTCCGGCCGCGCATCGCGAACCGCCGTGGTCAGCGAGCCGAGGTCGAGGACGTCCTCCTCGTACGGAACGAAGACGGCGCCGAGCTCGGTCCGAAGGTGCGTCCCGACGAAGCCCTTCGGGCCCGTGACGAGGACGCGGTTCACGTCAGTACGCGCCGCGGCCGCTGAGCACGGCCGGGATGGTCTTCGCCAGGATCGAGATGTCGAGCCAGATCGACCAGTTCTCGAGGTAGAAGAAGTCGAGGCGGACGAGGTCGTCGAAGCCGAGATTCGAGCGGCCGGAGATCTGCCAGAGGCCGGTCACGCCCGGAAGCACGAGGTAGCGCTTGCGGTGCCACCCTTCGAGCCGCTGGAAGTCGCGCAACGGCAAGGGCCGTGGCCCCACGAGGCTCATCTCGCCGCGGAGCACGTTCCACAGCTGCGGGATCTCGTCGAGCGAGAACCGCCGCAGCACCGCCCCGACTGCGGTGACGCGCGGGTCCTCGCGGATCTTGAACAGCGGGCCGTCCGCCTCGTTCGACGCCTCGAGCGCCGCCTGTTGCCCGGCGGCGTCGGCGCGCATCGTCCGGAACTTCAGCATCCCGAACTCGCGCTCGCCGAGCCCGACGCGACGGTCGCGGAAGAAGACGGGCCCGCGCGAGTTGAGCTTGACCGCAGCCGCGACCGCGAGCCATAGGGGCAAGCCGATCACCAGCACGAGCGCGGAAACGATCACGTCGAAGCCGCGTTTGACGACCCAGTCCAGCCCGACGAACGCGGGCGGACGCAGCTCGAAGAGCGGAATCCCCTGGCCCGGAACGAACTCGACGCGCTGCGTCAGGAGCTCTGTCGCCTTCGGCGCGATCCGGACCTCGACGCCGCGCCTGTGGGCATGGTCGACGATCTCGAGCAGCTCGCGGTCGCCGAAATCGTCGGTCAGGATCAGCTCGTCCACCCGCTCGCGGTCGAGCACCGCCGGGAGGTCGCGCACGTCGCCGAGCACGGGGAGGGTCACACCGTCGCGCGAGGGCGCGATCGCGCCGACGAACGCGTAGTCGATCCCGCTCCTCCCGGAGCCGAGCGCCGAGTGCAGGTGTGCGACGTTCTCGCCGGAGCCCGCGAGCACTGCGTGTCGCTTCACGCCCAGCATCCGCAGCACCTCGCCGGTGACGAGCTCGTAGCTCGCGCGCAGCGCGGAGATCGCGAGAGTGCACAGCACGATCGCGGTCGGGGCCAGGCCGTAGGTCGTGAACTCGTGCCCGGTACCGACCGCGAACGCGAGCGTGATCAGCGCGATCACGAGCAGCGACGAGAGCACGCGCCCGAACCCGGGCCGGCGCTCTCGCTCCTCGTAGAGACCCGCCTGCGAGAAGACCAACACGGTGACGAGCGTCAGGAACGGCAGCCAGTCGGTCTCGATGCGCCAGAGGACGCCCCAGAGAATCGGCTCGCGGCCGTAGTAGAGCTCGCGCGCCACGAGCGCCGCGTAGAGGCCCAGCACGAGCCCGCCCAGGTCGATGCAGACGAGGGCGGTGATGCTCGCCAGCCGCCGCGCGACGACGCCCAGCTGTGCGCGTGTGAGGAGGAACGGCGCGCCGGCCCGGATATCGCTGACGATCCGGGTCGGCGCGTCGTCGCCCGCAGCGGGCGTGGGAATGCGCCCCCGCGCCCGCTGCGTAGTTCGAGTTGCCACTTACCTAGTGTGGCAGGCGGCGGAAGGCATTGTACGCGGGCTTCCTTTTCCCGCCGACGGTGAACAGGCCCGACTGCCAGCCGCCGAGGCGCCCCTCGTCGCGGAGCAGGAACCAGAGCATCATGGTGACCCTCGGGTTCTTGCGCGCCATCTTGTACGCCTGGGTCAGGTATTTCGCCTGCCTGGCCCACGTCACGCCGAACAGCCGGTCGGGCGGACGGGTCTGGTAGCCGTACTCCGTGATCCAGAGCTTCTTGTTGCCGTAGTACTTGCCGAGCAGCTTCGTGAGGTCGCTCAGGTTCGCGAGCGTCACGGTCTGCTTGCCCTTCGGCTTGGTCGTCGGCGATTCGCGCGGGCTGCCGTAGTACGGATGGTGCGTGTAGACGTCGAAGCGGCTCTTCTTCAGCCCGTACTTGTGCAGCGCGTTCAGGAACGCGATCGGCGAGATCGACGGCCGCTTGCTGCGCGCCGCGTTGTTGCCCCGCGGATCGGTGGCGCCACACGCGACGACCTGCTTGCTCAGGTGGGACGCGTGGATGCCGAGGTA
>JBKPRD010000278.1:0-6554 GCA_046734415.1 Actinomycetota bacterium | reverse complement strand
GACGTGCCGGTGTGGCAGGCGGAGCGCATGGCGGCGACACAGCGACCGGCAACGCAGGAGGCGCTCACCGACCCGTCGGGCGATGGGCCGCTGTGGAAGGAGGTGCCGTCCTGGTTCCTGGTCGGCGAGAAGGACCTGATCATCCCCGCCGCGCTGCAGCACTTCATGGCGGAGCGCGCCGACGCACGGCGCACGATCGAGATCCCGGGCGCGTCACACGCGATCACCGTCTCGAAACCGGATGACACGGCGCAGCTGATCCTCGAAGCCGCCGTGGCGCACGTACCCGCCTAGCCCTACGACAACCACAACACCTACAACAGCCGCAACAAGGAGCAGAAATGTCCGTCACCACCACCCATACCGCCGTCGTGCTCGAGCCCGCCTCGCAGCAGTTCGTCGAAGCCACCGCCAACCCGCCGTTCCTCTACGAGCTCACCCCGACCGAGGCGCGCGCGGTCCTCGACGACGTGCAGGCGACCCCGATCGACAAGCTGCCCGTCGAGGATCGCTGGATCACGGTTCCGGCCGCTGTCGGCGACGTGCGCGTGCGCATCGTCCGCCCCCCGGACGTCGCCGGCACGCTGCCGGTGATCCTCTACATGCACGGCGGCGGCTGGGTGCTGGGCAACGCCGACACTCACGACCGGCTCGTCCGCGAGCTGGCCGTCGGCACCGGCGCGGCCGTTGTGTTCGTCGAGTACGACCGCTCGCCCGAGGCGCACTACCCGGTCGCGATCGAGCAGGGTTATGCGACGGCGCAGTGGATCGTCCGCGAGGGCGCTGCCAACCAGCTCGACGCGAACCGCATGGCGGTCGCCGGCGACTCGGTCGGCGGCGGCATGACGGCGGCGCTGGCGCTGATGGCCGTCGAGCGCGGCGACGTGCGCTTCGTGCAGCAGTCGATGTACTACCCCGTGACCGACGCCGGGATGGACACCGGCTCGTACGAGCAGTTCGCCGAGGGCTACTTCCTCTTGGCCAAGTCGATGGCGTGGTTCTGGGATGCATATGTGCCCGACGTCGAGCGACGCTCGGAGCCGTTCGCCTCACCGCTGCGCGCAAGCGACGAGCAGCTCGCCGGACTCCCGCCGGCGTTCGTGATCGTGGACGAAGCTGACGTGCTGCGCGACGAGGGCGAGGCGTACGCGGCGCGGCTGCGCGCCGCCGGAGTCGCCGTGACAACCGTCCGTTACGACGGGATCACGCACGACTTCATGATGCTCAACCCGCTGAGCCCGACTCACGCCACGCGTGCCGCTGTCGCGCAGGCGATCGCCGTCCTGCGCGACGCGCTCCAAGGGGCTTGAGGTCGCCCGGTGAATCCGCTACTCCTGCCAAGCGCCGGGCTGCTCGTGTTGCGGCTGGTTGTCGGCGTGACGTTCCTGCTGCACGGGATCGACAAGCGCGGCGACATGTCCGGGGCTCGCGGGTGCCGGCCGCTTCAGCGTTGACGCGTCGCTCGGCCTGCCCACACTCATACGTCACGCGATCGGCCAGAAGGCAAGTCGAGTTGACGACCGAGCGGATCGACGACGGCGAGGCGTCGTCGTCCCTGACAGATGAGGTTCGCCCGGGTGACGAGTTCGAGCTGGCGAAGGACCCCGCGGCCACATTAGGCTTCCGACATCAGCTCCCCACCGGCAACCCAGCTTGCGAGCCGGTGCGAAACCTTGCGGTCGCTGCACCAGCCTGGTTCACCCCTCGTCCTTCCAAACGTCTGGGACGTGGCGTCAGCGCGAGCCGTCGTCGCGGCCGGCTTTCCCGTCGTCGCGACCTCCAGCGAGGCTGTCGCCAGCACGATCGGCTATGAGGACGAGGAGCAAGCCCCGGCCGACGAGATGCTCGCGGTGGCCGCGCGCATCACGAACAGCGTCGAAGTTCCCGTGACCGTCGACGCCCAGGTCGGCTACGAGATGGAACCCGGCGCGCTGGTGGCCGCGCTGCGTGCCGCCGGGGCGGCCGGCTGCAACCTCGAAGACAGCGATCACGAAGGGCGGGTCCTTCGGGATCCCGACTCGCACGCGGACTGGCTCAGCGCCGTTCGCCAGGCCGCGTCGGATGATGCTTACCCGCTCGTGATCAATGCCCGCGTCGACGTGTTCTTCTCGCCGTATCTCGCCGCTCTGGACCCGGACAGCCAGGCGGACCCGGGCAGGCAGGAGGAGTTGGTTCCGGAAGCGCTGCGACGCGCGAAGGCATACCTCGACGCCGGCGTCGACTGCGTCTACCCGATCTGCCTCTGGGAGCCGGACGCGCTTCGCAGCTTCTTGGGAGAGATCAGCGGTCCGGTGAACGTTGCGTGCCTACCCGAGGGACCGCAGGTCCCCGAGCTGGGCGCGCTCGGGGTCGCCCGCGTGAGCTGGGGGCCCTTGCTGCACTGGGATGTGATGGCCCGGTTCAAGGAACAGCTCACCACGCTTCAGAGTTGAGGATCGGTGCCGGCGACCCAACTCAGGGACGTCGGAGAGCTGGAGAAGGCAGTTGCGATCGATCAGCACGGCATCGAGCCGATACCTGATGGCGACCGGGACTCGACCGCCTGGCAGCAGTTCTGGATCTGGTTCGGAGCCAACGTCTCGCCGCTCGCATGGGTGGTTGGAGCGATCGGGCCGCAGCTCGGGCTGAGCCTGATTCAGTCGATCGTGATCATGGTGGTCGGGCAGGCCGCAGGCGCGCTGATCTTCGGTGTCTTCACGCTGATGGGGAAGCGGACCGGCGTCGCTCAGTTCACGCTGGGCCGGATGGCGTTCGGCCGCAGGGGCAACAATCTGCCGTCGATCATCAACGGGCTGATCACGCTGGCCTGGATCGGGGTCTACACGTACGTGGTCCTCGACCTCGCCACCTACTGCCTCCACAAGCTCGGGATGCCCGACAACAACGCGACCAGGTACGGCGTCGCCGCGGTGATCATGGTCATCCAGGTGGTCATCGGAACGCTCGGGTTCTACGCGATCCGCACCTTCGAGAAGTGGACGATGCCGGTGCTGGCCGTGGTGATGGCGGTGATGACGGTTCTGGCGTTCAGCAAGGGACACGTCGTGTGGAACCACTCGACCGTCCACGGGTCCGGCCTGATCACCGCCGCCACCGGGCTGCTGACCGCGGTGGGGATCGGCTGGGGGTTCGGCTGGGCGCCGTGGGCGTCCGACTACTCCCGGTTCACGCGGCGTGACGTCCCGGACAAGAGCGTGTACTGGGCGTCCGCGCTGGGGACCTTCATCGCGCTGAACTGGCTCGGAATGCTCGGCGCCGCGATGGCCAGCAGTTCGACGAACGGCGATCCTGCGGAACTCGTCGCATCGCTGTTCGGGGTGATGACGATTCCGGTCCTGCTCGTAATCATCCACGGCGCCATCGCGGGGAACATCCAGTGCGTCTACTCGGCGCCGCTTTGCTTCCTTGCGGGCGGGATCAAGCTTCCGCGCTGGGTGGGGAGCATCGTCACAGGTGTGGTCGCGAGCGCCGTCCTCGTCGGGTTCATGGCGTCGGCCAAGTTCGTCACCTCGTACACCAACTTCATCACTTCGCTCGTGATCTGGACGGCCTCGTGGGGGGTAATCGTGGTCATCGATTTCTTCGTTCTCAACCGGGGACGGGCGGACGTCCCCGCCCTCTACGCCTCCGGGAAGACGTCCCGCTATGGCGACATTCGCTGGCGCTCGCTCGCCGCGCTCCTGGTCGGTCTGGCGGCCGGGTGGGCATTCGAGTACGGGAGCACGTCGCTGTTCCAAGGCCCGGTCTCGCGCGCCACCGGCGGAGTGGATTTGTCGTGGCTCGCCTCGATCGTGGTCGGCGGATCGACGTACTGGTTGCTGTGCCGCTCGGAGCCGCGGCGGGTCACGCAGGCTTTAGCGGCTGACTAACTCGGTAGCGCTGCCGTCTGTCACGACTCGCGCCGCTGTTCGGTCATGGCTGGTGTATGGAGCAGCCAGCCCTACGAAGTGACGTCACCCAACCAAAGGAGAGTCCCTCATGACGTCGTCAATTTCCGAGCGTGAGCGCCGCGAGATCGAGGCGGCCAACGCCTCTGGGCGGACCCCCGTGGTCTTCATCCACGGACTCTGGCTGCTGGCGAGCAGCTGGGCCAACTGGGCCGATTTCTTCAATCAGGCCGGCTACGCCGCGCTGACGCCCGACTGGCCGGACGATCCGGAAACCATTGCGGAGGCCCGGGCGAACCCGGACGTCTTCGCCAAGAAGACCTTGGGGCAGATCGCCGATCACACAACCGAGATCATCGAGGCCCTCGACAAGAAGCCGGTAGTGATGGGGCACTCGACCGGGGGCTTGCTGGCGCAGATGCTCTCAGGCCATGGGCTGGCGGCGGCAACGGTCGCGATCGACCCTGGCGTCTTTCGCGGCGTTCTGCCGCTGCCGTTCTCCGTGCTCAAGGGCGTGGGCCCCTTCCTCATCAACCCCCTCACGCGCGGCCGCGCGATCACGCTCACTTTCGACCAGTTCAAGTACGGCTGGACGAACGCGTTGGAGGACGAGGCGGAGGCGAAGGAGCTCTACGACACCTACCACGTCGCAGGTTCCGGAATCGCCCTCGCACAGATGGGCAACGCGAATCTCAACCCGTGGACCGAGGCGAAGGTTAAGACGAAGAACCCCGACCGCGGTCCGGTGCTGATCATCGACGGCGAGAAGGACCACACGGTGCCGTGGGCGATCGCGAATGCCGCCTACAAGCGGCAGAAGCGCAACCCCGCCGTGACGCAGATCGTGAAGGTCCCGAACCGCGGGCATTCCCTCACGATCGACCATGGCTGGCGCGAGGTTGCGCAGACATCGCTCGACTTCCTCGAGCGCTGCGGCCTTCGGGCAGCGCGCAGCAACGACGCGACCAGGCTCCGGCAGACGGCGTGACGATGCTCCCGGGACGCGAACAAGAAGACGTCCGGACGTACCTGATCACCGGGAACGATGAGTTCGCGGAAGAGGTCATCGGAAAGGTCGCGGAGATACTCGGTCGCCGGCATCGGATGGCCATGGCCGAGGACGAGCCGGGCGACGCGCGTGTCGTCCTCTACGTGGCGAACTCGTTCGCGGATGAGCTGGCCGCGGCCCGAGAGGATTTCGACCGCGGGCGGTTCATCCGAGCGATCGTCGAGGAGCCGTTTCACACATGAGCCCTCCCGCGACCCTCGTCATGTGGTTCAAGCTGCGATCCCCCGAGCTTGCCGTGGATTTTGAGCGTCTGATGACCGAGGATCACAGCATCGTCCGCAGCTCGCTCGACACGGTCTCCGAATGGCATTTGGCTCGGCCGGCGGATGTTCCCGGACAGTCCATCGGTCAAGCCGATTACGTGCTGATCGCCGAGATCGTCGAGGTAGAGCGGTTCGAGCAACAGGCGACCGAACACATCCAGCGCTTGGAAGTTGACCTGGAGCATCTCGTCTCCAGCCGCGGGATGCTCGTCGTCCGTCCGGTGCTTTGAGTGGAGGCGCACTTGCGAGGTGGAGTCGCGGGTGCGGTGGCGACGGTGGTGATGACGCTCGAGCAGCCCATCGACAAGCGGCTCTTCAACTCCAGGTACGACGACGTCGAGATCCTGGGCAAGCTGGTGACGCGCGGCGACCACTGGCGACCCATCGGGTGGGTGCTCCACGTGCAGAACGGTGCATTCCTCGGCGCCGGATACGCGCGGATCAAGCCGTCCCTGCCGGGGCCGCCAGTCGTCCGCGGGCTACTACTGGGCCTGGTCGAGCACGTCGTGGCCTGGCCTCTGACCGCGGTGTTCGATCGCTACCACCGCGCCCGCAAACAGTTGCCAAGACTCGCCCGCAACCACCGAGCTTTCGCCCAAGCGACGATCCGCCATGCAGTGTTCGGGATCGTCCTCGGGCTCGTCGAGGACGCACTGAGCGATCGTGCACCTAGGTCCGTCGGGACGCGTGATCGCAGCTAGCCGCGGTTGGCAGGGTGATAGGTCCGAACCGATGAGCGCCTGTCGCATACGCAGAAGGTCAAGAGTTCGAGTTGCGCCGGAGAATCCAGTTGGAGAGCGACCTTTCGCTTTGACGCGTCGCGGACCAATGGCGCACCTGGGCATCGGTTACCCACTTATTACCCACGACGTCAGAAGGTCCAGCGAACGCGAACCACGAAAAAACCCGCTCCACGAGCGGGCTTTTGCGAAGCGGCTGATGGGACTCGAACCCACGACCTTCTGCATGGCAAGCAGTACGTGAAGGCGCGTTTTCCCGCACGTATGCGGGTTTCTCGCCGGAGCGGATGCCATCGGATTGCATCCGATTACCGGGGATTCTGGTCACGAATAGGTCATTAGATCGGCCCATGCGTCGTCCGACGGAGCGCCGGCGCGTGCCACACGCTCGCTCCGCGGAGCAAGCAAACGCGCTGCTCCGCGTAGGCGCAGACGCCCCTAGTCGTCCTTTGCGGGCGTCTCAGCGACATGATCGAGCCGCCTCCTTTTCGCGCGAAGGGGGAGCGGGCCCGTCCCGGTTCGAGTCCGGCTGACTCCATCATCGTCAGGGCCTCTGTGCGGCGTTTCCCTGCCGAGCAGGCGAACACGGCATTGC
>JBKPRD010000277.1:0-4692 GCA_046734415.1 Actinomycetota bacterium | reverse complement strand
GGGAACCTCCGCAACGATCCTCGCTGCAGCCGCCTCATCGAGGGGGGGCAGGAGCTCCTCACGCGGCTGTCGGCTCAGTTGAGCGAGCGCTTCCACGTCGAACTCCCGCCCCAGCACGGCGGCAAGCGAAAGGAGGCGGCTGGTCTCGTCGGAGAGACCGGCAAGCCTCCTGGTGATTACTTCGCGGATACCCTGCGGCACCGACAGCTGCCACGCCATCGCATCGGCCGGGCGGTCGAGCAAGCCCTCGGAGACGAGTAGATGTGCCACCTCTCCGACGAAGAGCGGGTTGCCCGCCGTCCCGGCATGGACGGCGGCCGCTAGGCCTTCCGGAGGCTCCTTCCCAGAGATCAGCGCGATGAACTGACCGACGTCAGCCTCGGCGAGGCCGGCAAGCGGTATTCGCACGCTGAGCGGCCGCCGTGTGAGTTCGGAAACGGTCGCCGCGAGGGGATGCTCCGGTGTCAGCTCGGTATCGCGATAGCAGGCCACGACCAGCATGTGCGCGTCCGCGAGCGCGTCCGCGACGAACTGCAGGAGCAGGAGCGACGACGCATCCGCTGCGTGCAGGTCGTCGAGGATCATCACGATCGGACGGTCGCCCGCCGAGCGCTTCAGAAACGAGGTGACGGCCTGAAAGAGACGGAAGCGATCGGTATCGGGATCGACCGCCGGCGGCGGCAGCTCGGTGAAGAGGGTGCCTGCTTCATCGGGAAGCATGCGGGCGAGGTCCGCTCCCCCCGGACCGAGAGCCCAGCGCAGACGAGCGCGCGGAACATCACGGATGAGCGAGCGAAGCGCCTGGACCCAGGGCCAATACGCGGGTGCTCCGCCGGCCTCCCAGGATCGGCCCCATGCGACCCTCGCGCCGCGCGTTACGGCCTCGGCTGACAGCTCGTCGGCAAGCCGGCTCTTCCCGATACCGGGCTCGCCCGAGAGGAGGATCAGCCTTCCGAGACCGGCGAACGAGCGCTCGAGCACATCGAGGAGCTGGGCCAACTCTCCGTCCCGGCCCACGAGCGAGGCGTCGGCCGGCCTGCCGTTCGGGACGCTGAGTGGATGGAACTGTTGCGGCAATCCTTCAATGACGAGCTGCGAGATCGGCTCTGGTGCGGGGAAGTCCTTCAGGCGATAGGTGCCCAGCCCCTGGACCGCGGTTTGCTCGTCATCGCCGAGCAACGCACGAGCCGCGGACGAGAGCAGCACCTGTCCTCCGTGCCCAGCCGCACAGATTCGTGCCGCGCGAGACACAGCAAGGCCGAGGTAGCGATCACCGGCCACTTCCGGCTCGCCCGCGTGAATACCTATCCGAATCTTCACCTCGGCACCCTCGGGCCAGTCGCGCTCAGCAAGCGCGCGCTGCGCGGCGGCCGCCGCCCGGACCGCGTCCCGCGTGCGCCGGAAAACCACGAAGAAGGATTCCGTCTGACGATCGACCACGGTTCCGCCGTGCTCGGCGAAGGCCTCATCAAGCACACGCCGATGGGCCTCGGCAACTTCCTGGTAGCGACTAGCGAGACGGCGCTGGAGTTCCGTCGACGCCTCCAAGTCCGTGAAGAGAAGGGTGACCGTCCCTTGGGGAAGCTCAGACACGGAAGGAATTGTGGCTCCTGTTTGCTACCGCTGCGGCGAGCCCTAGCACAGCCTCAGACGGCGAAAGTGCGACGGCTCCCGAAGAGCCGAGCCGGGCTTTAGGCCGAATCGTCTCCATTGCGTAACTGCGATCGAGGCACAGCGCGGCCATGCGTCCGGCTCTGAGCCGCAGCAACGGAGCTGACCAATGTGGGTCCGACCGCCCGTCATCGCCAGCGATCCGTCGAAGGGGTCTCCGCCGAGTTAGGCAGAGAGCTGCCCCGGAAGCGTCTCCGGCGCAGCTCCCCTGCCGCTCTCGGTGGCGTCAACAATCTGTCCTCGCTACTGCGATGGCCATGCCGGCGTTCCCATTTGGATTGTCGACCGTCATCGCATGGGCCATACCACCCTGCGCGCCGACACCCCATGCATTCGCCATGTTGCAAGCTCCGGTGATCCCAGTGCCGGGAGCCGGCTCCGTTGCGGCCGCCGTGGGCACGCTGAAGAGCGCAACAGCAACGGCCACTGCGGAACCGAGAATCATCCAGGCGATGAGTCTCCGTCTCGGCCTCGTGCTCATGTCACCTCCCTTACTCAATACCTCACTGGCCAAGGCGTGAGGAAGCGTGTTACCGCCGTAACGGCAGCGGCGATGCCGGCACCCCGCCGAGACGTTGCGCGCGCGGAGTCCCAAGCTCTCGGGGCCGTGCAACGCGTCGGGACCGCAAGCCGCCTTCCGATGCCGAGATCGAGTGTGGGTTACGCGAGCGGGCTGTCTCCGATCCTCGTGCGACCGAGATCCCTCTGCGTTGGATGCAGCGTCCTCGTGCCGAGGAGCGCGTCGGTGGCGTCGATCTCGACCCGTCATCGGAACGCGAGCTCGAGCGGTTGTACGCCGGCCTCCTGAAGCTTGCCGCTCTGCCCGAGGAGGAGCTTCGAGCGCTGGTTGGGAGCCTGCTCACAGACACGCCGGACGCTTAGACCTCCCGCCCTGATAGCAGGAGGTCGCGGCGTAAGCCCTGCATCCATGCCTGTGGTGAGTGAATGGTGAGTCGAGAGCGCGGTATGTGGTCGGGTCCGCCTGAGAGGGGTACCCCCGCGAGCGTCGGACTCGTGCGAGCTGAGCCTCTACCGGGGGACTCGATCGGGACAAACACGGAATCGCCTGCGAGAAAAAGTGATCTCCGCGTCAACTAGGCGATCAGTTGCCCCACCGCTCGCGTCGGCGTGTCCCGTTGTCCACCCGCGCGGTCTCCGCGCTGGAGTCGTTGCCTCCGAGGCTCGACACGCCGCTTGTCTTCCCGGCCTCACAGGGTGGCCACATCAATCTTCATACCTGGCGGACACGCGAGTGGTATCCGGCGCTCGAAGGGTCCGCGGTCGAGCGCCGAGGTCCGTACTGCCTGCGACACACATTCGCGACGGAGGCGCTCGCCGCCGGTGTGTCGATCTTTGAGCTGGCCCGCCTAATGGGGACCAGCGTGGCGATGATCGACCAGCGTTACGGTCACCTCGCCCGCGACTCGGAGGAATCGATCAGGGCGCGTCTCAACGCGAGGACTGCTCGTTTGGGCGTTGATTGGGCGTTGGCCGCAGACGATGACACGACACCTAACGCGAGAAGCTCCTGCTTTGCAGGCAATTTGCCAATGGAGCGTACCGGGATCGAACCGGTGACCTCCGGCTTGCAAAGCTGTATGCCACCATCAGCCGGTTGGGGGCAGCGAGTCCGCGGACCCGTTAGTTTCGCCGTTTCTGGAAAAGAGGGAAGTGTGGGCGTCACACGTGTTCGACCTTGGCCACCGACGAGCACATGAATCCCGTCTACCACGCGTTCGCGAAAACCTCCGAGGCGCGATCGTGAGCCCGCTGCCGATCGAACGCCCGGGCAAGATCGTCTGCGTGGGGCTCAATTACCGCGACCACGCGGAGGAACAGGGCACCGAACTGCCAGGCGCTCCACTGCTGTTCGCGAAATGGCCGAACGCTCTGATCGGGCCGGGCGAGCCGATCGTGATCCCGCGCATCTCGAAACAGGTCGACTACGAAGCGGAGCTGGGGGTGGTGATCGGTGAGCGCGTGCGAGGGATCTCCGAGGAGGATGCTCTCCATGCGGTGCGCGGCTACACTTGCCTCAACGACGTCAGCGCCCGCGACCTGCAGTTCTCGGACGGGCAGTGGACGCGTGGGAAGTCAGCGGACACGTTTTGCCCTGTCGGGCCGCACCTCGTGCCGGCAAGCGACGTGCCGGATCCGCAGCGGCTCGGCATCCGCTGCGTCTTGAACGGTGAGACGATGCAGAACTCGACGACCGCGAACATGATCTTCACGGTCGCCGAGATCATCGCGTACGCGAGCGAGACGATGACGCTCGAGCCCGGCGACCTGATCGCGACCGGCACGCCGGCGGGAGTGGGCGTGTTTCGCGATCCGCCCGTGCTGCTGAAGGATGGTGACGAGGTGACGATCGAGATCGACGGGCTTGGCGCGCTGACGAATCCCGTTCAGGCAGAGGGCTGAACGGGGAGCCGCGCGCGGTATGTCTCGATCGTCTGACGGGTCCCCTCGCGCAGGGTCGTCCACTCGATCGGGCCGACGACGTCCTCCAGACCGCCCGCTTCCATCTCTTCGGGGAAGGGAAGCTGGACGTCGTCGAACGTGATCCGCCCCGCCACTTCGGGCACCGCGGCCTCGATCGCACTGACCACCTCGCTTGCGTGGGCTGACGGCCCGCCCAGGTTGAAGACCGCAGCGCCGCCGTGCCCAGAGCGTGCCGCGGCGATGAAGATCCGCGCAGCGTCCGCCGCGAACTGCAGCTGGCAGCGACCCCCCCAGCGCATCTCATAGCCATCGCCTCGTGCGGCGGCCTCCATTGCAAGCGTCGGGTCTGCCGTCAGCCCCTGGTCCCGACCCGGCCCGTAGATGACGTACGGCCGGAGGCCGACGCTGCCGATCCCGTCGTCCTCGAAGTAGACCTGCGCCGTCCCCTCGTTCGCCAGCTTGAAGACCCCGTACAGCGTGGTCGGCTCGCCCGCGTCCTCGACCCGCGACCCCGAGCTCGGCCCATAGACCGCGGCCGAGCTCGCGTAGGCGATGCCGCGGACGCTCTGCCTCCTGGCC
>JBKPRD010000276.1:0-14789 GCA_046734415.1 Actinomycetota bacterium | reverse complement strand
GCGAGCTCGAGCAGCGTCGCGAACGAGTCGAGCCGCTCGGCGATCGCCGCGTTGTCGAGGTGTTCCTGCAGCGCCACCCCGGTAGTGTCACCGCCCAGTGGCGGACGTAGTCGTTCTCTCCGGCGGCGTCGGCGGCGCGCGGTTCGTCCGCGGCTTCGTCGACGTCGTCGACCCCGCAGACGTCACGGTCGTCGGCAACGTTGGCGACGACGTGGAGGTGCTCGGCCTCCACGTCTCGCCCGACCTCGACAGCCTGCTCTACACCCTGACCGGCCGGCACGACGAGGAGCGAGGCTGGGGGCGGCGGGACGAGACGTGGAACGCGCTCGAGACGGCAAGGGAGCTCGGCGACGACGAGACGTGGTTCCAGCTCGGCGACCGGGACGTCGGGCTCCATCTCGTGCGGACGAAGGCGTTGAGGAACGGCGAGCCGCTGTCGGCGGTGACCGCGCGGATCGCGGCGGCGTTCGGGCTCGAGACGCGCCTGCTCCCGGCGACCGACGAGCGCCTGCGCACGATCGTCGAGACGCCGGCCGGAGCCTTCCCGCTGCAGGAGTGGTTCGTCCGCCGTGGCCACGCGGACGAGGTGAACGGGCTGCGCTTCGAGGGCGCCCACATCGCGCGGCCCGCCCCCGGTGTGGTCGAGGCAGTCGAGGAGGCGTCGCTCGTCGTGATCGCGCCGAGCAATCCCTTCATCTCGATCTGGCCGATCCTCGCCGTGCAGGCGATCCGGGACGCGGTCGAGGGGAAGCGGACGCCGGTCGTCGGCGTCAGCCCCGTGATCGGTGGCAAGGCAGTGAAGGGGCCTGCCGGCGAGATGCTCGCCCGGCTAGCAGGCGGGACCTCGCCCGCCCACGTCGCCGGCTGCTACCCCGGCCTGCTCGACGCGCTCGTGATCGACGAGGCGGATGCCGCCGGTGCCGACGGCCTGGAGGCAATCGGCGTCCGCCCGCACGTGACGCGGACGCTGATGACCGACGCGCGGGCCGCGCGCCTCCTCGCCGAGTCCGTCCTAGCCGCGGCGCGTGGCGGAGTCGCGCGCGCATGATCGAGATCCTGCCCGTCGGGGGCCTCCCCGAGATCCGGGAGGGCGACGACCTCGCCGCGCTGATCGTGGGCGCGTTCGAGCTCCGCGCCGGAGACGTCGTCTGCATCGCGCAGAAGGTCGTCTCGAAGGCCGAGGGGCGCGTCGTCCGGCTGGCGGACGTCGAGCCGACCGACCAGGCCCACGACCTCGCCGGCCCGACCGGCGACCCGCGGCGGCTCGAGGTCGTGCTGGAGGAGGCGGCGCGGATCGTGCGGTCGCGCCCGCCGCTCGCGATTGCCGAGACCCGCCACGGCTTCGTCTGCGCGTCCGCAGGCGTCGATGCCTCGAACGCGCCGGAGCCGGACTCGGTCGTTCTCCTGCCGAAGGACCCGGACGCGTCCGCGGCCCGGATCCGGCACGACCTCCGCCTGCGCACCGGCCACTCACTCGGCGTGATCGTCACGGACACCTTCGGCCGGGCGTGGCGGGTCGGGATCGCGAACGTCGCGATCGGCTCCGCCGGGGTCGAGGTGCTCCGCGACCTCCGCGGGCAGTACGACCCGACCGGCTACGAGCTGCACTCGACCGTGATCGCGATCGCGGACGAGATCGCGGCGGCGGCGGAGCTCGTGATGGGGAAAACGGAGCGGATTCCGGTCGCGATCGTCCGCGGGCTTGCGGTCGCGGGCGAGGGCAGCGCGAAAGATCTGATCATGAGCCCGGAGCACGACCTCTTCCGCTGACAGTAGTCATACCCCTTCCTGGGGACGCGCAGTGCCTAGGGCCGGCTTATCGATGCGAAGTGTGCGGTCGATAACGGTACAAGCCGTGGGCACCACTGCTGCGCTCCTGCCTGACCCCGAGCCCGACCGCCTGGAGGGGCTGGTCGAGTCCTACCGCCGTTTGGCGGCGGTCTTCCACGACGTCCTTTCCGAGCAGAGCCCCGAGGCGCTCCTCGACCGGATCGCGGACACTCTGGCCGAGCTGATCCCGTACCACGACCTGCACATCTACGAGGCGGACGACAAGCGCCGGGAGCTCCTGCCCGTGTTCGCCCGCAGCGCCTCGTGGGCGGAGGAGATCCTCAGCAACCCGATTCCCTACGGCCGCGGGATCACGGGCTGGGCGATCGACCACCGGAGCCCGGTGCTCGCGAACGAGGCCCACCTCGACCCGCGCGTCGCCTTCGTTCCCGGCACTCCGCAGGACCCGGAGGCGCTGATCACCGTCCCGCTGATCGCGCGCGGGTTGCTGAAGGGTGCGCTGAACATCTATCGCGTCGGCGAGGACGCCTCTTTCGACGAGGACGAGTTCGAGCTCGCCCGCTGGTTCGGCGACGCAGCGGCGCTCGCGCTCGACAACGCGCAGATCCGAGCGCGGCTCGAGCACCTCGCCCACACAGACTCCCTCACCGGCCTCTACAACCACCGCTACTTCCACGAGCGGCTGCGCTCCGAGCTCCATCGTGCCGGCCGCGCACACGACCGGGTTGCGCTGCTGATGCTCGACATCGACGAATTCAAGCGCGTCAACGACGTCTTCGGCCACGGTGAGGGCGACCGCGTGCTCCGGCTCCTCGCGGAGCTGCTGACCGGGATCGTCCGTGCCTCGGACACCGTCTGCCGCGTCGGCGGCGAGGAGTTCGCCGTGATCCTGCCCTCGTCCGGGTCCGATGACGCCCTCGCGCTGGCGGCGAGGTTGAAGCAGGCGCTCCAGCAGAGCCCTGCCGAGGAGGTCGGCCTGATCACGCTCTCGACCGGCATCGCGTTCTGCCCCGACCACGCGACGAACGCGCGCGAGCTCGTCGCGTGCGCCGAGGCCGCGATGATGACGGCCAAGGCGCGTGGCAAGGATCGTGTCGTCGTGTTCTGCGAGGAGACGGCCGCGGAGCGGCCGAACGACGGCTCGGAGGGGCGGGACGCCCGCTCGATCGCGCACCTGAAGATGCTCCAGAGCCTTGCGCGGCAGCTGAACCGGCTGAACGACGTCGGCAAGATCGGCGAGGCGATCGTCGACGAGCTGGCGATGCTGATCGACTACCACAACTGCGGCGTCTACCTGCTCGACGGCGACAAGCTGCTGCCGGTCGCCGTCCGCGGCGCGGACGAGAAGGAGATCGGGGCGCTCCGGCTGGCGCTCGGCGAGGGGCTGCCCGGGCACGTCGCGCTGACCGGCCGTCCGGCACTCGTCGACAACGCCCGTACGTCGGAGCTCTGCCGCGTCGTCGGCGACAGCGAGGCCGACGAGTCGCTGGCTTCCGTGCCGCTCCGCTACGGCGCGCGCGTGATCGGCGCGATCACGATCTCGAAGCTCGGGACTGCACAGTTCGACGAGGACGACCTGCGGCTCCTCGAGGTGCTCGCGGGGCACGCGTCCGTATCGCTCGAGAACGCACGGCTCTACGAGTCGCTCCGCCGCGAGGCCGAGAACGCGAAGGCATGGCTCGAGTTCGCCGATGCCGTTACCGAGGCGCGCTCGGTCGAGGCGATCGCCGAGGAGACGATGCGCACGGTCGCGCGCCTGCTCGGCGTGGAGCAGTGCTCTCTGTGGCTGGAGGACGCGCACGCGGCCGAGTACCGCTGCGTCGCGGAGCTGGGCTACGCCGCCGACCCGGTGACGGCGCCGTTCCTCGAGCGGCGCTTCGGCCGCGCCGCCGCGGCTCAGCTGGTCGATGGACGGAAGACGCCGTTCCTCGTCGACGAGGAGGACGTCCGGCGGACCTTCGCGCAGGAGCGGGGGCTGACGTTCCGGCCCTGCGCCGTCGCGCCGCTCCACTCGGGCTTCGGCGTCCGCGGCTGGATCACCGTCCGCGCGCCGAGGGGCGACCTATCCCACTTCACGGACGAGCTGCTGCGCCTGCTCGAGGGGCTCTCGTACCGTGCGTCGGTGGCCCTCCAGAAGTCGGTGCTGCTCCAGTCGGAACAGGAGAGCGCAGAGGTCGCGAGCGCCCTGCTCGAGTTCTCGCGGCGCCTCGCCGGCGCCGGCGGCACCGACGAGCTGCATCGGCGCATCGTCGAGCTGACGGGCAACATGCTCGGCTCGCCGCGGACGTGGCTCTGGCTCGAGCGCGGTCGCCCAGGGTCCTTCGCGATCGCCGCCGCCTGGCGCGCGGACGGCGCCGTCCCGGTCGTCCCGATCGGCAGCGTCGTCGAGTTCGGCGGCACGCGCCGCACGCTCGAGCGCGGGGAGCCGTTCGTGCTCGAGCCCGGGACGGTCGACCTGGTGCCGGTCGGCGAGGACCCGCTCGCGGTCGCGCCGGTCGTGCTCCCGTCGGGCCGGATCGGCTGCATCGCGGCGGCAGCGCCCGAGGCGTTCGCAGAGCAGAAGCTCCGACTGCTCGCCGGTATCGCCAACCAGGCGAGCCTGGCGCTGCACATGTCGGAGAGCTAGCGGAAGGAGTAGCGCAGGAAGAGGTGCTCGCCGTGCAGGCGGGCCGAACGCAGCGATCCGCGCTGCTCCCGCTCGGGAAGCAGCGCGACGCCCTCGACGATCGCGAGTCGCTCCTCGTCCGGGTGGCGCCCCGCCAGCAGGGGCGAGACGGTCAGGAAGAGCTCGTCGACGAGGTCGGCTGCGGCGAGCGACGCGAACAGGCGCGGCCCGGCCTCGCTGAGGATCCGACGGTAGCCGCGCTCGCGCAGGAGCGCGACGGCGGCGTCGACGTCGACCGCGTGGTCTCCGTCGACCACCGCCAGCTCGGCTTCTGCGGGCAGGCGGCCGGCGAGCCGCTCCGCTGCGAGCTCCGTCGCGACCACGAGCGCCCCTTCCCGGAGCACGGGATGCTCCGGGTTCAGCCGACCGCGGCCGGTCGCGATCACGACCCTCGCCGGCTCGGCGCCTAGCTCGCGGAAGAGGTCCGCCGCCGCCGGAAACACCGAGTCGGCGCGCCAGCGTCCGGTCGGAGATGCGTTCACGGTGCCGCCGCCGACGAAGATGGCATCGGCGGCGGCGCGGAGCAGCCCCATCACGAGCCGGTCGGCCGGATCGCCGCCGCTGACGAGCGCGTTCGAGCGCTCGAGCGCCGGGATCGCGACCACGCCGTCGATCGTCGAGACGAAGTTCGCGAACAGGCACTCCTCGGGCAGGACGAGGTCGCCGCCGTACAGCCGGCGAAGCTCGGCGGGCAGCTCGATCGCGGCGCCGTCGCCGCGCTCGAAGAGAAGGACGAGCGGCTCGAGCTCCGTCAGCGCGGCAGCCGTGACCGCGCCTCCTCGAGGAACTCGCGCCTGAGCTCCGCGTCGCGGAACGCCCCGCGCCAGAACGTCGTCGTCGTCCGCGAGTGCTCCTCGACTCCGCGCATCAGCGTGCACAGGTGCGATGCCTCCAGATGGACCGCCACGCCCTCGGGCTCGATCAGGTGCACGAGCGCGTCCGCGATCTCCTCGCCGATCCGCTCCTGCACGGTGAACCGCCGCGCGAACAGCCGCACGAGCCTCGTCAGCTTCGAGATTCCGATGATCCGGTCGCCCGCGATGTAGCCGATGTGCGCGTGGCCGTGGAAGGGGAGCGCGTGATGCTCGCAGAGCGCCGAGAACGCGATCGGGCCCTCGACGATCTGCCCGGCGACGGCGTCGGGGCCGCCGGTCGCCTCGCTCGGGAACGCCGTCAGCAACTTCGGGTCGCCGTCGTACCCGGACGTCGCGTCGTACAACGCGCGCAGAAAGCGCTCGGGCGTCGCGACGGTGCCCGGCGTGTCCGGCGCCAGCCCGAAGGCCTCGAAGATCTCTGCGATGTTCTCCTCGTAGCGCTGCCAGTCGGTCGGCGGGATCTCGCGCGGCGCGAGCCGGAGCGGCGCCTGCTCGCTCCGCAGCGCGACCACGTTTTCGGCGTCGATCGACATGCTCTCTCCTTCCTAGGTTTGTGCCGGGACGAGCTCGCGGTGCCGCTGAAGCAGGACGAGGGCGAGGCCGCACGCGAACACGAACCAGAGCCAGAGCTCCGGCCTGCCGGCGAGCAGGCAGGCGGCGAGGACGGTGTGCTGGGTGGCGAGTCCGAGGTTGTGCAGGAACGTCAGCGACGGCGGGTCGTCGGCCGACCGCCGGCGGCGGACGAACCACTCGACCAGCCGGTCCTGCGGCGCGTAGACGAGCTCGTACACCCGGCGGGCGGCGCGGGCGGCGAAGCTCCCCACGGGGAGCGGGTCCTCCTCGATCCCCCGATCGAGCAGATAGAGGCGGCGGAGGTTGTAGTTGACGCTGAGGACGAGCGTGAGGACGAGGAAGGCGCCGAGCGCCAGGATCGGCCGCTCCGTCGCGTAGCCGATCGCGGCGAAGAGGGCGGCGTTGACGAGCAGATCGCACTCCGAGTCGAGGTAGCGGCCGAGCGCGGTGACGCGGTCCGATGCCCGCGCGAGCGCGCCGTCAGCGCCGTCGAGCACCGTCTTCAGGACGAGCAGCGCGGCGGCGAGCGCGTAGTCGCCGCGCGCGAGCTCCACAGCCGAGGCGATGCCCACCGCGGCGCCCGTGAGAACGACCGCGGGCGGCGGGACGCGCAGCGGCAGCAGCGCGAGGACGACGAGGTTCGCGAGCGGACGGTAGAGCCACGCGACGACGATCTCCGTCGTCGGGGTCGGCTTCCGCCACCGTCGGAACACGCCATACTCCCCGCGGTGAGCGAGTGGAGCGAGGTCGACGGTGCGCTCGAGCGGGAGTTCGTGTTCGACGGCTTCCCGGCCGCGATCGAGTTCGTCAACCGGCTGGCCGAGATCGCCGAGAACGCCGACCACCACCCCGACATCGGGATCAGCTACAAGCGCGTGACCGTCCGCTGGACGACGCACTCCGCCGGCGGGATCACCGACCGCGACCGGAAGATGGCCCGGCAGACCGACAGCTTGGTCTGAGCTCACCCGAGTAGCTCCTTCAGCTTGGCCTCGTCGACGGGCTCGCCGGCGCGGATCAGCGCCGTCGCGTCGTCGACCTTGCCCCAGACGTCCCAGAGCAGGAACCCGCGCGGGCGGCCGTCGTCGTCGACGTACGCGACGACGCCCTTGCGGTTCGGCTCCGCCCACGCCTCCACGGTCCGCAGGCGGGAGTCGACCTCGCCGACGGCCTCGTAGCCGAGGTCGAACAGGTCGGAGTAGAAGAACGGTAGGTGCTCGTACGGCTCGTCCGCGCCGGCCATGTTCGCGCCGACCTGCTTCCCGTGGCTCTTGGCGTGGTCCTCGTGCTCGACGCGTAGCTCGGTGTCGAGCGCCGAGGCGGGGAACCGCGCGACGTCGCCGGCGGCGAAGAGGTCGTCGCGTCCGGCCACTCGGCCGCGGTCGTCGACGACGATCCCGTTGTCGACCTGCAGGCCGGCAGCCTCGGCGAGGTCGGCACGCGGCTCGATCCCGAGGCCCGCGACGACGATGTCGGCGCCGAGCGTGCGCCCGCCGCCGGTCGTGACGGTGAAGCCGCCGTTTTCGTGGGCGACGGCCTCCACCGTCTCCCCGGGCAGCACCTCGACGCCCTGCTCGCGGTAGTAGTCGTTGAGGAAGCTCGCCAGGTGGGCGGGGAAGAGCCGTGCGCCGATCCCCTGATCGGGGAAGACGAGCGTCACCTTCGCCCCGTTGGCCGCGAGCGCCGAAGCGATCTCCGAGCCGATGAACCCACCGCCGATCACGACCGCGCTGCCGCCGTCCGCGGTGCGCTCCCGCAGCCGCCTGTAGTCGTCGAGGGTTCGGAAGTAGACGACGTCGTCGGGCGCGTTCGCGAGCGTGCGCGGCCGACCGCCGGTGGCGAGCAGGGCGCGCTCGTACTCGTAGGCCTCGCCCCGGTCGTCGGTCGCCGTGTGCGCGTCGGGGTCGAGTGAGACGATCCGGCGGCCAAGCTTCAGGGCGACGCCGTGCTCCTCGGTACCGCGCCAGATCGAGTCCTCCTCCTTGCCCTTCCAGAGCGCCTTCGAGAGCGGCGGACGGGCGTAGGGCGGGTGCTGCTCCTCGCCCACCACCGCAATCGAGCCGTCGGCGTCGCGCTCGCGAATCGCCTTCGCGGCCGCGTCTCCGGTCATGCCGACACCGATGATCAGATACCGGTACCTCGCCACTGTCTGCTCCCTCTCGATTCTATCGACTGATAGAGTGTATATAGAAGTGGACGCGCTGGAGGCGGTTGGTGATCAGGAGCTGCGAGCCGCGCTGCGGTTCGTACGCAGCCGTCGCCGCTCCGTGAGCGCGGACGAGCTGGCCGCCGCCCAGTCGGTGCACAGGAACGTCGCCCGGAGCCGCCTGGAACGGCTCGTCGAGGCCGGCCTGCTCATCAGCGCGTTCGAGCGTCGAAGCGGACGCACCGGCCCGGGCGCCGGGCGGCCGGCCAAGGTGTACTCGCCGGCACCCGAGCTCGTTCCGATCGAGTTTCCCGAGCGGAACTACGCCGAGCTCGTCGGCCTGCTCGTCGACGCGCTGCCCGCGAGCGGGCGGAAGCAGCGGCTCCGCGAGCTCGGGATCGCATTGGCGCGCCCGCTCGCGCGCCGCTCGAAGCTGAGCCCGGTCGGCGACCTCCGCCGCGGCGTCGAGCGGGTCTGCGACGCGCTCGGCCGGCTCGGCTTCCAGGCGAGCGTCGAGGAGGTCCGTGACGACGCCGTCGTGATCGCGACGCCGACCTGTCCGCTGCGGCCGCTCGTCGTCGCCCGGCCGGAGCTCGCGGAGGTCGACCGGGGCATGTGGTGCGGGCTGCTCGAGGCCGCTGTCGAGGGCATACAGGCCGGCGAGATCGTCTGTGAGACGCGCGACTGCCTCGACGATCACGCGTCCTGCCGCGTGGTCGCGACGCTGAAGCGGTCGCGCAGCAGCGGAACGACATCCGCACAGAACTGATCGAGGAAGCGCTGCTGGTCTCCGCCGGGGGCGTGGAAGACGAGGTGGTCGAAGCCGAGGGCGACGTAGGGGGCGATCTTCTCCACGACCTCGTCGGGGTCGTCGGAGACGATGAAGCGGCGCTGCGCGATGCTCGGGTCCTCGTCCGCCAGGCGTTCGAGCTCGATCGGGTCCTCGACGTCGCGCTTCTGCTCCGGCGACAGCGCGAGTGGCGCCCAGTACTCCGTCGCCACGCGGGCGAAGTCGAGGTCGTGGTCGTAGGAGACCTTGATCTCGATCATCCGGACGATCTCCGCCGGGTCCCGCTCCGCGGCCTGCGCACCCTCCTCCATCGCCGCATTCAGCTCCTCGTAGAGCGCCGGGTCCTTCCCGCTCGTGACGATGAATCCGTCGCCGACGCGGCCGGCCAGCTTCGCGGCCAGCGGTCCCGACGCCGCGACGTAGACGGGCACCGGCTCCTCGGGGCGGTCGTAGATCGTCGCGCTCCGCGTCCGGTAGAACTCGCCCTCGTAGGTGACCCGCTCCTCGCTCCAGAGGCGCCGCATCAGGTCGATCGCCTCCGCCAGCCGCAGCCGCCGCTCCTTGACGCCCGGCCACTCGGCCCCCGTCGCCGGCGTCTCGTTCAGCGACTCGCCCGTGCCGACACCGAGGAAGACGCGTCCCGGGTTCAGCAGGGCGAGCGTCCCGAAGGCGTGGGCGATCATCGACGGGTGGTAGCGCAGGGTCGGCGTCAGCACGCTCGTGCCGAGCAGCGCCTGCTCGGTTCGCTCCCCGACCGCGCCGAGCCAGGGCAGCGCCGCGGTGCCGTGGCCGCCCGTGTGCCGGAAGGGTTGGAAGTGGTCCGAGACCGCGACGATCTCGAGCCCCTGCCGCTCCGCCTCGACTGCGTAGTCGAGCAGCTCGCGCGGCGCGAACTGCTCTGCCGAGGCCTTGTAGCCCAGCCTCAGAGACATGCGGCCTGCATGCGGGCGAGGTCCTCCGGCGTGTCGACGTCGAACGCGAGTCCGGGGAGGTCGAGCACGACGTGGTCGACGCCGAGGGAGGCGTGGACCGCCGCGCTGCTGCTCTCGCCGAAGTGGGTGCGCACGAGCCCCGGGGGGCGCATCGAGACCGCATTGGTTCCGCCGTCGAGCGCGCGCGCGATCGCGATCCCGCGTTCGGGCGTCGCGGCGACCAGCTCATCGACCTCCTCCGCGCGCAGCGCGGGAAGGTCGGCCGACACGATCGCGACGAGCGGCTCGGTCACGATCTCGTCGATCGCCGTCGCGAGCGCGTCGTTCCAGGGGAGGCCGCGGTCGGGCCAGACGTCGTAGCCGTCCAGAGGCTCCGAGGTCACGATCGTGATCCGCACGATCCCCGCCTCGCGGATCACGCCGACCACGTGCTCGAGCAGCGACCGCATCAGCTCTGCACGCTCGTCCGGGCTCAGCGCCTGCGCGAGCCGGCTCTTCGCACGGTCGAGCGCCTTCAGCGGGACGAGCACCTGGGCGTCCACGTCGTGACACTACATCCGGCGCGTATGCTCACCGCGTGCTCGACCGGCCGCTCGAGGAGCTGCTCTCGGAGGCGCGGAGCCTGCGCCGGAGCGCGGTCGTCACGTATTCCCCGAAGGTGTTCATCCCGCTGACGAAGCTCTGCCGGGACGTCTGCCACTACTGCACCTTCGCCCGGCCGCCACGCCGCGGCGAGCGTGCGTACCTGAGCGCGGACGAGGTTCTCGAGCTCGCCCGCGCCGGCGCCGCCGCGGGCTGCAAGGAGGCGCTGTTCACGCTCGGCGACAAGCCGGAGAGGCGCTACCGCGTCGCGCGCGAGGAGCTCGCCGCGCTCGGCTGCGAGACGACGATCGAGTACCTCGTCCGGATGTGCGCGCTGGTCCTGGAGGAGACCGGCCTGCTGCCGCACGCGAACCCCGGCGTGATGACGCGCGACGAGCTCGCGGCGCTGCGCGAGGTGACGGCGTCGCAGGGGATCATGCTCGAGACGCTCTCCGACCGGCTGTCCGCGCGCGGCGGCCCGCATTTCGGCTCTCCGGACAAGCGGCCGGCGGCGAGGCTCGACACGATCCGCGTCGCCGGCGAGCTGCGCGTCCCCTTCACGACGGGGATCCTGATCGGGATCGGCGAGACTCGCGCCGAGCGGATCGAGGCGCTCGAGGCAATCGCGGCGCTGCACCGCGAACACGGGCACGTCCAGGAGGTGATCGTCCAGAACTTCCGCGCGAAGCCGGGGACGAAGATGGCCTCGCACCCGGAGCCCTCGCTCGAGGAGCTGCTCTGGACCGCCGCGGTCGCCCGGCTCGTCCTGCCCGAGGACGTGCACGTCCAGTGCCCGCCGAACCTGAGCTACTACGAGTTCCCGCGCCTGCTCGACGCCGGGATCGACGACTGGGGCGGGGTCTCCCCCGTGACGATCGACCACGTCAACCCGGAGGCGCCCTGGCCGGCGATCGAGCGGCTGCGGACGGCCACGCAGGCGCGCGGGCTCGGGCTCGCGGCGCGGCTCCCCGTCTACCCTGAGTACGTGTCAGGGCTGTGGCTCGCGCCGCGGGTGCTCGCGCAGGCGCTCCGCTCGTCCGACGGCGACGGCCTCGCGCGCGAGGACGGTTGGTTCGCGGGGGCGCAGACCCCCGCGCCGTTCGTCCCGCGTGGAGCACTCCCGGTCGACACGACCGCCGAGCTCGGCGAGGACGAGGTCGTCCGGCTCTTCGCCGCCCGCGGCGAGGAGCTCCACCGCGTCTTCGCCGCCGCCGACCGCCTGCGCCGTGAGATGAACGGCGACGAGGTCAGCTACGTCGTCACCCGCAACGTCAACTACACGAACGTCTGCTACTTCAAGTGCGGCTTCTGTGCCTTCTCGAAAGGGAAGCTGGCGGAGAACCTCCGTGGCCCCGCATATGTCGTGCCGACCGAGGAGATCCTCCGCCGTGCGCGCGAGGCGTGGGAGCGCGGCGCCGTCGAGATCTGCCTCCAGGGCGGGATCCATCCCGGCTTCGACGGCGACTACTACGTCGAGGTCTGCGAGGCGATCAAGCGCGAGCTGCCCGACCTGCACGTGCACGCGTTCTCGGCGCTCGAGGTCTGGCAGGGCGCCGCGACTCTTGGCGTGCCGCTCGACGAGTACCTCGCGCGGCTCCGCGACGTCGGCCTCGCCTCCCTTCCGGGCACCGCGGCCGAGATCC
The DNA here is from genome assembly GCA_046734415.1 of Actinomycetota bacterium. Classification (GTDB taxonomy): domain Bacteria; phylum Actinomycetota; class Thermoleophilia; order Gaiellales; family Gaiellaceae; genus DATBLE01. Next base: position 2,792 of record JBKPRD010000276.1, on the reverse strand, counting down.
TCGACGACGAGGTGCGGCGGGTCCTCTGCCCCGACAAGGTGACGACCGCGCAGTGGCTGGAGGTGCACGAGACCGCCCACGAGGCCGGGCTGCGCTCGACGGCGACGATCATGTTCGGCCACGTCGACACGCCGCGGAGCTGGGCGCGCCATCTCCTCCGCGTTCGCGAGCTGCAGGCGCGCACCGGCGGCTTCACGGAGCTGGTCCCGCTGCCGTTCGTGCACATGGAGGCGCCGATCTACCTCGAGGGCCGCTCGCGTTCCGGCCCGACCTTCCGCGAGGCGCTGCTGATGCACGCGGTCGCGCGGCTCGCGCTCCACCCGCACATCACGAACATCCAGGCCTCGTGGGTGAAGCTCGGTGTGGACGGCGCGACCGCGGCGCTGCGCGCCGGCTGCAACGACCTCGGCGGGACGCTGATGAACGAGTCGATCTCGCGCGCCGCCGGCGCGAGCCACGGCCAGGAGCTCTCGCCCGAGCGGATGGAGCAGGCGATCCGGGCGGCGGGCCGCGTCCCGCGCCAGCGGACGACGCTCTACGGGACTCCGGCGGCCGAGCGGGTGGCCGCGTCGTTCGGCGCGCCGCCGCTCGCCGAGCCCCTCAACCCGCCGGTCGACACCTCGCGGCTGCGGCGCCCGGCGAAGCTGATCCGTCCGGGCCTCGTTCCGGCCTAGGTCGATGCTCCAGCCGTCGGTCGAGGCGATGTCGGCCGACGAGCGCGCCTCGCTCCAGCGGGAGCGGCTCGAGGCGCTGGTCGCCCGCCTGAGAGCCTGCGACTCGCCGTACTGGCGCGCCAAGCTCGACGGACTGGAGAGGGCGGAGCTCGAGGCTCTGCCGTTCACGGTGAAGAGCGAGCTCCGCGCCCTCTACCCGTTCGGCTCCCTCGCCGTGCCGCTCGCGGACACCGTGCGGATCCACGCGTCGTCCGGGACTCGCGGCAAGCCTACGATCGTCGCGTACACGCGGCCCGACCTCGAAGTCTTCGCCGACGTCAACGCCAGGGCGATCGCCGCGATCGGGGGACGGCCGGAGGACGTCCTGCACAACGCCTACGGCTACGGGCTGTTCACCGGTGGCCTCGGCCTCCACTACGGCGGCGAGCGGCTCGGGGCGACCGTCGTCCCTGCGTCGGGCGGAAATCTCTCCCTCCAACTCGAGCTCCTGGCCGACCTCGGCGCAGACGGCCTGATGTGCACGCCGTCGTTCGCGCTCCTCCTCGCGGAGCGGGCCGAAGCCGACGGCGCGCTCGACAGGATCCACCTCCGCTACGGCGTCTTCGGCGCCGAACCATGGTCGGAGGCCGTGCGGGAGAAGCTCGAGGGCCTCTGGGGCATCGACGCCTGCGACGTCTACGGCCTGTCGGAAGTGATGGGGCCGGGCGTGGCGGCGGAGTGCCGCGAGGGGAAGGGAGCTCTCCACGTCTTCGACGACCACTTCCTGCCCGAGATCGTCGACCCGGAGACCGGCCGCCCGACAGACGGGCGCGGCGAGCTGGTGCTGACGACGCTGACGAAGGAGGCCTTCCCGGTCCTTCGCTACCGGACGGGCGACGTCACGAGCTTCGTCGACGAGCCCTGCGCCTGCGGCCGTACGCACCGCCGGATCGCGCGCTTCTCGGGGCGCGTCGACGACATGCTCGTCGTGCGGGGCATCAACGTCTTCCCGAGCGAGATCGAGGCGGTCGTCCTCGACGACGAGGCGCTTGCGCCGCAGTACGCGATCGTGCTCGACCGGCGAGCGGCCCTCCCGCAGATCGAGGTGCACGGGGAGCTCGTCGGCGAGGACGACCCCGACCACGTCCGGGACAGGCTCGAGCAGCGGCTGGCCGAGCGCCTACGCCTCCGGGTCGCGGTCTCGGTCGGCCCACCCGGCTCGATCCCCCGGCAGGAGACCGGGAAGGCGCGGCGCGTCTGGGAGCGGACGGGCGACGCCGACCCCTTCCGTGCCTGACGTCGCCGGCACGCCTGTCGCCCGCCTGGCGACGGTCGACTCCGACGGCCGGCCGCACGTCGTCCCGATCTGCTTCGTGATCGACGGCTCGACGCTGTACACGGCGATCGATGAGAAGCCGAAACGGACTCGCCGCCTGAAGCGGCTGGAGAACATCGCGGCGAATCCGCAGGTCGAGGTGCTGGTCGACCACTACGAGGACGACTGGTCGAGGCTCTGGTGGGTGCGGCTGCGCGGCCGGGCGCGGATCGTGGAGGATCCTCGTGCCGTGGATCTGCTCGCCGCCAAATACCACCAGTACCGGGAGCGGCCGCCCGAAGGGCCCGTGATCGCGGTCGAGATCGAGGAGCGGCACGAGTGGACGAGCTCGCCTTCCTGACAGCGACCGAGCAGGCGGAGCTCGTCCGCCGCGGCGAGGTGACGCCCGTCGAGCTCGTCCACACCTACCTCGAGCGGATCGAGCGCATCGACCCGGTGCTGAACGCGTTCGTGACGGTCTGCGGCGAGGAGGCGCTGGCGGCAGCGGCGGGCGAGCTTCCGGACGGGCCGTTCCGCGGCGTTCCGCTCCCGATCAAGGACCTGCAGGAGACCGCCGGGATCCGCACGACCTTCTCCTCGCGCGCCTATGCCGACTACGTGCCGGACTTCGACGTCGCGGTCGTCCGCCGCCTGAAGGCGGCGGGTTGCGTCGTGATCGGCAAGACCAACACGCCCGAGCTCGGGATCACCGCCGTGACCGAGTCCCGGCTGAACGGCGTCTGCCGGAACCCGTGGGACACGACCCGGACGCCGGGCGGGTCGAGCGGCGGCGCCGCGGCGGCGGTCGCCGCGGGGCTCGCGCC
>JBKPRD010000275.1:0-7302 GCA_046734415.1 Actinomycetota bacterium | reverse complement strand
CCCTCGACAGGGCTTTACGACCCGAAGGCCTTCATCACCCACGCGGCGTCGCTGCGTCAGGCTTTCGCCCATTGCGCAATATTCCCTACTGCTGCCTCCCGTAGGAGTCTGGGCCGTGTTTCAGTCCCAGTGTGGCTGGTCATCCTCTCAGACCAGCTAGCCATCATAGCCTTGGTGGGCCATTACCCCGCCAACTAGCTAATGGCGCGCAGGCCCCTCTTCGAGTGATAGCGTGCAAGCAGAGGCCATCTTTCACCGCAGGAGCCGAGACTCCCGTGGTCATATCCGGTATTAGCCCACCTTTCGGTAGGTTATCCCGGGCTCGAGGGTAGGTTACCTACGTGTTACTCACCCGTGCGCCGCTGTACTCAGGGAGTTGCCCCCCTTTTCTCGCTCGACTTGCATGTATTAGGCACGCCGCCAGCGTTCGTTCTGAGCCAGGATCAAACTCTCCAGTTGAGCTCTGGAGCGCCTCGCCGCCACGAAATGGCGACGGGCGTGACACATCACACGATGCGTCCCGACCTGGCCAGCACGACGAGTCGCGCTGTCCGTTCGATCACGCTTGGGACCTTTTCCGCGTAATTGATGGGAAAAGGAGCGCTACTATTTAGTTTTCAAAGACCGGGAAAAGCCTCGGGCAGACCAAAACTTATACGGCGGCATCCTCCGGTTGTCAAGCAACCGGCAGCGAGTGCTCGCTCACGCCGGCGTCGCGGGTGGGACGAGCTCGATCGCCGCAAGGCGCCGGCGACCGACCCCGACCAATCGATCTCGCCCGGCCTGGAACCGGAAGTCAAGGCCCACGGGCTCACCGTCGACCCGCACGGCGCCCTGGGACACCAGCCGCCGTGCCTCCGACGTCGAGCTCGCAAAGCCGATCTGCTTGAGCAGCTGGCAGATCCCGAGCTCCGGCGCGTCACTGACGACCCGGATGGGCACGGGGTCGTTGGCCGCACGATCCTGAAACCGGGCCGCGAAGAACCGTGCGGCCTCATCGGCCCGCGCGGAACCGTGGAACCGGGCGACGATCTCGTGCGCCAAGGCCTTCTTCGCCTCCATCGGGTGGAGAGCCCCGCCAAGCACCGCGGCTCGACCCGAGCCGTCACGACGCCCCAACAGATCCGCATAGCGCTGCATCAGGGCGTCGGAAATCGACATGAGCTTGCCGTACATGTCTTCGGGCCGGTCGTTGATGCCAATGTGATTCCCGAGACTTTTCGACATCTTTTGCACGCCATCCAGTCCTTCGAGGAGCGGCGTGACGAGGGCAACCTGGCCTGGTGACCCGGCATCGCGCGTCAGGTCCCTGCCCACCAGGAGATTGAAGGTCTGGTCCGTCCCCCCGAGCTCGACATCGGCGCGCACCACCACGGAGTCCCACCCCTGCATCAGCGGGTAGAGAAACTCGTGCACTCCGATCGGGGCCCCGGCCTGGTAGCGCTTCTGGAAGTCGTCCCGCTCGAGCATCCGCGCCACCGTCGTCTTGGCGGCGAGCCGTACCACGTCCTCGAACGAAAAGCGGGCAAACCATGCCCCGTTGTAGTGAATCTCGCACCGCTCCCGGTCGAGGACCCTGAAGACCTGGTCGAGATACGTGGCCGCGTTGGCACTGATCTCCTCGCCCGAGAGCTGCGGGCGGGTGGCCGACCGACCGCTCGGGTCCCCGATCCTGGCGGTGAAGTCCCCGATGATCAGGACGGCCTGGTGACCGAGATCCTGGAACTCACGGAGCTTCGTCAGGACGACGGTATGGCCGAGATGAATGTCGGGTGCCGTCGGATCCACCCCGAGCTTGACGCGCAGCGGCCGTCCGGAGTCGAGCCGCGTGCGCAGGTCATCGTCCGTGTAGACTCGCACCGTGTTGCGGGTGAACCATGTGAACTGCTCGCAGGGCGTCAAGACGTCACCCGTTCGCGCAGCCGCGTGATGGCAGTCGCCCGGCCAGTCACCTCGTCGACGTCGATCATGGCTCCCTGTACCAGCACTGGCCCGGGAGCCACATCGAACCGAACCGGCATCTGGCTGCGAAAGCGGTAGAGGACTTGGTCGGTGCGGATGCCGAGCACCGAGTGCTCGGGGCCGCACATCCCGGCATCGGTCAGGTAGGCCGTACCGCCGGGCAAGATGGATTCGTCCGCGGTCTGGACGTGCGTGTGGCTTCCTACGACGGCCGACACCTTGCCATCGAGGAACCAGCCCATCCCGACCTTCTCCGACGTGGCCTCGCCGTGCATGTCGACGAAGATCACTGGGGTCTCCCGGCGCACCGCGGGCAGAATCTCCTCGACGGCCCAGAATGGGCACCCCGCCGGGGGCATGAACGTCCGCCCGATCAGGTTGATCACCGCGACGGGGGTTCCCGAGCGCCGCGCCGGTCGCACGGTCCATCCGACGCCCGGCACGTCGGGCGCGAAGTTCACGGGTCGCAGGAGCCGCTGGTTCTCGCGCAGGTACGGCACGATGTCGCGGCTCTGCCAGATGTGGTTGCCGGAGGTCAGGACGTCCACCCCGGCATCCCGGAGCTCCTCCGCCCCGCGCGGGTTGATCCCCTTGCCGTTCGACGCGTTCTCCCCGTTGGCGATGATGAAATCGATCTCCGACTCGCGCCGCAGCCGGGGCAGCACGGTCGCCAGGGCTCGCCGGCCAGGCCGCCCGACCACGTCGCCGAGAAAGAGGAGACGCATGTCAGTGCGCGATCTCGCTCGCTCGGGTTTCCCGGATCACCGTGACCTTGATCTGGCCCGGGTAGGTCATTTCCTGTTCGATGCGCCGCGCCACGTCGCGCGCCAGCAGCAGGGCCTGATCGTCCGGGATCGTCCCGGGATCGACGATGATGCGGATCTCGCGTCCGGCTTGCACGGCATACGAGCGCTCGACGCCGCGGAAGGAATTGCTGATGCGCTCGAGGTCGTCGAGGCGCTTGGCGTAGCTCTCGAGCACCTCGCGCCGTGCACCCGGCCGCGCGCCGGAGAGCGCGTCGGCGGCATCCACGAGTGGCGCCAGGATGGTCTCCGCCTTCACTTCCTCGTGGTGTGCGGCGATGGCGTTCACGATCTTGGCCGACTCGCCGTACTTGCGTGCGATCTCCCCGCCGACGATGGCGTGGGAACCCTCCACCTCGTGCGTGAGGGCCTTGCCGATGTCGTGCAGCAGACCGGCCCGGCGCGCCTGCTTCACGTTGAGCCCGAGCTCGGCCGCCAGTGCCCCGGCGATGAAAGCGGTCTCGATCGAGTGTCCGAGGACGTTCTGCGCATACGAGTAGCGGTACTTGAGCATGCCGACCAGGCGGATCAGCTCCTGGTGCACGCCGTGCAGGCCAAGCTCGATCACGGCCTTCTGACCGGCCTCGCGAATCGACTCCTCCAACTCCTGCTCGGCCTTGCGCACTACCTCCTCGATCCGTCCAGGGTGGATGCGCCCGTCCGAGATGAGGCGATCGAGCGCCAGCCTGGCCAGTTCGCGCCGGATCGGATTGTGACAGGAGATGACCACCGCCTCGGGCGTGTCGTCGATGATGAGGTCCACGCCCGTCGCTGCCTCGATGGCGCGGATGTTGCGCCCTTCCCGGCCGATGATCCGGCCTTTCATGTCGTCGCTGGGCAGGGCGACCACCGAGACGGTGCGCTCGGCGACGAACTCTCCGGCCAAGCGCTCGATGGCAATGGAGACGATCTTCTTCGCCCGGCGGTCGGCCTCTTCGCGTGCTTCGCTCTCGACCTGCCGGATATGCTTCGCGGCGTCGCCGCGCGCCTCCTCGGTCATCTGCTCGACGAGCGCCCGTCGCGCCTCCTCGCGGGTCAGGCCGGCCGTCTCCTCGAGCTTCCGACGAACCGCGTCGACCAGCGCCGTCGCCTCGGCCCGCTTGCTCTCGATGGCGGCTTCCCGCTCTCTGCAGGCGGCCTCGCGCTGCGCACTCTCGCGCTCACGCGTTTCGAGGCTCTCGACCTTGCGGTCGACGGCCTCCTCCTTCTGCGCCACCCGCCTCTCCATGGCCCCCAGCTCGCGACGTTGCTCCCGCGCCTCGCGCTCGGCGTCTGCCTTGGCCTGGATGACCAGGTCCTTGGCGCGCAAGTTGGCCTCCTTGCGCAACGCGTCGGCTTCCTTGCGAGCCTCCTCGACCATCCGCGCGGCCGTCTCGTTGGCGGCGGCCTGGGTTCCCGCGGCGCGGCTGCGGCGCGCCCGGTCCAACAGCATGAATGCCAGGGCCCCCAGGGCGAGCCCCACCAGGACCCCGATCGGGGTGACGTCGATCATTCCAGGCTCTCCTTGAAGGCCGTTTCGGGCCGCGCCGCAGACCAGAGCAGCCGCCGCTCGGTGACGACCGCATCGACACGCTGGTCCCAGGCGTCGCACGGGACGACCGAAGCGAGGTCGGCGTCGATCGTGAGGCCGAGACGGAGCCCACACGGGTACCCCGCCAGGGCGCGGTCATAGTGACCCCCGCCTCGGCCGAGCCGGCCGCCCTGGGGGTCGAAGGCAAGGCCGGGGACGAGGAACAGCACGCCCGCCCCGCCGCCGGACAGGCGACGACCGGACGTCGGCTCGGGGACACCGTATGCCCCGGGTTGCAGGTCAGTGGGCGCCGCGACGAGAAACTCGAGTCCCGGCTCCACGACCCGGGGGAAGTAGACGGTTTTGCCAGTCGCCAGCCCCGACTCGACGAGGTCCGAGGGATCGACCTCGCCGGGGCGCGCCGCGTAGGCGACCAGGTGGCAGGCCGTACGGAACGCGGCCAGGCGACGCACCTGCGCGCAGATCGCCCGCGAGGCTTCGGCGATCTGCTCGGGCGGCCGCCTGCGACGTGCGACGAAGACCCGCCGGCGCAGCTCCGATTTCGGCAGGCGAAGGTGCTCCCCCATGGCTCGTCCATGCTCGGGGGGAACGGAGACTGGAGATGTACAGGTGGCCGGCGCTACGGCTCTCTCGGCGTCTGACCTCTCACTCGATGGGCGCGAGGCCCCGCGTGGATGCCTGCATCGTGACTCGCAGCCGATACGCCCCTGCGGGCGCCAGCGTCAGTATGGTCGTCCCTCACCCCGTCCGTTCCCCGTCATCGTCTTGCAACACGCGGGTCCGGTGGTCAGCCAGCCGCATCCCGCGGGATCGTGAATCAGCGCTCCTCTCGATTGAACCTCTCGTTGACGCCGGACACCGAGAACATCATTCCCGGAGGCAGGCGAGAATGGCCGGACTGTAGTCGATCGCCCCCCGTGCCGCAATCACCGACGGACGACTCAGGGCCCCGCGCTGCCCGGCTCGTCGGCGAAGAGTGTGCGCACGAACTCGCCGGCTTCGAAGACACGCAGGTCCTCGACCGCCTCACCCACGCCCACGTAGCGGATGGGAAGCCCCAGCTCGTGCCGCAGGGCCACCAGGACCCCGCCACGCGCGGTGCCATCGAGCTTGGTGAGGACGATCCCGGTCACCGGAACGGCCTCCTGAAAGGTGCGTGCCTGGCTCACCGCGTTCTGTCCTGTCGTGGCATCGACGACCAGCAGGGTCTCGTGCGGCGCCCCGGGAACCTCGCGCCCGATGACGCGTGCTACCTTGCCAAGCTCTTCCATGAGCGGGGTACGGGTGTGCAGGCGGCCTGCCGTGTCGACCAGGACCACGTTGACGCGACGCGCCAGGGCGGCTTTCAGTCCGTCGAAGACCACGGCGGACGGATCCGCGCCCGGCTCGTGCCGCACGAGGTCGGAGCCAGTCCGCTCCGCCCACACGCCCAGCTGGTCGATGGCGGCCGCGCGGAAGGTGTCGGCGGCGACGAGGAGCACCCGCCGGCCAGCCGCGGCGTGCAGGGCCGCAAGCTTCCCGATGGTGGTGGTCTTGCCGACCCCGTTCACCCCGGTGACGAGGATCACCCAGGGCCTTGCGCTGGGCTCCGGCGGCGGTGGGGAGGCGAGTACGGTCCGCATCCTGTCCGCCAATGCCGCGCGCAGCGCCCCCGCTGACGCTTCCCCGCTCCCCAGGGATCGGAGTGGTTCGAGTAGCGCCCTTGCCGTCCCGACACCGACGTCGGCGCCGATGAGCACCTCTTCGAGGTCGCCGAGCACGGCCCCCAGGGGGCGGGGTCCGCGCCCGAACACCCCGTCGAGCTGTGCCACCAGTCGGTGCCGCGTGGCGGCCAACCCCCGGCGTAGCCGCTCGCTCGCGCTTGGGGCCGCCGGCGTGCCCCCTAGGTGTCGGGGCGTGGCAGCAGCACCGGGCGCCCCGGCCGGCACGAGCCGGCGGCGCCGCACCGCGAACGCGATCAGCGCGACCACGGCGGCGACCGCCGCGGCCGCGAGGACGATCCACAACTCCATCGCCGGCGGGGTTCAGGCGGCTTCGCTCAGGCGCACCGACACCACTTTGGAAACCCCTGCCTGCTCCATCGTCACGCCGTAGAGGGTGTCGGCCACCTCCATCGTGCGCCGGTTGTGGGTGATGAGCACGAACTGCGAGCGCTGGGCCATTTCGTTGACGAGTGCGTTGAAGCGCCCGATGTTGGCCTCGTCGAGTGGGGCGTCCACCTCGTCGAGGAGGCAGAACGGGGTGGGTCGGATAAGGAAGAGCGAGAACACCAGCGCCGTCGCAGTGAGCGCCTTCTCTCCGCCGGAGAGCAGGCTCAGTGCCTGCAGCTTCTTGCCCGGCAGGGCCACCACGATCTCGACCCCTTCCTCCCCCCCCTCCTCGGGCTCAGTGGACTCGAGGCGCGCGGTCCCGCCCGGGAAGAGCTTGGGGAACACCTCCGCCAGCCGATCGTTGGCGGCGGCGAACGTCTCGTCGAACCGGCGTCGCGACGTGCGGGCCAGCTTGCCGATGGTCTGGCGGAGATCCTCGAGCGATCGCTCCAGGTCGGCGCGTTGGGCGTCGAGGAAGTCGTGGCGGCCTCGGATCTCCTCCAGCTCGGCCAGCGCTCCCGGATTCACGTCGCCCAGACGGACCAGGCGGGCACGCAATTCCTCCGCCCGCGCCGCGTCGTCCTCGCTCGGCTCACCTTCGACGGCGTCGAGCGCGTCAATGCCGAGGTCGTAGCGCTCCGCCAGGCGCTCAGCGAGCTGCTCTAGGGCCATTCGCCGCTCGGCGAGCAGAAGGTCCCGCTCGGCGCGCCGGGTGCGCACGCTCTCGAGCATCTCACCGACCTGGCGCTGGCGGCGATCGTCCTCGGACAGCTCCGCCTCGGCAGCCGCGACCTCGGCCACGAGCTGCTCGCGTTCCGACGCCAGGCTGGCGGCACAGTGCTCGCAGCTCGCGCGCGCCGCCTCCGCCGCCACGGCCTCGTCGGCCGCAGCCCGCGCGCCGGCCCGTGCGTCCGCC
>JBKPRD010000274.1:0-5574 GCA_046734415.1 Actinomycetota bacterium | reverse complement strand
CGTCGGCATCGCGGTGGGCCCCATCGTCGGCGGTTGGCTGCTCGAGCGGTTCTCGTGGTCGAGCGTCTTCTTCGCGCTTGTGCCGGTCGCGGCGCTCGGGGCGGTGCTCGTCGGGACGAGCGTCCCGACATCGCGCGATCCCGAGGCTCCGCCGGCCGATCGAGCCGGTCTCATGCTCTCATCGCTTGCGATGGCGCTGCTGATCTACGCGATCATCGAGGCGCCGGCCAACGGCTGGACCTCGGCGCGAACGCTCACGGGCTTTGTCGTGGCGATAGCGCTTTTCGCCGCGTTCGTCTACTGGGAGTGTCGCGCCCGCGCGCCGATGGTCGACGTCGGACTGTTCAGGAACGCGCGCTTCAGCGCCGCGAGCGGCGCTGTGACGATCACGTTCTTCTCGCTGATGGGCTTCATCTTCCTCGTCACGCTCTACTTCCAGTTCCTGAAGGGCTACGGACCGCTGTCGACCGGAGTGCGGCTGCTTCCGGTCGCAACCATGACCGGCATCACCTCCGTCGTCGGTACGAAGCTCGCCGTGCGATACGGCACCAAGCTGGTCGTTGCGGGCGGCATGGTCTCGCTTGCCGCCGGCCTTGCATGGACGGCGTTCGCGTCGGCGAGCACGAGCTACCTCGTGATCTCCGGTCAGATGGTTCTGATCGGCGCCGGGATCGGACTGACGAGCGCGCCGGCGACCGAGTCGATCATGGGCGCCGTTCCGGCCGCGAAGGCAGGAGTCGGCTCGGCGATCAACGACGCGACCCGGATCCTCGGCGCAACGCTGGGCGTGGCCGTGATCGGAAGCGTCTACGCATCGTTGTACGCAAGCGACCTGACGGCTCGGCTCGAGACGGGCTTCCCCGCCGCCGCGGCCGACGCTGCGCACGGCTCGGTCGGAGCCGCGTTCGCAGCCGTCGAGCGGCTAGCGCAAGGCGGGAATGTGGGCCTCGCCTCGACACTCCACAGCGCCGCGTCAGACGCTTTCTTCAGCGGCTTCCAGACCGCCTGCCTGGTCGCGGCCGCCGTCTCCGCCGCCGGCGCGATGTTTGCGGCGCTGCTGCTTCCCAACCGTCCCCCGCAGGCGCAGGCGCAGGCGGTTCCGGCGACGCGACCCGATCGGTACGACGCTCTCGACGGCCAAGCTGCGCTTCCACGGCCCGACGTCAGCTGACGGCTATCCAGCCGGGACAAGCCGTGGACACGCACACAATCTGCGTATAGACTGTCTGCGCACAGACTATCCTTCCGAAGGAGGAGCACCCTCATGTGGGCAGCCGAGCACAGCATCGAGACAACTGCGTCGCCGGAGGCGATCTGGGCGCACTGGTCGAACGTCGAGCGCTGGCCGGAGTGGAACGCCGATATCGAGCACATCGAGATTTCGGGTGCCTTCGCGCCAGAGAGCACGATCGCGATGACGCCGGCGGGGCAGGACACCGTCGAGCTGCGTATCGCGGAGGCGGTCGAACCCGAGTTCTTCGTCGATCAGGCCGACCTCGGCGACGTCGTCGTGCGGACGATCCATCGCGTCGATCACCTTGAAGGCGGTCGCCACCGCATCGTCTACCGGATGGAGATCAGTGGTCCGGCAGCGGATTCTGTCGGCCCAGAGCTGGGGCCTCAGATCTCCGGCGACTTCCCGGAGACGCTCGCCGCGCTGGCGAAGCGCGCCGAGAGCTGATGCCGCTCAACCCGATCGAGAGTCCCGGGTTCCTGCTGTGGCACGCCACGCTGCGCTGGCAGCGTGGCGTCGCCGCGGCGCTTGCGCCGCTCGACCTCACCCACGTCCAGTTCGTATTGCTCGCCTGCACGTGGTGGCTGAACCGGCAAGGCGAGCATCCGACTCAGGTCCGCCTGGCCTCCCAGGCGGGGACCGACATCAAGATGACCTCCCAGGTCGTGCGCAGCCTCGAGAAGAAGGGCCTCGTCGAGCGCGACGTGGATCCAGCCGATACGCGCGCGCGGCGCTTGCGTGTTACTCGCCGCGGCGCGCGCCTCGCTCCGAGAGCGATTGCCGTCGTAGAGGCGGTTGACGCTGAATTCTTCGCAGAGCTCGCGCCCGCGGAGGCCGTCGGCGTCCTCGGCAGGCTCGCGCAGTTCCAGCAGGAGCGCTGAGTATCCAGCCACGCGGAGAGCGCCGCCGTCGAACTCGCCGTAGCGCTAGCCAGGGGGAACCGCCGTCGCGGACGTCACGATCCGGAAGGTCGGGTGGTCAGCGGGATCCGGCAGTGCGCGCAGGACGCCGCCCACGGTCGGCATGCTGGCGAAACGCTCGGTGTAGACGGCAAGCAGCGGCGCGCGCTGCTCGACCGGAACCTCCTCGACCGTGATCTCCTCGACGCGGCCGCGCTTCTCGAGAAGGCCCGAGCGGGAGGCCTCGAGGTTGAGCGCCCAGTTGCTGGCGCCGCGATAGGAGATCAGGTAGCGCTCGCCGCCGTGTTCGAGCACGGCAACCGGGGTCGTATGCCAGCGCCCGCTCCGGCGACCGCGCACCGACAGCTTCGAGATCAGATCGCGCCGGAACAGCGGCGCCAGGCGGTTGCCGATGTGGCGCTGACCCCAGGATGGCTTGAGAAAGCGGCGCTCACTCATCGCGCCACCCCCTCATGGGCGCCCCGGCGGCGCGGGAGAAGCAGTGCCGGAATGAAGGCCGCGAGCGTGAGCCCGACGGCGACCCAAAAGGTCGTTCCGAAGGCATCGGCGATCGCCGGCGCCGCGTGGACGGGATCGCGTGCCGCACGCGCAGCCGCCTGGCCCACTCCGCCGTGGAAGCCAATCAGGTTGGCTTGGATCGTTCGCTGGAGCACAACCGCGAGCAGGGCGGTGCCAAGCGAACCGGCGAGGCGCTGGACGACGCTGATCGTGCTGGTCGCCATCGGCATCCGCCGTGGATCGAGATCCTCGAATGCAGCGGCCATGGCGGGCGTGATCGTTGCGCCGAGTCCCGCGCCGACGAAGAACAAGGCGCCCGCGAGATACCAGTACGGCGTGTCGACCGCGATCTGCGTGTAGCCGACGGTGCCGAGCGCAGCGAGCGCCACCCCGACCGGCACGACGCGGCGTGCGCCGATCTTGTCGGTCAGGCTGCCGGCGATGCTGATCGTGATCGCGGCGCCGAGGCCTTGGGGAATCATCAGCAGGCCGGTCTCGAGCGGCGTGCGGTCACGGATGATCTGGAAGTAGAGGGGGAGCAGGAGCGCAACGCCGAACAGCGCCACCCCGAGCACGAAGTTCGCCGCCGCACCGCTTGCGAAGCCACGCTCGGCGAAGAGTCGGACGTCGAGCAGCGGGTTGGTCGTGTGCAGCGCGTAGACGACGAATGCCGCGATCAGGATCGAGCCGAGGACGAGCGCGGAGAGTGGCTCGGCGGCCGCCAGCGTGCCCTTCTGGCCGACCTCGGCCAGACCGTAGATGAACGTGGCGATCCCACCCGAGAGCAGGAACAGGCCACGGACGTCGAGCTTCGGCGCCGGACGGCGGGGCACAGAGGGGAGGAGCTTGATCGCGAGCGCGAGCGCGAGCGCGCCGACCGGCAGGTTGACGAAGAAGATCCAGCGCCAGCTCGAGGCGCCCACGAGCGCCCCGCCGATGACGGGGCCGAAGATCGGCGCAAGCAGCAGTGGCACGCCGATCACGCTCATGACGCGGCCCATCCGCGCGGGCCCCGCCTTCTGGGCGAGCATCGCCTGGCCGAGCGGCAGGATCATCCCGCCGCCGAGTCCCTGGACGACGCGGAAGGCGATCAGGGCGCCGATCGACCACGACAGGCCGGCGAGCAGCGAACCGGTCATGAACGTCAAGAGCGCGGCGAGCCACACGGGCTTGGCGCCGAAGCGCTGGCTCATCCAGCCGGTCAGCGGGATGACGCTCGCAAACGCCAGCATGTAGACGGTCGGGACCCACTGGATCGTCGCGATCGAGGTGTGGAAGTCGTCGCCGAGCGTCGGCAGCGCGACGTTGACGATCGTCGCGTCGAGGATCGTCATGATCGAGCCGAGGACGACGACCGCCGCAAGGGTCAGGATCTCGGGCGTGAGGACCGACGGCGGCCGCTCGGTGGTCTGTGCTGTTGCGGTCTGAGTGGACATACGGAACATCTTAGAGTCACCCTAAGTTTCTGTCAACCATATTTTTATGTCGACTCGAAACTTATGGTAGATTCCTGCACATGACCGTCGAAACTGGCCTGCGGGAACGCAAGAAGCAGCGCACGCGGGAGCTCCTCACCGAAACCGCACGGAAGCTGTTCGCCGAGCGCGGCTTCGAGCGGGTGAGCATTGCCGAGATCGCCCGCGCTGCGGACGTTGCGGAGGCGACCGTCTTCAACTACTTCCCGACCAAGGAGGACCTCGTATACAGCGGCTTCGAGGCTTTCGAGGAGCAGCTGCTCGAGGCGATCCGGAATCGTCCGGCCGGGCAGTCGGTCGTCGAAGCGTTCGGTGAGTTCATCCTGGAGCCGCGCGGCTTCCTGGGCGAGGCCGATGAGAAGCGCGCCGCCGAGCTTGTCGCGGTCACGCGGATGATCGAGGCCAGCCCGGCGCTGCGGGCCCGCGAGCAGCAGGTTCTTGCCCGCTACACCGACGCGCTGGCCGAGTTGATCGCGGCAGAGACGTCGGCGAGCCCGGCCGACTTGCGCCCCTACGCCGCCGCGAACGCGCTGATCGGCGTTCACGGCGCACTGATCTCCTATGTCCGTCAGCGGGTCGTCGCAGGCACGCCCGACCGGCGCCGGCTCGCGCGCGATGTGCGGAGTCGAGGCGAGGCTGCGCTCACGCTTCTCGCAGGTGGGCTCGCCGGCTACGCGCGCAAGAGCTGATCTTCGGACGGAGCCGACGCTAGGACGGCGGTGCCGAGCGGTGTGCGGGAGTAAAGGACCGTGCGGCCGACCCGTGAGCGTCGCACAAGGCGGCACTCGTGCAGCACCTTCAGGTGGTCGGCAACGTTTCCGGGCGAGCGCTGCAGTCGCCGCGCCAGGCCTGCCGTGTGCATCGGGTCGCCGACGAGGTCGAGGATGTGCGCGCGGGTTGGGCCGATCAGCTTCGCCACCGCAGCCTCGTTGGCGCGTCCGTCGGGAGCAACTAGGCCGAGGCCACGGGTGGGGTAGACGAGGACGGGGGGTTCCTGATCGAGTACCTCGACCGCGTCCGGCGCGATCAACGCCGAGGGCATCAGCGTCAGTCCGCATTCACAGGCGCCGAGTGCTCCGTCAGTGCTGCTCTTGATGATCACCCGATCGTGCTCGAGGCGCACGAACGGCTCGAGCTCGGAAAGCATCGCCGCGACGCCGCCGCTGGCGAGCAACCGGGAGCGGTAGAGGACGTCATGCTCGAGGACATCGCGCAGGTCCTGCCAGTTCTGCGCGAGCAACGTTTCCCAGGCGAGCCACACGAGGTCGGCCAGGAGAACGGCGGCGTCGGGCGCGCGCAGCTGCCTTTCGACGTCGTGGTCGATGCGCGTGGCGGCGGCGAGCGAGCGGTCGATCTCAGCGCGAACCCGTGCCGGCGGCGTCGAACGCACCTCCGTCAGCTCGTTCGCGACGTTTACCCCGAGCGACTGCGGTGCCCGCGTGAGAAA
>JBKPRD010000273.1:0-2706 GCA_046734415.1 Actinomycetota bacterium | reverse complement strand
CTCAAGGGGCAGACCGATCCGTAGCTCGCCCGGGCGGTCGAAGACGATCCTTAGTCGACGTCGAGCAACACGAGAAAGCCGCAGACGACGCCGACATACAAGAGCAACCCGGCAACCGTGACGCCGTAGTTGGGATCGCGTTCGTTCGTCGCTGCGTCTTTCGCTAACGGTGGAAGCACGCGGAGCAGGATCGGGACGAGCGAGACGGCCAGGCCGACGGTGACCGCGAGAGCCGCCCACTTCGGCCCCTCATCGGCCATCGCCCACAACGATCCGAACACGGTCGCGCCCAGAACGAGCGCCATGCCAACCCGCAACCGCGCGTCGGGAAGCTCCTTGCCCTCCACCCGCGCTGGCCTCGAATCGAAGAAGTGGATCTGCCACAGCAGCGCACCCGTCACCGCTAGCTCGATGGCGATAACGGACTGGAAGTATTGAACAGGCACGTCCACGGCCGGATCAGTATGACGAGCCACAAGACGAGCCGACCATCGACGGAACAGCAACAGCAGGAAGGACCCACGCCCGAGCTCGGCCCTGGGGGTAGGGTGCCGGCCCCTTCTCGGTGCGAGGAAGGGACGGCGCCCAAACGGGCGCCGTCCCTTCCCGATCGACTCAAAACAGACCCGAGTGTCGGGCCCGCCGGGTGACAGCCCAGTCTAGAGCGGGGCTCCCAGACGCTGGGCGTTCTTTTCTGCCTGCAGCGCCGCGAGCGTCGCGTACTCGGCCTCGACGATCGCTGACTGCGCAAACTCGATCGCGTCGTTTGCGTCCTCGTAAGCCGATTCGGCGTCACGCACCGCGACGTCGCGGTCGACGGCCGCCTTGGTTTCGTCGATGCGCTGCCGCATGTTCTCGATGTGGCGGTCCCACTCGGCCTGCATCTCCTGCCAGTGGCTCTTGGCTTCCGTGGTGGCGTCGCTACTCCTGGCCCGGAGCGCGGCCGCACGCTTGTCGGCGTCCCGCCGGGCATCGTCCACCTTCGCCTGGATCTTTGTCTGATCCTCCTCGGCCGCAGCCCGGATCTCGCTGTCCGCCTTGTCGATCTCCGCCTTGAGCTTCGCGAAGCTCTCCGTCACCGTCATTGGCTACCCCCTTCGGTGTGTGGGCCACGATTTTACGCCGCCCGCCGTCGAGGACAAGGCGCCGAGCTCGCTCTCGACTGCTCTTCGCGCACATGCACACCGCGAGAGAAACCTGAGCTGGTCTCGTCCGGGGAGCCGCGAGAGCGGAAAGACGGCCCGGCCTCCTGACGGTCATTCCCTAGGCGAACGGCGGGAACGCCAAAATTCCGTGCGGCCGCGATGAGGTGAGTCGCCCGCCTGCTGGATACTCCGGGCGTGAGCGAGGAACCGAGCTCGCAGCCGCACGACCACCAAGTGGAGGCTCCCGAGGGAGCGACTGATCGAGGACGGCTGACGCCAGAGCGGGCGTCGAGTCGCGTGTCACGTACCCGATGAAGCCGATTAGGCCGGTCCCGCTTCGAGGAATCGTCTCGCGGGCGGTAGTCGCAGGTGCAGCGACCGGATTGCGGTCGACGGCGGCAATGGCTGCGTTGATCGACGGAGGCGCCCAAGGCTTGCCCGCGCCGCTGATGCGTCCACAGGCTCGTACTGCTGCGCGCGTCGCTGTCGCAGCCGAATTGGTTATCGACAAGCTGCCGACAACGCCTTCACGCCTCGGAATGCGTGGTCTCACCGCACGTCTGACGCTCGCGGGTGCGGCCGCCGTCGTCCTAGCACGCGGCACCAACAGACCTGTCCTGCCGAATGTGCTCGCTTCCTGGACGATGGCACTCGTAGCCGCACGGGTGGGTCACGACCTGCGCGTCATTGCCGGAACGCATGTCCCGCCGCTGGCCGTGGCCGTCGCCGAGGACGCAGTTGCCCTCGGGCTCGCCGCCGCCACGCGCAACTGATCGCGATCACAACTTCGCGTCGCCACAGGTCTCATGCGGGGTGCGTCGGCCCATCCGATCGTTGAGTCGTGCTGGCATGGATGGCCTTCGTCAGTTGGAGAATCTGGTTCGAGAGATCGAGTAGCTCCTGGTTTTGCTTGTCCTCCTCCTGAACGGTCTGCCACTGGTGGTCGGCAATCACCTGACGCCTCCCGTCGGCGCGGTTCTGAGAGATCATCACGAAGGTCGAGAGGAAGATCGCTTCGAGCGAGACGATCATCGTCAAGAGACCGTAGGGGTAGTCCTCCACGCTGAAGCCGATCCAGCAGCCGAACCAGATGACGTGGAGATAGACAAAGAGCATCGACCCTGAAAACGCGGTGATCTTGTCCGCGGCCCGGTTCTGCCTCCGCTCCGCGCGCTCCCGTTCGCGCTTCAGAAGAGCCGGGTTGACAGGCGGCCCGAGCTTGGGAACCGGAACGAGAAAGCGGTGCAGGCGTCGGCCGAGCGTCTTGCTTTTGCTGTCGCGGTTAGACGCCGGACCGGCCACCGAGCGTGATCTGTCTTTGCCTGACATTCGGTCTCCTTTCCAGAGGTCGCCGGTGCCCCATGACGAGTCTCTCAGACGTAACAGGCAACAAAAAGCCCCGTCTAGCGGGGCTTTCGGAGAGCGGATGAAGGGACTCGAACCCTCGACCTTCTGCATGGCAAGCAGACGCTCTAGCCAACTGAGCTACATCCGCGCGCGGCGGTCAGTATAGCCCCGGCCCTCGAGCACCGCGGAGCCCGGCCACCCGCTCGAACTAGTA
>JBKPRD010000272.1:0-9528 GCA_046734415.1 Actinomycetota bacterium | reverse complement strand
GCCGGCGCCAGTTGGGCGCAGGAGCACATCCTGAGGCGGTACCCGGAGGCCGATCTCCGGGTCTACGTGGGCTGGATCCCGATGTTGTCGGGCGACGCGAACCCGGAGGTCGCCGACCTCCTCGTCGATCGGCGCGCGACGCACTACTGGGACGGCGAGCGCAAGCTCGGACTCGCGATCGCGCGGATGCTCGGCCGCGGCGGCGGGAGGGCGGCGTGGGACATCTTCCTCGTCTACGGGCCGGACGCGAAGTGGGGCGACAAGCCCGTTGCCGTCGGCTCGCCCGTCATCTCCGAGAGCGGCGAGCTGGAGCGCGCCCTGCGCCCATTACTGGTAAAGAGCTGACATGGGGATCACGCATTTCGACGAGGCCCCACGGCGCGAGTACGAGATCGGGCACCTGCACGCGACCTGGTCTCTTCTCGGCGAGGACGCCGGCTGCGTGGGTGTCGGAGTCCGGCGGATCGAGGTGCGCGAGGGCGCCTGGTCGACGCCCGCGCACGAGCACGGTCGCTCGGAGGAGATCTTCTACGTCCTCGCCGGGCGCGGGCTTTCCTGGCATCGCGGCGAGGTCGCGGAGATCGGCGCTGGCGACTGCATCGTCTACCACCCAGGCAGCGGTGCGCACACGCTGCACGCGGTGACCGACCTCGATGTGCTCGCGTTCGGCCCGCGCCTCCGCGACGAGAGCCCGCGGTTCCCGCGCCTCGGCGCCTCGCTCGTCGGCGGCCGCTTCGTCGAATCCGTGGACAGCGTGACTGATGGGTTGCCGACCCAGTTCGTGCGGGAGGCGAAGATCGGCCCACCGGAGCTTCCGGCCAACCCCGGTCCCCGGCCGACCACGATCGTCAACGTCGCAGAGGTCGAGGCAAAGACAGTCGACCGGAAGCACATCTCCCGCACGAGGAGGAACCTCGGCATCGCCTGTGGCTCGCTTTCCACCGGTCTGCAGCACGTCGTCGTCGCTCCCGGAAAGGAATCCGCCCCGCTGCACTGCCATTCGCTGGAGGAGGAGATCTTCGTCATGCTCGACGGCCACGGCGTGCTCGTGCTCGACGACGAGGAGGAGACACCGGTGCGGCCCGGTTCGGTCGTCTCCCGCCCGGCCGGCACCGGTGTCGCACATCTTTTCCGTGCCGGAGACGGCGGACTCACGTATCTCGCATACGGCACCAGGGAGCCCGGGGACATCTGCTACTACCCGCGCTCGAACAAGATCAACTTCGGCGGAGTCCGCGTGATCGCCCGGCTCGAGAAGCTCGACTACTGGGACGGCGAGGACTGAAGTAGCCGTCACGGCAGATCGCCGAAATGTCGATCAGTGGCCGGCTCGTCCGTCGTCCTTACGGCCAGGTCACTACGACGAGAGGAGCGACGATGAAGTACCTGCTGCTGGTCTGCTGGGACACCGAGCGGATGAACGGCCAGACCGAGCCGGAGCCGGGGACGGCGGCGGCCGACGACGAGGGGTTCCCGTGGGTGGACGACCTCCGCGCGCGGGGCATCTGGCAGACGGGCGACCAGCTCGCGCCGCCGCGCCGGGCGCGCTCCGTGCGCGTCCGCGGCGGCAAGAAGATGGTCACCGACGGCCCGTTCGCGGAGACGAAGGAGGCGATCGGGGGCTTCGACCTGATCGAGTGCGGCAGTCTCGAGGAGGCTGTCGAGATCGCCGCGAGCCACCCGAATGCCGAGGCGGGCACGATCGAGGTCAGGCCGCTGTGGGGGAACTGACGAACAGCTCGGCTACAGCAGTCGAGCCAATTCCGCCAGTGTCTCCTCCAGCGCCGTGAGCGCAGCGACGAGCTGCTCGTCCGTCAGCGGGAGACTGAGGTTGATCATCCCGCGGGGCGCGGTGTAGATCCCGCGCAGGTAGAGGCCGAGGAAGACGATCTCCTGGAGCTCCGGGCTGTCCGCGTGCAGGGCGAGCATCGAGCCGTAGCCGGTGACCCCGACCGGGACGGGGTGCCGGGCGAGCGCCTCGGCCACCTCGGCCCGGAAGCGCTCGCCGCGCGCGGTGTGGGCCTCGGCGACGTCCGCGGTGTAGAGCTCGCCGAGGACGACGCAGCCGGCCGCCATCGTCGCGACGTTGTTGTTGAACGTCCCCGCGTGCGGGATCGAGCCCGGCCTGGTCGTGTCGAACTGGTCGAGCAGCTCCGCACGGCCCCCGAAGGCGCCGAACGAGAAGCCGCCGCCGATGTACTTGCCGTAGGTCTGCACGTCCGGATCGACGCCGAGCAGCGCTGCGAGACCGGAGCCCCCGTGGCGCGAGGTCATCACCTCGTCGGCGATGCAGACCGCGCCCGCCGAGCGCGCCGCGTCGAAGACGCCGCGCAGGAACTCGGGCTCGGCGGGGATACAGCCGCCGGAGCCGAGCATCGGCTCGACGAGCACCGCGGCGAGGTCGTCGGCGTGCTCCTCGATCAGCCGCGTCGTCGCAGCAAGGTCGTTGTATGGCGCGACCAGGAACGGGTACGGGGCGTTCCAGGGCGCGCCCCCGGTCGAGAAGAAGAGCACGCCGCCGTGGTAGCCGCCGTGGAAGACGAGCACCTTGGAGCGGCCCGTGAACTGCCGTGCCGTCGTGATCGCCATCAGGTTCGCCTCGGTGCCCGAGTTGGTGAACCGCACGCGGTCGAGGCCGAACCGTTCACACATCAGCCGTGCGAGGTCTGTCTCGTGCGGATGCAGGCCGCCGACGCTCGCCAGCTCGCTCAGCGCTCGGTGAACGGCGTCGAGCACGCGCCGCTCGCCGTGCCCCAACAGCCCGGCCGTGTAGTCGCCGAGCAGATCGACGTACTCGTGCCCGTCCGCGTCGACCAGGACCGCGCCCTCGCCCCGGACGAACGTCAGCGCGAACGGCTCGTGAGCGAGGATCGTGCGCGTGTGGCCGCCGGGCAGGACGCGGCGGGCGTCGTCGTGCAGCCGTGCGCTCTCCGGGTTGCGGGCGGCGAACTCGCGGCGCTTCTCCGCGACGAGCGCCGCCGCGTCGGCGAGCACGGTGCTCACGGACGGATTCTCCCACACAACGGGTCAGTGCCGGCCCCGATGCCCCGTGGCCGAAGCTCGGTAGCGGTGACGGGCCCCTTTCAAAAGCCCCGTCACCGCACGTCCAGGGCGAGCGCTAGCGCGTCGAGTCGGCCCACTCGGTCAGCCGGTCGGCGAACTGCGGCGTCGCTGCACCGACCTCGATCACCGAATCGGCGGGGACGTTCGCCCGGCGCGCGGCGGCGACGATCGCCTCGGCGGTAGGCGCCTCGTAGAGGCAGTAGGTCCGTCTTCGGTCGGCGCTGAGGAAGGAGAACAGCCAGCGGACGCCCTCGTCCGCGTTCACCTCCTCGATCAGCCGGACGTCGTCGTTCGAGAGGTCGAGCTGCTCGGCGAACGTGCGCTCGATCATGAAGACAGGCATCGCGCAATCGTAGAGGACGTCAGGCCGGAACGAGGCCGCGCCGGTGCGCGTACGAGGCCGCCTCGGTGCGGTTGGCACACCCGGTCTTGCGGAGGATGCTGCGGATGTGGTTCGCGGCCGTGTGCTCGCTGATCGTCAGCGCCTGTCCGATCTCGCGGTTGCTCAGGCCGCGGGCCACGAGGCCGAGGATCTGCACCTCGCGGGCGGACAGGCCGTCGGGTAGCGAGGCCGACTGCGGCGGCGCGGCCACCTCGAGCGCCCGGATCCGCCGGAGCAACGTCGGCATCCCGATGCGCTCTCCCAGCTCGGCGGCCTCCCCCAGCAGCGCAGCTGCCTGCTCCCGCCGGCCGGGACGGTGGCGGAGCAGCGTCCGCGCGTACTCGTAGGCCGTGTGCGCGACCCAGGTCCACGCCTCCATGCGGCGGTTGAGCTCCAGCGCCTGCTCGAAGTGCGCCTCGGCCCGGTCCGCGTCGCCGAGCAGCGACGCCAGCATGCCGAGGTACCGGCCGGCCGCGCCGTAGCACGAGACGAGGTGACCGATCAGGATGTTCGTCTCCGCGTGGGGCTCGAGCTCCGGGTAGACGAGCTCGGCGGTCGCCGGGTCGCCCAGGGCCGCGCAGGCGTCGGTCAGGTACGTGAGCGAGGCGAGCCACAGCGTCTTGCGGAAGGGCTCGATCCCGTCCGCCGCGAGCCGGACGAGCTCTCGCTTCGCCGCCGACTCCATCCCGAGCTCGGCGAGCAGGGCAGCGAGCCCAGGCCCCCACGGCCCCTCACGCGGGCCCTCGCCCGCCACGATCCGCATCACCGGCGCGAGCTCGTCGAGCCGTCCCTGCTCTCGCCGAAGGCTGAACATCTGGATCCCGTAGACGCCCGAAGCGTCCCGGCCGGTGAGCAGCCTGCTCCACTCGTGCGAGCGCAAAGCGTGTTTCTCCGCGTTTTCGAGGCGCCCGTCGCAGAGCGCGATTGCCGACTCGTAATGCTCGGCGACGTGGATCATGAACGGCTGCGCCGTCCGCTCGGCGTTCTCGAGGACGGCGGCCGCCTCTCGCCGGGCCGCCTCCATGTCGCCGAGCGCGACGAACCCGGGCACGCGCCATGACATCGCCTCGGCCCGGATCTCCATGTCTCCGAGCTCGTCGCCGATGTCGCGCGCCTCGGTGAGCATCCCGAGGATCTCCTCCAGGGGCGTCGCCCCGAGCGACCAGTAGGAGCCGACTAGGACCGTCGCCAGACCGACCCTGTCCGAGAGCCGGCGGGCCATCGCGATTGCGTTTTCGCGGACGATCAGACCCCGCTCGTGCTCGCCCTGGAAGTCGAGCGCCCGCGCGAGTCCTGCGAGAAGTCCAATCCGCAGCTCGCTGTCCCCCCGGCCGAGCTCCGCAACCGCCTCCTCGAGCAGCTCGACGGCGCCCTGGTCGGCGATGCCAGGCCGCCAGCAGGCGTCCTCGTAGCCGATCGCTGCCCGGGCGAGGAGCTCGGTGTCGCCGAGCCGGCGGGCGATCTCCGCGGCAGTGCGGAAGGCGTCGAGGGCGTCGAACGCCTTGCCTGCGCGGTGGCTGGCGTTGCCGAGCTCGAGGTAGACCTCCGCCCGGAGCTCGTTGCCCTCGATCCCGAGCGCGAGCGCCGTTCGGAGCCGTGCCCCTGCCTCGTCGAAGGCGAGTGCGGAGACCGCAGCCCTGGCGGCGAGCACGTTGTACTGGACCCCGCGTCGGGTCGAGTCGAACGGGGCGGCGGCGCCGAAGTGGTGCGCGAGGTCGGCCAGCGTGCGCCCCGCGGGCTCGCCGCCCGCCTCCAAGGCCTCGCCGACTCGCAGATGCAGCTCCGCTCTGCGAATTCCCGACAGTCGGTCGTACAGAGCCCGTCGCACCAGCTCGTGGGTAAACCGGAAGACCAGCCCGGGCGAGGGCAGCTCCTCGATCATCCCGCTGGCCGCCGCCTCGTCGAGACTCGAGACCAGCTCAGGCTCGGCGAGGCCGGACGCACGCCGCACGATGTCGA
This sequence comes from Actinomycetota bacterium, assembly GCA_046734415.1. Classification (GTDB taxonomy): domain Bacteria; phylum Actinomycetota; class Thermoleophilia; order Gaiellales; family Gaiellaceae; genus DATBLE01. The sequence continues at coordinate 4,124 of JBKPRD010000272.1, read as the reverse complement.
GCTCGAACTCCGACCCGGCCACCGCCGCGAGCTCGAGTAGGTCGCTCGTCCTCGGCTCGAGGCGGGCCAGACGTCGGCTGACGACCTCGCGGACGCTCTCCGGGCTCTCGAGCTCGACCGGGGGCCGCGTCACCCGCACGACTTCCCCCGTCGTGTCGATCGCATGCGTCTCGATCAGCGCGCGCCAGAGCTCGCAGACGAGAAATGCGTTTCCGCCGGTGAGGTCGTGGAGCTGGCCGGCGAGCTCGTCGAGCTCCGCGCTGGCCTCGGCACCGGCCGCGCGCCGGACGAACTCCCCCACCTCCTCGCCGGACAAGGTCGACAGGCGAAGCCGCACGACGTCGTCCGACCGGCGGAGATCGGCAAGCGTCTCCGACAGGACCTCCGGGACGTCCGCGTCGATGTCGCGGAAGGTCGCCACGACAAGCACGCGCGCGTCTCCCGACCGGGCGAGGTGGCGAAGCAGGAGCAGGCTCGGCGCGTCGGCCCAGTGCACGTCCTCGAGCACGAGCAGCACCGGCCGTGAGCGGCTGACACCGCCGAGTAGGTTGCTCACCGCGGTGTGCACCCGGTGCCGCTCGGTGTCGGGATCGGCCTCTGCCGGCGCCGGCAGTCCGCCGACGATCGAGGGCAGTTCGGGGATCAGGCGTGTCAGCTCGCCGCCGCCGGAGCCGAGAGCCGAGCGGAGCTCTTTCGGCTCGATCGCGCCCGAGAGCTGGTCGAGCGCCTCGACGAAGGGGCCGTAGGGCGTCCGCACGACGGCGTCGGCCGAGCCGCTGAGGACCAGCGTGCCGTCCTCGGCCGCTTCCGCCGCGAACTCCCGGACCAGGCGGCTCTTGCCCGAGCCCGCCTCGCCGCCGAGGAGGACGATCCGCCGGCTCTCCTCCCCGCTCCCTGGCACGAGGTCCCGGAGGCGCTGCAGCTCCGCCGACCGCCCGACGAACGGAAAGGTCGAGACCGGACGGAGGGACCCTGGAAGCTCGATCACGTGGGGAAACCGCACGCGAACGATAGTCAGATCTGACTATTACTGCCTCCCGCACGCGGGCCCGGACCCCGGGCGAACTTGGTCAGGCCCGGTCATGACAAACGGGCTGCTCCTGCGTAGTCTCGGCGGTGAGACAAGCATTCCGAGAGAAAGGGGAAACGTGAGCACGACCATCTCACCGGCAGACGCTGCCCGCGACGAGCTCTCCGGCTTCGGCGGGCAGCTGATCGGGCCGGACGACTCGAACTACGACGAGGCTCGGGCCGTCTACAACGCGATGATCGAGAAGCGGCCCGGGCTGATCGCGCAGTGCGCGAGCACGGACGACGTGTCAAGCGTGGTCGGCTTCGCGCGCGAGCGCGACCTGCGGATAGCCGTCCGCGGCGGCGGCCACAACGGCGCTGGCCTCGGCACGGTCGACGAGGGGGTCGTCATCGACCTGTCACCCCTGAGGACGGTGGAGGTCGACCCGCAGGCGCGAACGGTTCGCGCCGGCGGCGGCTGCCGGTGGCAGGACGTCGACGGCGCCACGGGCGAGCACGGCCTCGCGACGCCGAGCGGGATCATCTCGACCACCGGCGTCGGCGGCCTGACGCTCGGCGGCGGGATCGGCCACCTGACGCGCAAGTGCGGCCTTGCAATCGACAACCTGCTCGAGGCGGAGGTCGTCCTCGCGAGCGGCGAGGTCGTCAAGGCGAACGCGGACTCGCACCCCGAGCTCTACTGGGCGCTGCGAGGCGGCGGCGGCAACTTCGGCGTCGTGACGTCCTTCCTGTTCCGGCTGCACGACGTCGGCACCGTCGTCGCGGGTCCGACGTTCTGGGCGGTCGAGGACAGCGAAGAGGTCCTGAAGGCCTACCGCGAGTTCCTGCCGTCCGCGCCGCGCGAGCTGAACGGCTTCTTCGCGTACCACACCGTCCCGCCGGCGCCGCCGTTCCCGGAGGAGATCCATCTGCGCAAGGTCTGCGGCGTCGTCTGGTGCTACGTCGGACCCGAGGACGCGGCCGCGGCAGCGATGAAGCCGCTCCTCGACTCCGTGCCGGAGCCGCTCATGCACGGGGCCGGGCCGATGCCGCACGCGACGCTCCAGGGTGCGTTCGACGGCCTCTACCCGCCCGGCGACCAGTGGTACTGGCGCGCTGACTTCGTCAAGGAGATCCCGGACGAGGCCGTCGCGCTCCACCACAAGTTCGGCACCGCCCTGCCGACGATGAAGTCGACGATGCACATGTACCCGATCGACGGCGCCGCCCACGACGTCGGCGCCTCCGAGACGGCGTGGGGCTACCGCGACGCCAACTGGGGAGCGGTGTTCGCAGGCGTCGACCCCGATCCGGCCAACGTCGACGTCATCCGGCGCTGGAGCATCGACTACCAGGAGACACTGCATCCGTACTCGGCCGGCGGCGCCTACGTGAACATGATGATGGAGGAGGGTCAGGAGCGCGTCCGCGCCGCCTACCGGGACAACTACGACCGGCTGGCGAGCACCAAGGCGCAGTACGACCCGGACAACACCTTCCGCGTCAACCAGAACATCCAGCCGAAGGAATAGCGAGCAGCCGGCGCCTGTGGCCGCGAGGCCGCAGGCGCCGCTTCGGCCAGTGCGGCGTCAGCGACCCTACCTCGCGGTCGGCGTTCATAGCTTCCAGGACTGCATCGACCCCTGGATGCGCGCCACCGTCACCGTTGTCCCCTAGCCAAGGGACTTCGTTTCTGAGCCTGGGAGTGTGGGGCGGCCCTAGCGCCGCCCCACACCCACTTCTGGAGTCATCGCTCGCTTTTCAGCGGCCCCTTCGCGCAATGGCGGCCTGGAGCTGGCCCTTGTTCATCTTCGAGCGACCCCTGACGCCAAGACGCTTGGCCTCCCGGTACAACTGCTCCTTAGTGCGAGTAGTCGCCATGGTGACCTCCTTTCTCTTGTGCCGTCTTCGGCGTGTTACCAAGGCGATCAAACCCCAAACGAACCCGCCGACCCCTGGCGACCGCTTCTCGCCAACCCACTGCTCTTCATCCGTCTCACGCGCTGGCTGCGCGAGACCGCCGGCCGCGACGACATCGACAAGCTGTTCGAACAGCTGGAACGCGCGGACTCGCCGCAGTGGCCGGCGATCCTCCGGGCGCTCGAACTCGCGCGAGACTTCGACCGGACGTCAGCTATCCGCCGCCGAACTCCCACTCGGCGCACTCTGCGCAGAACGTGAGAAGCCAGCTGAGTGTGTCCCTCTGCATCGAGTCCGACGAACAGCGTGTGCGACTTGCCGCTAACCCTGATCGTCCCGAGGGAGAGGCGCACCTGCTCGGAACCTCCGATGCCGTAGAAGTCCGACGATCCCCAGTACTTCGGATCTTTGAAAAGGTCGGCGCATCTGGGGTTCGCAAGGCACTCAGGATCGCCGTAGTTGGCCGAGGTAGAGATGCCGAGAGTCAAGGTCGTCATGCGCACGCCGTGGACAAGCGCTGACGGCATGGGTCAGGAGACGATCACGAAATCGGGGTTGTGCGTCAGCCAGGCGATCAATTTGGCCGGTGTCCGGCCGGTACCACGGAGGATCGTCCCGTGCCCTTTCCCGGAGCACTTGACCGCCACGAGGTCGAGCCAGATGAACAGGCGCTTGTTGGGCCGACGCGGAGGGGCAAGGCTCAGCTCCTCCCCATCGTTCTCCGTGCTCGACCAACCGCTAGGCACTCACACGACGAACCCACAGCGAACCGGAGGACGGCCTATCGACCCATCGCTGGAGACCGCGGACAATGATTCCTACCGACAGCAACATTTCAACCGAACAGACCCAACAGTCCGCATGGTTAACCCGAATAGTGGAGGCGGCGGGAATCGAACCCGCGTCCGCGGCCGCACCGGGCAGAGCCTCTACAGGTTTAGCTCACCCTTTGCTCTCGCCCGGACGGCCGGTGTGTGAGCGACCTACCGCCGGGCCAGCCATCCTGCGGTCTCACCCCTCCGGCGATTGGCTCTCCTTCGGGGCCAGCCCGTTTATGACGCCGCTGCCCCCGCCACGGGCCGAGCGGGGAGCGACGCGTTGCCTAACTCAGTTAGGCAGCGAGTGCGAGTTCGTGATCCGCACTTACGTTGGTTCCCGGTTGTTTTACGAGGCCGACCGGGGACCTCGACCTG